>NZ_CALHIK010000115.1 GCF_938030785.1 uncultured Campylobacter sp.
CATCTTGCGCGTACGCGATCGCATCGGTCGTTATCGGCTTTGAAAAGCTCGGCCATCCGCAGCCTGCGTCAAATTTATCGGTGGATGAAAACAGCGGCTTTTTCGACACGATGTCGATGTAAATGCCCTTTTTATAATTCTTGTCGTATTCGCTCGAAAACGGCCGCTCGGTCGCCTTTTCCTGCGTAACTTGATACTGAAGCTCGGTTAAATTTTTCTTCAGCTCCTCCTTGCTTTGCACTTTAAATTTCTCATCGTCCTCAAGCGGCTTTTTAGCGAGGCGCAGATCGATGTGGCAGTATCCGCCGGGATTTTTGCCGAGGTAGTCCTGATGATACTCCTCGGCGCGGACGAAATTCCTTAGCGGCGCCACTTCTACGGCGATCTTTTCTTTAAATTTCGCCTGCTGCGCGGCTATGAAAAAGCGCGCTAGCTCGCCGCTCGCCTCGTCGGTGTAGTAGATGCCCGTGCGGTATTGGCGACCGCGATCGTTACCCTGTTTATCGATCGAGAACGGATCGATGATGCGGAAATAATGCGCCAAAATTTCAGGCTCGCTGATGACGTTGGCGTCGTATTTTAAGTGTAGCGTCTCGGCATGATCGCTGCTATGTAAGCCCTCGTAGCTTGCTTTATCGCTCTTGCCGTTGGCGTAGCCCACCTGCGTCGCGACTATGCCGTCGAGCTGCTTAAAATACGCCTCCATGCCCCAGAAGCAGCCGCCTGCTAGATAAATTTCTTTCACGTTTGCGTTCATGCCGCCCCCTTTAACTTTAAAATTTGCGTCCGCCGCGCTGCCGCCGTCTGCGGCATTTAGCACGACTAAATAACCTGCCGCCAAAGCAAAGAGGCAGATTAGGGCTTTGAAAATTTTCATTTTGATCCTTTCGTTTTGAATTTTGCGCAATTTTACAATCTCTAAATGAAGCGAGAGTGAAATTTTGCCGAGCTTGATATTTGCCACAAACGGCGAAATTTAAAGACGCTTGAGCGCGGCTCGGTAAAATTTGCCTCAAAATTTTGAGGCTACGGCAAAATTTACGTTAAGTTGCGCGCTGTAATAAAACCGCGCTAAGGCTGCGTCGAAATCGCGCGTCGTAATAAAACATTCGCCCAAGCCGCGTACGCCGCGCTATTCTACGTAAATTTTAAAATTTATGGCGCAACGAAGCCCGTGAACTTGCGTAAATTTTAAAATTCCTAGCAAAATGCAACCGAGTAGCCCTCGTAAATTTAAACCGATAAATTTATATCAAACTACGCAGACATAGCGGCAAACCTAGCATTCTGCCGATTAAATTTAAAATTTACGCGTCGCGGTCGCAAGATAAAATTTCGCGACCATTTAGGGGGCGGCGAGTGATTAAATTTAAACTGCGCCGTACCGCTACGAAGCGGTATGCTGCGCAGCTAAATCGGCGCCGCATAGCCGTATGGCAAAACGCAAGTAGTCCGATTCGCATCACGCTCGCCGCGTATCGGAGCGCAGTCAAATTTACATCGCGCACGGCTGCATAACGGAGGTAGCCGGATCCGCTACGAGCTGGCGCGTAACAAAGCACCGTGCATTAGACCCACGCCGCGCGCAATGAAGCTAGCGCTACGAGATCCGCTCCGGCGCGGTTTTTAAGATTTGCAACGACATAAAAAGCTACGAAGCGAGCGCAATAAATCCGCTCCGACGCAGGCAAGCGAAATTTAGTGCAAAAAGTGGCGCACTCCCGTAAAATACATCGCCATGCCAAACTCGTCGGCGCTTGCGATCACCTCATCGTCGCGGATGCTGCCGCCTGGCTGCACGACCGCCGCGACGCCCGCAGCATGGGCGATCTCGATGCTGTCTTTAAACGGGAAAAACGCCTCGCTGGCAAGCGCGCAGCCGCGCAGATCGACGCCCACGTCGCGAGCCTTTGCCACTGCCGCACGCGCGGCGTCCACGCGGCTCGTCATACCCATGCCGATCGCGACCATCGCCCGATTTTTGACGTAAACTACGCAGTTGCTCTTCGTAAGCGCGGCGATCTGCCACGCGATTTTTAGATCATCGAGTTCAATCTCACTCGCCGCGCGCTTGGTGACGCAGCGGGCGTTTGCAACCTCGCCCGCACCCACGTAGTCGCGCTGCTGATACACAAAGCCGCCGTCAATAAATTTAAAATCATACTTGTCGTTTTCGCGAATTAAAAACTCCCCGCCCTGCTCGAAAATTTTAATACGCTTTTTCTTTTCAAATACCGCAAGCGCTGCGGGCGTGACGCGAGCGGCGAGGATAACTTCGACAAAAATTTCATTGATTTTATGCGCCAACTCCTCGTCCAAAACGCCGTTTATCGCCACGACGCCGCCGTATGCCGAGACTGGATCGCATTTTAGCGCCTCTACGTAGCTTTCAAGCAGGCTCCCCTTTACGGCAAAGCCGCATGGATTGGCGTGCTTGCAGATCGCCACCGCAGGCGCCTCCCCGAAGCTGCTAGCCAGCATCAGCGCGCCGTGCATATCGGTCATATTGTTAAAGCTCGCCTCACCCTTTAGACTCTTAAAATGGTTGCCAAAAAACTCCTCGAACTCGTACAGCGCGCCCTTTTGGTGCGGATTTTCGCCGTATCGAGTGTCGAATACCTTGCTGCCCGTGATAAATTTTTTCGCGCCGAAGCCGCCGTTAAAGCGCTCGTTCATATAGTTTGCAATCATCGCGTCGTAGGCTGCGGTGTGCTCATAAGCTTTAATCATTAAATTTTGTCTAAATTTCAGCTTCTCGCTCTCGTCCGCGCCGCTTAAATTTTGCAAAACCTCGCCGTAATCAAGCGGGCTCGTGACGACATAGACGCTGGCAAAATTCTTAGCCGCACTTCGCACCATCGCAGGGCCGCCGATGTCGATATTTTCGATAATCTCGGAAAAATCGTCGGTGCGAGCTACGGTCGCTTTAAAAGGATATAAATTTACGCAGACTAGATCGATGCCGCCGATGTCGTGCTGCGCGGCTTGGCTTGCGTGATTTGCGTCGTTTCGCTTATATAAAATTCCGCCGTGGATCTTTGGATGCAGGGTCTTAACCCGCCCCTCAAACATCTCGGGCGAGCCCGAGTACTCGCTAACCTCGAGCACCGCGACGCCGTTTTCGCGCAGAAGCTTAAACGTGCCGCCCGTGCTTAAAATTTCAAATCCGAGCTTCTGTAGCCCGCGAGCAAACTCTACGACGCCCTCTTTATCGCTGACGCTGATTAACGCTCTCATCTTTTCTCCTTTTGATTTATTCGCATAGTTTTTTAAAAATCAGCTCGCGCATATCGTTTGCGTTAAGCTGAAAATACAAAATCGCCTCGTGGCGAGCCTTTTGATACTCGTGCCTCGTCTTTTCATCCGCCGCGCCGAGCTTTGCGCCTTTAAATTGCGCCATGCGCGCCGAACTCAGCTCTTTTAGCCTCTCATTATCGCGAGAAATGCCGCCGCTATAATTAAACCACTCTTTGCTTTGAAAAATATTAAATAAAATTTGAAAATCTACGAAATTTCCCCTATTGTACTCGGCGCAGACCCCGTTTTTATCGCTTACGGCGTAGATCGCGCCATATCTGCGCTCGAAAAAATATAGTTTTATGAGCTTTGGGTTTTCGTCTAAATTTGCGCCGCTACCGCCTAAAATCGCAAGCTTCGCATCGCCTCGCGTTTCGTAAGGGCCTAAAATCGCGCCGTTTTCGTAGAGATTGCCGCCGTAAAAAGCGTATTTCGTATCTCCAAGCTCGTTTGAAAGAACGTAGGTTTTATCGGTTGTGGGCGAGTTTTTGCCCGCGCAGCCGAGCAGCGACAGAGCCAAAAACAGAGACGAGATAAAAAATTTCATCACGAAAAATCCTTTAAATTTTAAAATTTTGCCTAATTTATGAAGCAAAAATCGGCAAAGCGAAATTTTCTAAATTTACCGCATTTACCGCGCGCAAATTTTAAATTTACTTTTCAAATGCCGCCGCTTTGCTCGCGCGGACGTAAATTTTAAAATTCTGCGCCGCTTGCAAAGGCCAAATTTAAAAGCTGCGCGCAAAACGTAAATTTAAACTGCAGCGTAAGCTTAGCCGAAAAGATCGGCGCAAACCGGCTAAATTTAAAATTTCACGCCGCAGCTTTTATCGCCAAGCCAGGTTGGCGCCTCCTCTTGCCGCTTTTAAAATTTTAAATTTACCTGCACATCCTGTTTTCCAGCTCATCCATAAGCGCGGCTACGTCATCGCCCACGAGCTCCATTAGCGCCGTTTGTCGCTGCTGATCGCTCATATTTTTTGCAAGCGCAGGGCTTAGATATTCATATTTTTCATCGCTGCTTAGCGCGCGCGAGTTCGAAATATAGGCCTTGGCGCTATAGGATTTAACGAACGCCTCGCCGTCATAAACGCTTCGATAAATCGTAATATCCACCAAATAGCCCGATCTGTAAGCCTCGCAAATGCCGCCCTGGTGGTAAAACTTCACCACCTTCACGCCGCTTCTTGGGTCGAAAAGATATTTGTTGTAGCTCTTTAAATTTTTGCTTTTAACCGCGCTATCGTCGGTGTAGGCGTAGGAGCCACCCTGCCCGTCGGTCGCGACGCCGAACTCCGCCTCGCCTATCTTTTCATATTTGCCCAGCAGCTTGCCGTTTTCATACACCTCGCCCGCGCGCACCTCATAGACCTTCCTTTGGTTGCCGTCGAAAATTTTCAAAGCGTCGCCGCTCCCGGCCTTTGAAGGCGTAGCGAAGCAGCCCGCAAGCAAAAACCCAGAAAAGATTAAAATCAAATTTTTCATTTTTCTCCTTTTAAAATTTTAAGGCGCGCAGCAACTCGCGCACACCGCAAAATCGGTAAAATTTAAAGCGCATCAAGCGCGCGCTAAATTTAATCGCACAAGCGCGATAAATTCCGCATTGCGCGCCATGAATTTAAAGGCGCCTAGCTAAATTTAAAGCTGCAGGCACGCCGCTGGATCGATCAAATTTCAAATTTCAAACCGCGCCGTTTGACAAACAAGCGCGCTGCGTTCGCACAAAACCGCTCGCGCCGACTGTTTAAATTTTGCGCGCCGATTTAAATTTTACAAGCCGCAAATTTAAAGCGACGCGAAATCCAAAACCGCACTAAATATAATAGATGCTGTTTTTGATATTTTTGCCGTCGATCTCGTTTTTGCGCCACGAGCTCTCGTCGTTTAGCACGATCCAGCGCTTCTCCTCCTCGCGGTAAAACCAGTCCTTGTCGATCTGATAGTAGATCTGGCATCCCAAAATTTCGATGATATTGGCGATGTTGTTGTCGTGGTAGTTGTTCTCGTCGAAGTCGGTGAAGGTGCGCTGCCCCATCTCGGCGTAGAGCTCGTTTAAAATTTGAAGCATCTCGCTTAGGCGCATATCCATCTTCTCGACCTGAAGCCCAAGCTCGTTAGCCTCTCTGAATAAGATCGGATAGTCGTGCGACGGATAGCCGCTGTTTAGCTTGTCGCTGATAAAGGCGATCTTTTGCTCATCTTCGAAATGATAGCGCAGAATTTCGCGGCAAATTTTAAGCGACAGGCTGCTTGCGCGATCGACGGCGCCAAAAACGAGCGGATGGATATATTTGTAAAGCTCCTTGTACGGGTTCTCGTCGTTCGGGCGCTCGTTATTTTTCCAAAGCTTCACCACGCGGCTTAGCTCGTCCATCGAGACGTTGGCTTGGTCGTTGGTGTTCGTAACGGGCGAAAGCTCGTGTCGCAGCGAAGTATCGACCGATGTGAGATAGCCTAGCGGCCCCATTAAAATTTTATTCGCCCCAAGCGCCATCATCGTAGCCGCCGAAGCGCAGTTTGCCGGCACCAGCGCGATCAGCTCGTCGCAGTGGTTGCGCAGGATCGAGACGATCTTAAGCGATGCGATGCCGCTGCCGCCGTCGCTTTTGATGTAAAGATAGAGCTTTTCGAAATGCTTGCCCTTGAGGTGGTCGTTGATACTGATCGCGTCGTTACCGCAGACGCTGCCCGCGCCCGAGTTAAAATAGGTAAGCAGCGGCGCGCCCAGATATTTCTCGATATTCGTGATGATCTCTTGGGTTTGTCGCATCAAAATCGGCGGTTGCTTCGCCGCCTTTTTAGCGCCCTGCTTCTGCTGCTCCTCGTCTTTGGATAAAAATCCCATGTTTTTCCTTTCGTGTTGGTTTGGTTTTAAAATTTTATTTCATAAATAACAAGCAGCCTTAACGCTATTACATATTAAAATTTTAACGTCCACGCATACTTGCCGCCTTTATCTTGCACTTAAAATTCTCGTACCGCATGCTAGACTGCCTGCACGATGTGCATCAAGGCTGTATTAAGCGCCCTGCAGGTCTCGCAAGCTTGGAATTTTAAAATTTAGATACAAATTTAACTATGCCGCACGCTTTGACATTTCACTGCCGCGCCGCACCCAATTTCTCGCGACCTGAAATTTTCGCACGCCGCGCATATTGCGATATCGCACCTTAAAATTCCTTCGCCGCACCTTATCGCCGTATCGCGATCCATCTTAAAATTTCAAGGCGTTTTGCGCCCTCAAATTTTAAAATTTCGCCTTACTTCTCGCCGAAGCGCTCCTTTAAAATTTTATACGCCTCGTTGATCTCCTGAAGCTTCTTCGTGCCCTCCTGGATGATCTCCTCGTCCGCGCCCTTGCCCATCAGTATGTCGGGATGGTATTTTTTCACGAACTCGCGATATTTTTTCTTGATCTCGTTAAACGTAGCGTCCTTGGAGAGCCCCAAAATTTCATACGGATCTCTTTTGCTTTTGGCCGATCCGTAGCCTTGCGAGCTACCCGAATATCCGCCGCCATATCCGCCAGAATATCCGCCGCCGTATGAACCGCCAGAGCTCTGCGAGCCTCCGTAGCCGTAGCCTGTACCGCCGCCATAACTGCTGCTGCCGTAGCCGCCGGTGCTTCTGCCGCCGTATTTGTCCCAATACCCGCCGCTTCTTGTGCTATATCCGTCGTATTCGTCGTAAGCCGTATCGCTTTGCGCGCCGCCATTTTCGTAATATGTGCCGTAAAAGCTGCGCTCAAAGGTCGCAAACATCTGGCTTTGGATATGCTCGGGCAAGCCCAATCCGTCGCAAATCTGCGAGATCGTGCGCCGCTCTGCCGCGCTAAAACCGCGATCGACGTAGGCTAAATTTAAAAAGAAATAGATTAGCCCAGTTTTGCGGCTCGGGCTCGGGCGGTAGGTTTGGTTATATTTCTCGGCGAGCTCGCGCACGTTTGCGAGACTTTCTTTCTCGAGCTTATAAACGAGTTTCAGCGCCTCTCGCTCGCGCTCGCCGGCGCCCATTTGGCGCACCAAATCGTCCAAAATTTCGCTTATCATCGCAGCTTCGGACTCGCTTACGTGCCCGTCGCTTTTGGCGACCTTGGCTAGAAGCGCTACTAAAATTTTAGCCTCTCCTAGCTGCATTAGCGCCTTGCCGCGATAGCCGGAGTTACCGAAAACTCCGCCGATCTGGGCAAAGATATAAAGCGCGATTAAAAGAAATACAATGCCGAGCACGCGCTAATCTTCGCTCTTTACGATCTTGGCAAACTCGCCAAAGTAAATTTCTTTTAGCGCGCCAAGGTTTTTGCGGACGGAATTTATGCGAAACTCTTCACCGCCGCTAACACCTAGGCGCATTAAGCTTAGCCCGTATTTTGCGGCCAGCTCTTTAAATTTCGTCTCATCGCGTACACCGAAAATCGCGCGCGAAAAGCTCTCGTCGAAAATATCTCTACTATCGTCGCAGCTCATCTCAAACTCGCCGCCGATGCCACCTACGCACGCCATCTTAGCTAGCGTAATTGCCACGCCGCCGATTCCTACGGAGTTTGCAAATTCCAAAACTCCGCTCCTGCCCGCCTCGATCGCGAAGTCCCACAGAGCGCGCTCGGCTTTTAAATTTAACTCAGGCAGGCTGCCTGCGACGCGATTTTCTACCGCTTTCATATAAAGCGAGCCCGCAAAAACGCCCTTCGTGTCACCCGCCAGATAGACGTTCACGCCGCTAGCGCAAAAATCGCTAGGGATGATCTCGTCCTCGTTTGTGCCCACGCACACGATCGCGGGAGTGGGCTGGATGCTAACGCCGCCCGTTTCATTATATAGGCTTACGTTGCCGCTTACGACGGGAGTATTTAGTGCGGCGCAAGCCTGCTTGATCCCCTCGCAGCCCTGCGCGAACTGCCACATAACCTCTGGATTTTGCGGATTGCCGTAGTTTAGGCAGTCGGTGATGGCTAGAGGCGTCGCGCCGCTCATCGCGACCTTTCGCCCCGCCGACGCTACCGCAAGCGCCGCGCCTATGCGAGGATGGACATAATTCATCCGCGTGTTGCAGTCCGCAGCCATCGCGAGCTTGACGCCGTTTTGCTTAACTCGCATCACCGCAGCGCCCAGCATGCCGGGACGCTTAGCGGAGCTTAGCCCTACGTTAGCGTCGTATTGATCGTAGATGTAGGATTTATTTAGCACTTCGGGGTCCTCAAAAATTTTATCAAACGCCGCGTCCAGCTCGCGCTCGCTTGCGCCGCAGCCGCATAAATTTTGCCGCGCGATCTGCGCCATATATGCAGGCTCTTTTATCGGGCGATCCAGCACGGGCGCAGCCTCGCTAAGCGGCTCGATCGGGATAACGCCCGCCAGCTCGCCGTGCCAAAAAAGCTCCATCTTGCCGCTATCCGTCACCTCGCCGATGACGGCGGCGTCGAGATCCCATTTGGCAAAAATTTCTTTGATTTTCTCCTCGCAGCCCTTTTTGGCGCAGATCAGCATACGCTCTTGGCTCTCGCTCAACATCAGCTCATACGGGCTCATCCCCTCCTCGCGCATCGGCACCTTGTCTAAGCTTAACCTCATGCCGCTACCGCTGCGCCCCGCCATCTCAAAGCTGCTTGAAGTAAGCCCTGCCGCGCCCATATCCTGGATACCCACGACGTAATCTGTTTTAAAAAGCTCCAAGCACGCCTCCATCAGCAGCTTTTCAGCGAACGGATCGCCCACCTGCACGGTCGGACGCAGGGATTTGTTCGCGTCGTTAAAGCTATCGCTCGCCATCACGGCTCCGCCGAGCCCGTCGCGACCGGTCTTAGAGCCCACGTAGATCACGCTGTTGCCAACGCCTTCAGCCCTACCGTAGAAAATTTCATCCTTTTTAACGATACCTAGAGCAAAGGCATTAACTAAAATATTGCCGTCAAAGCTCTTATCGAAGCTCGTCTCGCCGCCGATCGTAGGGATGCCCATGCAGTTGCCGTAGTGCGCGATGCCGGCAACCGCGCCTTTAAGCAGATAGCGCTGCTTCCTGGCATTCTCGCTTCTTCCTCGCACCTCACCGAAACGAAGCGAGTTCATATTGGCTTCGACGCGCGCGCCCATCGTAAAGATGTCGCGCAGTATCCCGCCCACGCCGGTTGCAGCCCCCTGAAACGGCTCTATGAAGCTAGGGTGGTTGTGGCTTTCCATCTTAAAAACCGCAGCCATGCCGCCGCCGATGTCGATGACGCCTGCGTTTTCGCCAGGGCCTTGGATGACCCAAGGCGCCTTGGTCGGGAAGCCGCTTAAGTATTTTTTACTCGATTTGTAGCTGCAGTGCTCGCTCCACATCGCGCTAAAAATCCCAAGCTCGAGCAGATTCGGCTCGCGACCTAAAATTTTTAAAATTTTTTCATATTCTTCGTCTGAAATTTTATGTGCCGCTACTACTTTTTTGTCCATTTTTTCGCCCTTTTCGCCGTTAAATTTAGGTCGCAATGATATCTAAAATTTTCTATCATTTCGATTAATCTTCGCCCTTTTTAAGATACTTCTCGTAAAGTTTCGCCTCTTTTAAAAACGCGTAAAATGCGTTAATATTTGCCGTGATAAATCCCTTGCGCCCATCAAAAAGCGATCTGCGCAAAATGTATGATTTAAAAAACGCAAACGGATAGATCAGCAAAAGCTTCGCAAGGCTCGGCTTTTTGCCCTTTTCAAAATCCCCCTGCGCGCGCAGCGTAGAGTAGTTGTTGTTTTTCATAACGAGCTCTGCGATCGGCTTTTCGCTAAAATGGTTGATGCAAAATTTGCTCTTTTTCACCGCGCCTTTTATGATCGAAATTTGCGCGTGCACCCCCATATTTTTATACTCGCCGCACTCCTTACGAAAGAAGCGGATGTGAGTATTTTTGCGCACTAGATCCGAGCACTTGCGCCCTAGCGAGTATTCGTGAAATTTAATATCCAGCGCCGAGTAATCGCTCTGGCTCATAAACTCCTCTATCTCGCCCTTTAGCTCAGGACTTACCTCCTCGTCGCCGTCGAGATTTAGCACCCATTCGTTGCTGCAGAGCGAAAATGCGTAGTTTTTCTGCACCCCCTCGCCCTGCCAGTCGTGGTGGTAAATTTTATCGGTAAATTTACGCGCGATCTGCAGCGTGGCATCGGTGCTGCCGCTATCGACGATTATGATCTCGGCAAAATCCGCCACGCTACGCAGCATACGCTCGATGTGGCGCTCCTCATTCATCACTATCGCATAAACGGACGCTTTAATCATAGTTTGTTCCTTATCCTAGTAAATTTCAGCCAAAAATCAAAAAACCCCTCCGTGCCCAAAATGCCGATACGCTTTACGGCGTATTTGTCGTCGCCCGCCTCGTAAAGTCCGCGCTTGACGACCACCGCGCCTTTAAAATTTGATCTAGCGATATTTAAAATTTCGTCGTTAAATTTACCGTAGGGGTAGGCAAATACCTCGCACGGCCGCCCGCAAATACGTGCTACGCGAGCCTTGGACGCGATGATCTCATCTGCGGCGAGCTGCGGATCGCTCGCGTAGGTAAGGTCTAAATTTACGTGATGCATCGTATGCGCGCCAAACTCCACCAGCCCGCTTGCTTGCATTTTTAAAATTTGCTCCTCGCTCAGCATCCGTGCAAGATGAGCGGTGTTGGCGCGCTCCCAGTCGTTTTGCACGGCGTCCGGCACCAAAAATATGCTCGCTTTGAAATCGTATTTTTTCAAAATTTCAAAGGCGTCGGTAAAATTATTTTCAAACCCGTCATCGAATGTGATGCAAACCGCCTTTTTAGGCAGCCGCTCTAGCGCGATAAGCTCGCTAAGCTTAAAGCTTTTAAAGCCGTTTTTTGCAAGCCACACGATCTGTCTTTCAAAATCCGCAGGTCTTAGCCGCCATTTGTCGAATTTATCGCCCTTGTGCTCCTCTACGCTATGATACATCAGCACCCGCGCCTTATGCCAGCCCTGCGGGATCCGCCACCAGTTATACCGCAGCGAAACGCCCGCTACGGCGGCAAAGATCAAAAAGGCTACAAAATAAATCATCTGAATTTCTCTCCGTTTTTATAGACGAACTCGCGCCACTCGTAAGGCTCACTGTAAAAATCGCTCCGCTCGCTTTTATCTCTTCCGTTTGGTGCGTCGTGACGTTCGCCGCCGCTCTCGCTGCATTTTTCATCAGAAATTTTACCGCAGGCATCTGCGCCAAAGCTCTCTTCAAAGATCGTCTCGAGCATAAATTTTGCCACTCGGGCGGCGTTTGCGATCTTTAGCGTCTTAGCTCTGCCGCGCCGCGCGATACGCGCGTATTCGCCGCCGGCAAGAATGCGCTTGATCTTTGAAAAGCAATCCGCAGGACCGTCAAAATAAACTATCTCCGAGCCATCCTCGTAAAGCCGCTCAAACCCCGCGATCTTGGGGCTAAAAGTGCAGACACCGCATCCTAAAAACTGTGCCATGCGGTCGCTCGCGCCGAGCAATTTATGAGTGCTTGCGCACTCAAGCTCGTCGTCGCGATTAAAATTTATCGCGATCTTTGCAGCCGCGATCTCGCGATGAAATTTATCGCCGAATACGACAGGCGCGCCGAGGCTTGCAAAAATTTTAAGCCTAAGCCCCTCTTTTTCGCAAAAATCGCGCAGCAAAAGCGCAAATTTATACCTCACGTCCTCTTGATAATCGCGCGCTATGTAGATTACGTCGGTCGTTTTAGCGGCGTCTAGGCGTCTATCAAACGCCGCGTCGGAGATATTTGGGAAAAAAGCGAATTTCGCGCCGTATCTTGCCGAAAGATAGCGCAGCTTCAGCGCATTCGCCCAAAAAAACACGTCGATGAAACTTAATTTTTCGAAAAATTCCCGTTTTTCTTGCAGATGATCGACGTACCAGATCGCGATTTTAATCTTAGGAAGCGCCGATTTTATCGCCCGCAGCGCGCTAAGACTGATCTTTTCGCCTTTGCCGATTAAAAGCAGATCGGCGCCGATATTTTCGCAGATACGCACGAGCTTGGCGTTCATCTTCTCTAACCCGCTGTTTTTCAGCCCGCAAAAGCGCAGGCTCCGCTCCCAATCGCGGTAGCTAAAATCATAGACGAAGTGTCCGCTGCGAACGAGCCCGTGGCTGATCTTACGCTCCATACCGTAGAAAAAATTACCGTCGTCGTATTCGTTGAAAATACCGCAATGCACGATCTTTAGGCTTCGCATAACAGCTCCTCGTAGTAATTTTTAAGCGAGCTAATATAATTTTGCAGCGTCAAAGTTTGCTTAAGACCGGCGTGTTTTTGCGCGAAAGCCCAGGCGTATTTGCCGTAAGTGCGGTAAATTTCATCGATCTTGGCGCCTAGATCCGCCGCCTCGCACAAAAACTCCTCGCTTAAAATTTCTGAAATTCCGCCCGCGCGGGTAGATATCAGCACGGGCGAATAAAAAATACCTTCGATCAAAATCACCGGAAAGCCCTCCTTGCGCGAGCTGATGACGTGCAGGTGCGACGCGCTCAGGGCCGCTGCAACGTCGTCGCAAAAGCCGCACAATCGCACGCGGTCCTGCAATTTTAGCGAATCGATTAAATTTTGTAAATTTTGCCTCTCGCCGCCCTGACCGTAAATTTTAAGCTCGAAATCAAATTTCAGCTCGCTTGCGGCGCGGATCAAAAGATCAAAACCCTTGATCTTATCGAGCCTGCCGACCGCGACGATACTAAATTTAAAATTTTCCGCCACCGCGTTTGCGCCCTGTTGCGATACGAATACGCTACTAGTCTTATTTTGCGATGCGTCCGCATCGAAAGGCGTATCTTGCGACACACCCGCCCCGCCAGGCATATCTTGCGACGCAAATGCAGAGCCAGCCATATTTTGCGGCGCGAACGTGCCGCTAGCCGAACCGTTGCATGCGTCTTTTGTTTCCTTCGGCGCTTCGTTTGCGGCACCCTCCACGTCCTTGCAGCGCGCGAAAATTTCACGATTTGCAAACTCCAGCCGCGGCTCTATACCGAAATATATCACCTTTGCGGCGTGATTTATCGTAGTTGCGACTTTGCGCGAGGCTGCGATGACGTTTCGCACGCGATCGAAAACCGGCGCTTTGCGATCGTTGTGTTTGGTCGCAACGAGCTTAAGATTTAAAAATTTTTCGACCACGAAGCCGATCTGTGCGGCTTTGGCGCCGTGCGAATGTAAAATTTCAAATCCGCCCGAGCGTAAAAACCGATAAATTTCAGCGAACAAAAACGGATTGTAGCGTTTGTCGCGGCTTTTGTACTGATAAATTTGCACGCGAGCATCCAGACGCTGTAAAAACTCGCATCTATCGGGCACGATTAGCGCCGTCTGCTCGCTTTTGCAAAGCTCATTTAGCGAGTCGATCACGATCTTTTCGACGCCGCCGTAAAATCTGGAGCAGCAAAGATAGGCGATTTTCATCTATTTCTGCCCTTTTTCATCTTCAAAATAAAGCTAAAAAGCCCCTGCCTACCGCTAACCATGATGCGCGGAATTTCAAAATTTGAGTAGTGTGGGCGCAACACGTCGTTTTTCGTCGTAACGGCGCAGCTAAATCCCGTCTCGCGCGCGCAGCGGACGCTAATCTCGTCGTAAAAGCCGAACGGATAGGCAAAAGCCCTGCAGCAAATGCCAAATCTTGCCTCTATTTCACGCTTTGATTCGCTCATCTGGCGCAGCTGCTCTGCCGCGTCCAAGCTAGGCAAGTTTGCGTGATCGAGCGTATGCGAGCCGATCTCGATAAGCCCGCTTTGCAAAAGCTCGCGAACCTCCTGATCGCTTAGCATCTGCTCGCGATTTAGCTCGTCGCTTGATTTTTTTAGATCCTTATCGGTCGCCCAATTCCCGTCAAAGCGCCGGTTCACGATGAAAATCGTCGCCTTAAAGCCGTATTTTTGAAGTATCGGCAGAGCGCCCGTGAGATTATCGCGGTATCCGTCGTCGAAAGTAATGCAAACCGCCTTTGCAGGCTTTTTATCCAAGCTTGCAAGCTCGCTTAGAGTGTAGCTCGTAAAACCGTTTCGCTTCAGCCACGCAAGCTGTTTTTCAAACGCGGCGGGCTCTACGCGCAAGCGGTTAAATTTAGAGGCATGCTTTGGCAGATGCTCGCGGATCATATGATACATCAGCACGCGCGGATACTCGTAAGGTTGGTCCTTCGCCCACCACGCAAAGCGTAGGCAAAACCACACAAAAAGCGCCGCTGCCGCAAAAGCCAAAACCGCCGCGTAGATCATCGCTCGATCCTCATGCGATAAGCCAAAAAGCTCAAAATCGTAGCCAGACTTAGCGCCTCTTTCGATAGATATGCGCCGTGATCGAACTGGCAATCTATCAAAAGATAGATCAGAAGCGTAAGAACCCCAAACTGCCTGCTTTGAACGCACTCCTTAAAAACGCTAAATAAAATCAAGCCGTAAAAGATAAGGCCGAGCACGCCGCTATAAAGTAAAATTTCTAAAAATAGATTATGCGGCGCGTTGTATTCGGGATGCTCAAGGACCGGGGAGTTTGGCAAATTTATATATGAGCCCAGCCCGTAGCCCAAGATAGGCTTTTGCTGCGCCATTTCCAAAATATAGCTCCAAATCACGGTTCTGCCTGAGGAGTTGCCGCTAAATAGCGCGGCCAGCCTTTGCTCAAACGACGGCGAAAGCGCAAGCAAAACGGCAAAAAGCGCGATGAAACCCACCGTGAAAAGCAGGTATTTTTTGTTTAGACTCTTTAAATTTAGCGTGCCGTAAAACGCAAGCGCACAAAACGCGCCGACCCACGCCGCTCTGGAAAATGAAAAGATCATAAAAAATGCAAATAAAAATAAAGCGGCAAATTTAAGTGCTAAAGGCCACCGTATCGCCACCGCGCTAAGGCAGAGTCCAAAGCCCATAAAAAGCCCTAAGATATTGCGGTTCGAAAGCGATCCGCTAAGTCCGCCGCGAACAGAGTCGCTTGAAAAGACGATCGCATCGGCGCTGCTTACAAGCTGATAGATCACGCTTACCGATAAAATTCCAAGCCCCACGAACAAAAAGGCAAAAACGGCGTTTTCATCAAAAAATTTGAGCTTGTAAAAATAACAAAGCACCAAAAATATCGTGCCGTATCGAAGCACGAAAAATAGCGTGCTCTGCCACGCTTTTTTTGAGATCACGGCCTCGTTTATGAGGTTTGAGATCGCTAGCGTTACCACTAAACAGACAAAGCAGATCGAGATAAATCTCGTTTTTTTCAAAATTTCGCTTAAAATTGCATAGTTTTTAAAATACAATAGATGCGCCAAAAAGAGTAAATTTAGCGCCACAAAGGAGATCTGATAGACCGCGTTTTTGAAAAACAGCGACGCGCACCAAAGAAGTAGCAGCGTTAAAAATGTGATCCTCCAGCCGCTAAGCGCGCCGTTTTCGTAAAAAAATTTTTTCATATTAAACTCTCATAAACCTTTATCGTTTTTTCTACCATCTGCTCCAGGCTGAAGTTTTGCGAAACGTAGCCGTAGCCGTCAAATTTCAGCTCGCGCGCGGGAGCAAACAGCCCCGCTAACGCCTGTGCGTCGCCCACGTCAAAAAAATAGCCGTTTTCGCCCTCTTTTATGATATCCAGCGCACCGCCGTGGCGGGTCGCGATCACGGGGCAGTTTAGCGCGATCGCCTCAGCCATCGAGCGCCCGAAGCTCTCGGGCTTGCTTGAAGCGCTTACCGTGACCGACGAGAGCGAGTAAATTTCTGCCACCTTGCTCTGCGAGCCTGCAAAAATTACGCGCTCGTCCAGTCCAAGCTCAGCTACGAGCGATTTTAGCTCGGAAAAATACTCGTCGCGACCCGCTCCCACGCCGCCTACGATCAAAATTTTAAGCTTTTGTTCGCCTGCCAAAGCTGCGGCGCGGATCAGGGTTTTGTAATCCTTAATCTGCGTGATGCGCCCTACGCCGGAGACAATAAAATCATCCTGCGCAAGGTTAAAATTCTGCCGAAATTCCTTGATGAAGCGCTCGTCTAAATTTTTTGGATTAAATTTTTCTAGATCGATACCGCGCGGAATGATCGTGATCTTGGTCGCATCTACGCCGTAGCTTCGCACCACGTGATCGCGCGCATAGCCGCTAGGACAGATGATCGCGTCCGCATCCGTCATGATTTTGCTGTAGAAATTTACAGAATTTATCCCGTGCACGGTGCTTACGATCTTTGCTTTGGGATGGGCAAATTTAACCAGCCACGCCGGCACGCGGGAGCGGACATGCACGATGTCTGGAGCGATCTCGCTTAAAATTTTACGCAGCTTTAAAACGCGCGACGGAGCGCTTAGGATATCTTTAGAGCAAACGTCGAGCTGCACGTGCACGCCGCCCTCGTTTTCTATATCGGGCGCCAATTTGCCGCCGTTACTGATAACGAAATTTTCGATGCCGCGCCGCGCAAACTCCCTATTTAGCTCGACTACGCCGCGCTCGACGCCCCCTTCGTTTAGCTCTGGCAAAATTTGCACGACCCTCATAACTCTATCTCCCTCACAAATGCCTTCAGATCGTACTTCGCAGTCTTTTTTAGCGCTTCGTCATAGCGCCTAGCATATCCCGTAGAAACGAGAGAGCTTATAAAATCGTCAAATTTATTATGAGCGTCTTTGCGTTTTAAACTCAAAATAGCTACGCTCGCGCTCCCGTTAGATACGGCTTCGCTTATCATCGAAACGCTGTCTTCGCTGATAAAAACCCACTCGCACTGCGCCAAAAAATCGCCGATCGGATTTACTGGCTCGCGGCTGTAAATCACGCTATAATCCCAGCTAAGCTTAGCTAGCGCGCTCTCTGTAACTCGCGGCGTGCGCGGAGAGGTCGTTAGCGCAAACTCACAGTCCGCAAACTGCGCCCTTACGGCTTCAATCTGTTTTAAAATTTCATCCCCCATCTCAAAGCAGGAATTCGGTCCGCCGATGATAAATCCGATGGATTTGCGCTGCGGCTGATACAGCCCCTGCGGGCGCGAAAAGCTAAGCGAGACGGGCGAAATTTTAAGGTTCGCGCGCGGCGGCGGGCGGTCATGCGCGCCTGCGATAATGACGCTAAAATCCTTGCGGTAGCCCTTCGGATACATTAGCGCTACGCTCGGCTTTGCGTATCTACGCGCGTAAAATTTCAGCGCGTAATAGCTCGTCGAGCCCGTGCCTACGAATAGATTAAAATCCGCAAAATTTAAATTGCGATCTGCCAGAGCGTCTAAATTTGCGTTATATGATACGGCGTCTGAATTGGTGCCATTCGGCGCGGCGTCTAAATTTACGCTATTTTGCGAGGCGGAGCTATTTAAAGCGGGACTATTTAAATTTGATCCATTTTTGAGGTCCGCCGCCGTGCCGCCCTCGCCGAAGTCGCACTTAAAAATTTTAAAATAAAGTCCGAAAAAATCAAGCGCGTAGGAGCAAAGTTTAAGAAGCTTGTTTGCGTAAGTGATCTTGCAAATACAAAAATCAAGCCCTTTTAGCTCACAAAATGCGATGCTTTGATTCTCATGCCCCTTGCGGCCGTCGCTTAATATGAGCGCTTTGCGATGCGGATTTTTTGGGGCGGACGGATTTGCAGCGGAGTTTTCGCTGTTTAAATTTAGAGGCCCGCTATCCACGCGCCATACGTAGCCATGGGTGCTCGATCTTAAATTTTTATCTCTAAAGCTTTCGCGTCGCAAAGTGCAAGAGGAACGGCCGCAAACCGATATGAAATTTTTGAAGTCCGAATTTTTGCTCGCTCGCGCGGCAGTGGCGATTGCTACGAAATTTTCGCGATTTAAAATTTTGCCCTCTCGTGCGGCACCACCTAAATTTACGGCGCTTTGCTCTTTTACAAAAAGGCGCAAGCCCTGCGGCGCGGATAAATTTCTTATGGCGCCCTGTCTGCTCTCGCCTTTTAAAATTTGCCGCGCCATAGCTAGTCCATCTTCCAGCGTTTGTGCATCCAAAACCACTGCTGCGGCGCGGTTCTCACGACCTCTTCGAAAATGTCGTTGCACTTTTGCGTGATAAACAGCTCGGCCTCATCCTTATTTAGCCCTTTAGGCAGCGGCGGGAAATCCTTGATCACGATCTCGTAGCGATCATCCTCTCCGCGGCGCGCAAAGATCGGGATCAGCACGGGACGAAATTTCAAATAAAGCGACGCGATGGTCTTCGTGGTGTAACATTGCCGTCCGAAAAAGGTCGTAAGCAGGCTGTTTTTTGTGCCGGGCTTTTGATCGGGCAGGATGCCTACATTGCGCCCCTGCTTTAGCGCCTGCACGAGCCTGCGCATCGCATCGTCCTTATAAATGAGGTCGTTGCCGTATTTTTTGCGAAAAGGGGTAACCAAACGCTCCTCGATAAGCTCGTTATCGCCGCGGCGCCCCACTACCGAGACGGGAAAGCCATTGGCGCCGAAAAAATTGGCTAGAATTTCCCAGTTTCCAAAATGCGCGGTGAAAAATAAAATGCCGTTGGAATTGCCCTTGCTTAGCTCGCGGACGCGCGCTAGCGCCTGCTCTCCGTTTGAAACGAGATCTTCAAATTTAAACCTGCCGTTGTAAAATAAAACCGTGTCGGCAAGCGTCCTGGCGATACTGCGAAAATTCTCGATCGCAAGAGCACCAAGCTCGCTTTCGCTTTTTTGCGGATATGCGATGCGGAGGTTTTCTTTCGCGACGGCAACGCGCCTTGCAAGCTTCCAAGATATCAAAATAGCGAGCTTATCGAACATTTTAATTATGAAATTTTTAGGCGCGAATTTGGTAAATTTTATCAAGCACAGTGCCAAAAAATATTGAGCTTTATCCTTCATCAAATAGCCTCGTTTAAAATGCGAAATTATATTAAATTTTGGCTAATTAGTAGCTAAAACGCTATTTTCCGAGGCAAAAATTCCCGAACATTTCGTCTAGAATTTCATCTCTTTCAAAAGGGCGCGAAACCTGCGCTACGGCGGCGATCGCGCGATTTATCTCAAAAGCGAAAATCTCCAGCTCCTCGTTTTTAAGCTTTTCGCGCGCGTTTTGCAGTGCCTCTAAGGCGGTCTCGCAAATGCCGATCTGCCGGTCGTTGCTTAGCATTAGTCCGTCGAAATTTTGAGAATCTAAG
>NZ_CALHIK010000116.1 GCF_938030785.1 uncultured Campylobacter sp.
TAATGAGCGAAAAGGGGAGCCGCTGCAGCCTAAATAAGGGCTACACCGAAGCGGGGTTTGCCGAGCGCGTTTTTCACATGCATCTGCGAAATTTCGGCGATACAGATGAGATATTTTTTAGAGATTTTTTGCGAGCGAATGCGGATATTGCCAAGCGGTACGAGGCGCTTAAATTAGAGCTTTGCAAGCGCTTCGAGTTCGACCGCGACGCCTATACTGCGGCGAAAAGCGAATTTGTGCTTAAATTTACGCGCATCGCTAAAGGAAATCCAAAATAACCGCGCAAATTTGATCTCTGCGTATAAGTTCACTCGCCAAGAGCGATAAAAATGGCTAAATTTTATAAACGAAACGGACGGACAGCACCGCACCTTGCAGATTAGTTTTTATAAAATTTTGACCGTAATTTCAAATTTAAATGGCGCTCATTCAACTATCTGTAGATAAAATTTCCAAATTCCGCTAGCGGCAAAGTCGTCCATAAAATGCGCCGTATCATCGCATCACACCAAGAGCTAAGGCTCATTTCCGCGCTTTGGTATAAATTTAAATTTAAAAGCCTACGCGTCGTTAAATTTTAAACATTCCACAAAAATATGGGCTCGTAAATCCGCTAAATTTAAAGCGGTGAAAATTTTAAATTCCTCGCCGCTAGCTAGCCGCGCAAATTCCACGCCGAGCGCTTAAAATTTAATGATCGCTTTTTAGTCCCGCGCCGCAAAGCGGGATGATGCTATCTCCTTGCAGATCGCGGCTTTCTTTGTAGCGCAGATAAGCCGCGTAGGTAGCTGCGGTCGTGTGCTCGACGTAAAATCCGCCGCGCGCAAGCGCCGCTCTAGCAGGCAATATATCGCCCTCGCTCGCCAAGATCACCTCGCGCTCGCCCGCGTAGCTAGAGCCAAGAATTTCGGCCGCGCGCATCGGTCTTGCGATCGCGATACCCTCCGCTAGCGTCGGATGCGGCTTAATCTCGCGCGCCGCACCTTTGGCGCCAAAAAGCGGAGCGCAACGCTCGCCCTGAACGATGAAAATTTTTGGCAGCGCCTCGATAAAGCCGCCCTCATATAGCTCGCCTAGCGCCGCTTGAGCGCCCAGCAGCAGCGTACCATTGCCCACCGGGATGAAAATATTGCGCGGCACCCTGCCCAGCTGCTCGTAGATCTCATAAACGTAGCTCTTCGTGCCCTCGTAAAAGATCGGATTATAAACGTGGTTGGCGTAATAGATCTGCTCCTGCGCGGCCTTTTTGCGGCACGCATCCGCCGTCTCGTCGCGGCTGCCGTCAAATACCGTGACGTGCGCGCCGTGGCTTTTGATCATATCGATCTTTTTGGGCGATGTGCCCTTCGGAACGTAAATTTCGCACTCGATGCCCGCGCGAGCGCAGTACGCCGCCACGGCATTGCCTGCGTTGCCGCTGGAGTCTTGCAGCACCTTTTTCACGCCGATATTTTTGGCGTGCAGCACCAAAACCGCCGCCCCGCGATCTTTGAATGAAAGCGTAGGCATCGCATAATCGAGCTTGAGATAGAGGTCTTCGCCGAATTTCACGCTCGCCGTAAGCCCCTCGCCCATCGAAATTTCTCTAAATTTCGCCGTATCGATACCCATAAACCTACGGTATCTAAAGATGCTAAACTCGCTTTGATCTACGAGCGCGGGGTTAAATTTAGGCGCATCGGAGTTTAGCTTATACAGCCCGCCGCAGTCGCATTTATAGCTCAAAGTATCGATGGGCGCGTGCTTGCCGCAGCTCGTGCAGATGAAATCGCTCATTTTCTCTCCTATTTTTTCTCTTTTATTTTTGCGACGGCCTCGATCTCTACGAGGCAGCCGAAATGTAGAGCCGTAGTCGACACTACGACGCGAGCGGGCTTGTGCGCGCCGAAAAACAGCGCGTACTGCTCGTCGATCACGTCCCAGTTCGCGACGTCAGGCGTATAGACGCGGCACATTCGCACGTCGTTTTTATCTACGCCCGCGGCGGCCAGCACTGCCGCGACGTTGCTTAGAGCCTGCGCGGTCTGCTCAGCAAGACCCTCCGGGATGGTCCCCGTGCGCGGATCCACGCTTAACTGCCCCGAGACGTAGAGCGTACCGTCGTCGTCTAAGATGCCTGGCGCATAATGCGCCTTTTTCGGCGCGAAACCGGTTGGATAAATCTCTTTCATTTAAGCTCCTTGGTGTAGATTTTTTGAAATTTTATCTAAATTTCTAAATTTTATATGAAATTTTATAGACTTTACGCCGAGCCTGTTTTTTTCGGATAGCGTATCTAGCTCTTGAAAATTTTGCGTCTCGCCGCTTACATAGCGCAGCGGCGCGCAATATGTGCGGATAAAGGCAATCCGCCTATTCGAGCTCGTAGCCCTTAGCGCTTTTTAATTTCTCGTCGTAGTCGCTTTCGCCTACAATTCGCTTGCGCGAAGTATTGAAATCCGCTCGTATCGGGCTTCTGCGCGTATCGAGCTCAAGCGGCGCGACGCCGATAATATCGGCCAGCAGATGCGCCAAATCATCGCTCATAAAAGGCTTATCTTTCGCCGCTTCCAACCTCTGCCACAGCTCGGCATTAGCGGTCAAAAACTCGCGCGAGGCTATAAAAAGCAGCGGAATTTCATAGCTGAAGCGGCTCTCCATGCCGTGCCCGAGGCGTCCGTTTTCGTATAAATTTTCGCCGTGATCGCTAAGATAGACGATGAGGCTGTCATCTGCAGAGAAAATTTTAAAAATTTCATTTATGACAAAATCGTTGTAAAGCACGCTGTTGTCGTAATACGCAACGACCTTTTTCTGATCGGAAGTGAGCTTGGCCTTTACGTCCGCCGCGCTAAACTTACCAAATCCCTCGGGATAGCGCAGGCTGTAATCCATATGGTTGCCGATGAGATGGATCACGTAGAAGTTTCGCTCGCTCTGCCCCGCTTTCGCCTGATTTATGAGCGGAAGTAGCGCTCCGTCGGGCTTGATGCGGACGGTTTCATAAAGATTGCTCTTTGAGAGAAAGGTTTCCCCGTCCGCGCGATCGGCGGCGCTTTTGGCGCTTAGCGCGTGCGCGCCGAAGGCTTCTTGATTGCTGATCCAAAAGGTGCGGTAGCCGCTTAGGCTAAACATATCGATGATGCTAAGGCTGCGAAACCATGCCTTTTGCCGCTCGCTTTCGTAATTACTGAAATTTAAAAGCCGCATCAGCACCTGATTCGTCGTAGCATAAGGGGAGATCGTATCGCTAAATTTTATGAGATTACCGCTCGCCTCGAGACCCTCCAAAAGCGGCGTGGTTCTAACGCTGTATCCATACAGCGACATATGGCCGCGCTGCAAGCTCTCGCCGATTATTAGGACGATATTTTTGACGCGAGGCTTTTGCGAGGCGGGGTTTGTAGAAGCGTCAGGGATTTTGGAATTTAAGATCGTACCAGGGCTTTGCGGCGTAGAATTTTGAGACGCAAGGTCAGGGGCAGAGCTTTGCCGATCTAAATTTGCGCCGCCTTTTAAAACGCTTTCGTTCGCGCGCTTCGCCTCATCGTAGCCGAGCTGCACTTCGCGCATATCGGTGATGAAATTTTTATCGCTCAGATAGTCTTTTATCGTAAAGGAAAACTCCAGTGGGACGTATTGCGATAGCTTGGTTATATAGCTCTGCTTGCCCCGGAAAGCCTTAACGGCGATATCCGCGCAAAAGATCGTGCCATAGATAATATAAATCGCCGCTAACAGCAATCTTAGGCGGCTATGCGTTTGCTCCCTCTTTCTCTGCCCTGCTTTTAGCGCCGCAAAGATGCAGCCAAGCAGCACTGCTAAATATAAAATCGTCGCAGGGTTAAGAAACTGCGAAACGAACTCGCGCGTCTCGGCTGCGTCGGTATGGACGATCGCATCGATCGCCACGACGTTGAAGCTTGAGTCGAAATTTACGATCAAAAATAAAGCCGCGCTCGCAATTAGCGCAATTAGCGCCAGTAGCACGAACGAAACGAACTTAAAAAATCGACCGCTAAGCAAATAGCAGAGGTGAAAGATGAGCAAATTTATGATGAATACCGCGGGAAAGCTCTCGG
>NZ_CALHIK010000117.1 GCF_938030785.1 uncultured Campylobacter sp.
AGCGCGCCCTTTTCGTTCACTAACAAGACGGTGCCGAGCTTTCCGTGCGTCATAACGTCGATAGCTTGTTTTAAGCTGGCGTTACGCTTTGCAACTGGCAAATTTTTACTTTGCATCACGTCTTTTACTTTGACGAAAAGCCGCTTGCCGAGGCTGCCACCCGGGTGAAAATTTGCAAAATCTTCTTTGCCAAATCTGCGCTGCCTCATCAAACAGATCGCTAACGCATCGCCCAAACCGAGCGTTAGCGTCGTAGAAACCGTAGGCGCGGCGCCGAGCGGGCAGGCCTCTTTGACGATGCTAAGGCTTATGAACTCGTCGCAAACCTTGCCGAGCGAACTATTTTTATCGCGCGCCATCGCGATGATCTTCACGCCGAAGCGTTTGAGGTGTGGCAGAATTCTAACCAACTCCTCGCTCTCGCCGCTAAAACTGATCGCAAGCACCATGTCGTCCTTGCCAATCATACCCAGATCGCCGTGCAGCGCCTCCGTAGGATGGACGAAAAACGACGGCGTGCCGGTACTGGCAAGCGTCGCAGCGATCTTAACGCCTATATGGCCGCTCTTACCCACGCCGGTGACGATTACCTTGCCCTTGCAAGCAAGGATCAAGTTTACGGCTCGCTCAATTTCGCTGCCGATAAGATCCGCGTGCCGCAAAAGCTCCGCTCCTTCGAGCCTCAGCACCTCTCGTGCCGTATCTAAAATTTCACTCATTAAACCTTCTTTTTAAAATTTGCTTTCATTTTACGCCTCTTTGCGCCGCGCCTAAATTTGCGCTGGCCGAAATTTCACGCCTTTAAAATTTACGCCATAAATTCTAATCTACAAAATCACGCGCCGCCCTACCCGATCGCCGCGGCCTTGCTAGACACGCTTTTTAAATTTTACTTTACGCCAAAATTGCGCTCGAAATTTTACTCGCCGCTTTAAAATTCCGCGCCGCAAAACTCGCTCATATCGCAAAATTTCACGCCCGAGAACTCACCCGCGCCATAAAATTTCACCACCCGCCGCAGATCAAAGCCCTCTTGTTCGCTAAATTTAGCGCGCTTACATTAAATAAATCACCGGCACGATGGTCGGATATTTTTTGATCTTTCTAAAGATATGCTTGCGCACAGCCTGGCGGATCTTACCCTCCAGTGCCCAGTGATCGAGCAAAAACTCATCTTTTAAATTTGCCAAAAACTGCTCGATGATGCCCTGCATCTCTTTGGTAAAGTGCGCCGTTTGGTTCTCGGCAACGAGCCCGTAGGTGATGACGCGCGTCTGAATGAGCCTCTTTTCGTTTTTGTCGATCTGTGCGATGATGACCGCGACGCCCGCATCGGCTAAATTTTGGCGGTGTTTGACGATCTCGTCGGAGATCTGCTTGTTAATCTGGTTATCGATAAAAACCTTGCCCGTCTTGACGGTCTTGACGCGCTTTAGGTATTTTTCGCAAACCTCCATCTGATCGCCGTCGTTCATCAGATAGATATTTTTCTCCTCTATGCCGCACTCCATCGCAGTCTCTTTGTGCTTTACGATGTGGTTGTACTCACCGTGTACGGGCAGGAAAAATTTCGGTTTTATTAGGCGCAGCATGAGCTTTTGCTCCTCGATCGAGGCGTGCCCGCTTACGTGTATCTCGCTGAAGTCCTGATACGCGACCTTTGCGCCGCTTTTTAGCAGGTAATTAAGCACGGTCGAGACGCTGCTTTCGTTGCCGGGGATCGCCTTGGCGCTGATGATTACCTGATCGGTGGATTTGATCTTGATATATTTGTGCTCGTCCGTCGCCATACGGTACAGCGCACTCATCGTCTCGCCCTGCGAGCCGGTGGTTACGATCAAAACCTCATTGTCGGGATATTTTGAGACTTGATCGGCATCGACGAAGATCTTTTTGTCTAAATTTACATATCCAAGCTCCATCGCGGTAAATAAATTCCGCTCCATGCTTCGTCCGATGACGCAGACCTTGCGGCCGTGTTTTACGCCGCGCTCGATAGCCTGATAGACACGGTGGATGTTTGAGCTGAAGGTACTCATTATCACGCGCCCCTTACAGCTTGAAAATATCGTATCAAAGGTCCTGCCTACCGAGTTTTCGGACTTTGTAATCCCCTCTTTGTGCGAGTTTGTGCTATCGCTCATCAAAAGTATAACGCCCTCATCGCCGTAATGCGCCAGACGGTTCAGATCGGTCGGGTAGCCGTCAATCGGCGTGTGATCAATCTTAAAATCGCCCGTGTGGATGATAGTGCCCGCCTTCGTCGTGATCGCAAGCGCGCTTGCATCGATAATCGAGTGCGTTATGTGAATAAACTCGACCTCGAAATCGCCGATCTGATAGAGCTGGCGCTTCTGCACGGGGCGGAAGTAGCTACGCTCGGCTTTAAGGCCGTGCTCTTCAAATTTATTGCTTATCATCCCCAAAGGAAGCGGCGTAGCGTAGATCGGAAATTGAAATTCTTTGAAAAAATACGGCATCGCGCCGATATGATCCTCGTGCGCGTGGGTGATGAGGATGCCTTTGATCTTATTTTTTATCTTGCGGACATAATCGAAATCGGGGATCAAAATATCCACTCCGAGCATGCTCTCCTCGGGAAAGCTCATGCCCACATCGACGATGATCGCGCTCGTGTTGGTCTCAAACACGGTCATATTCGCGCCGATCTCGCCTAGCCCGCCAAGCGGTGTGATACGTATCGTATCGTCGCTGCGATTAGCATTTTTAAGCGGATGCAGGCGCTCCTCGTGGATCAGCTTGTTTTGCGCGATCGCATCATCCATCGCCTTCTGCCACGGCTCGTTGCCCGTGAGGCTCTTTGGCATATTTGAGCGCTTTTTATGCTTTTTCTTTTTCTGCGAGTCCGAAGAGTTCGTATCGTCTGAGGCGTTAGAATTTGCGCCTTTTGCGTTATTACCGCCCGGTTTCGCGGCACCGTTTAAATTTGCACCGCCCGCACCGTTTGAATGCGCGGCGTTTAAACCGCTATTTGACGCGCCACCCACAGAATTCGATCCGTTGTGAGAGCTGTTTTTTGAACCTTTTGAACGAGCGGAATTTTGCCCGTTTTTCGCGCCTTTATTTTTGCGGGAGCCGTTTTCATGCTCGCCGCCGAATTCCGCGCCGCCCGCAGAGCCCTCACTCGCGATAGATTTTTTTAGATTTTCCTTGCGTTTTTTGTAGCGATTGCTTTTTTTGAGTCGTTCGACGCCGTTTTCATTTCTATTTTCTTCCATCTTTTACCTTTAAATTTCTAAAAATTTCTAAAAAAAGGGTGGAATTTAACTCGTGCGCCCGAACCGTGGGCGGAATTTTCAAATTTAAAAAGATCTCTTCGGCTAAGCCTCTATCAAATTTTGCGCTTAAATTTTTAATAAGCGTTTTTCGCGGCGCGCTGAAAGATACGCGCAAAAAGCTTTTAAATTTCTCGTATTCATCGAGACTTTGGAAGCGGGCGCAACTTTTTACGCCGAGACTCTCCGCGCTTTCTTCGACACCGGGTTTGAAATTTTTGCCTTTTACGAGCCTGATCACCGACGAAGTTACCTTCGGCGCAGGCTCGAAGCAGCCAGGCTCAACGTCGAATAGAAGCTCGCAACCGCCCGCGAGATCGGCTAGGATCGAAAGAGCGCTAAAATCGCTCTGCCCGGCTCTAGCGCAGAATTTTAAAGCGACCTCCTTTTGGACCATCACCAAAAATCCACTGCATAGCTCATCGTCGATCGCTTGCAAAATCATCTTCGTAGCGACGTAGTAGGGCAAATTTGCGACTAAAAAATACTCGCCGCGCTCAAGACCCTGCTGCTGCCAAATCCGTAAAGCATCGCCCAAAACGAGCTCAAGCTCGCCGCTAGCGATCTGCTGCGCAAATTTAGCACTTAAAATTTGATATAAATCTTCATCTATCTCGAAACTTTTTAATCTGTAAAATTCCAAAAGCTTGCGAGTTAAATCACCTAAGCCAGCCCCGATTTCAACGACATTTTGCATGTTCTCGGGAATCGCTTGGATGATCTTGCTTAAAACGGCTTCGTCTTTTAAAAAATTTTGCCCGAACTCTTTTTTCGCCCTAATCATCGCGAGAGTCTAGCCAAATTTTACTTATAAAGTCATTATGTTAAGTAAAATTTGGCTAAAATCATAAAAAATTTTATTCCGAAGGGCTGCTTTGAATAGATTTGCAAAACGCATAATCCCATGCCTAGACGTCAAAGACGGACGCGTGGTAAAGGGCGTAAATTTCGTAGGTCTCGTAGACGCGGGCGATCCGGTCGAGATAGCCAAACGCTACAACGAGGAGGGCGCGGACGAGCTGTGCTTCCTTGACATCACGGCGTCACATCTGGGGCGCGATACGATCGTGGATGTCGTAGAGCGGGTAGCGCGCGAGCTTTTTATCCCGCTGACCGTGGGCGGCGGCATCCGCACGCTAGATGACATCTCGCGCCTGCTAAACGTCGGCTGCGACAAGATCAGCCTCAACTCTGCCGCGATAAAAAATCCAAATTTGATAGACGAAGCGGCGAATAAATTCGGCTCGCA
>NZ_CALHIK010000118.1 GCF_938030785.1 uncultured Campylobacter sp.
AAAAATGATTTAAATCTTTTCAAAAAAAGATTTGGCTACCAAATTTTAGGAGGAAGAACTCCGTGCTATAGTTTTAGAGAGGATTTGGTTGGAGGACTAATTGACTTAAAATTTCGTTGGTGGTCCTTTGACTTTAAGCCTTTTGCTAATAATATTTCTTTGAAGTATGGCGATGATAAAATTATAGCAATGCCGTCAAATATAAGTGGCGATGCTTTTATATATGGAGGAAATGCAATAAAAAGTAAAATTAAACACTTGCTAAATATCGTAAAGATAGAAAAAATGATGAAAAGTAGATATGTGATTAGTATAGCGGAGCATTTTATGAATGCTAGACCAGATGGAAAGAGGCAAACACCAAATGTTTATAATGATATAAATTCTTTAGATTTTCTCTTCGGCTATTTAAGGAATAAAGATGTTTGGTATGCTACTTTTAGTGAATGTGCTAATTATTACGAGAGCTATAATAATACCTATATTTTAGATATGGGCGATGGAGCGTTCGAAATAAAATATAAAGGTGACTGGAAAATGTTTCTAACATTTATCTCGGATAATAGATATTTACAAAACATACAAACTAAAGAAATTTATGAAGGCTTTATGAAAAATAATAGATGGCTTTTTAATGATTTAAAAATAGGAAAGTATAAAGTATATAAGGAAAGTTAAATGATAAGAATTTTGAAGGAATATAATAATAAAGATTTAAATTTGTTTTCTAGTAAAGAGTACTTGTCTGCTCAGTCAAATGACTATGGATGGTTTGTGGACGATAATTTTATTTTACCGTATTTTATTTGTAAAAAGTTATTTTTTAGATATATGATCTTTCCCTCTGAAACAATATATCTAAAAAATAATATAGCATTGGATGATGAAAAATTTTTTTTAAATAAAGTTATAGAAAAAATAGCGAAAGAATTAAAATATGTTGATTTTATATTAAGAGCGCCTAGTAATGTTGTTTTTAATACGGTTCCTGATGATGCTATATATTGTAAATTCGGTTCTTTGCCAGTAAATCTACTTCAGGATAAAGATGTTCTCTTTAAAAATATGCATCAAAAACATAGAAATGCCATAAACAAAGCCCAAAGAGATGGTGTGCAAATCAATAAAGGCATTCAATACAAAAACGATACTTTAAATATGATAGATTGTACTATGCTAAGGCGTGGTTTTGAGTCTGCATCAGAAAGTATAGATAATGAACTAAGAGGAGTGGGTGCTAATTTAGAATTTTATGTATCAGAATATGACGGAATAGCTCAAGGCGGCGCTATTATTGGATTGGATAATAAAAAAGCGTATTATTTGTATGGCGGTAGTATTGAAAAACCCCATCAGGGAGCCTTAACATTAATGCATTGGCAAATTATCAATGATATGAAAGCAAAAGGTCTTGATGAATATGTTTTTGTGGGAGCTAGAATTAATGTAAAAAAAGATAGCTCAATATTTGGAGTGCAAAGATTTAAAGAGAGATTTGGTTCGGTTATGAAAGTGGGTTATATGTGGAAATTCCCAATTAAGCCATTTAAATATAAACTATATATTTTGCTTAAATATATTAATAGCATAATGAAATTTAAAAGATATACAAAAGATTTAATTGAAGAAGATAAAAAATACAATACAGAGTCTGCATAGAGAAATGTTAAATAGATCTTTTAGAACAGTGTCGATATATATATTTTTTTTAATCCTCGAAAAAGGGACGAATGTAATATTCTTCTCATATTTGGCACATTATTTTAGTGTGAGCGAAATGGGAAGATATAATATGTATATAATAGTTTATACCTTTGCATCCTTTTTTTGCTCATTAGAGATAAAATCCGGATACACAAAGTATTATTATGAATATAATGATAATATAAAACAGGACGAGCTTTTCTTTAGCATTATAAATTTTACTTTTATATTGCATATCACGTTTGGCTTTATTTTTATCGCCATCTTAAAATATTTCTTAAATTTAGATTTTTTACTATTTTTCGCTTTTATATTGTTATCATTTTTTGATGTTATATTATATCTAATGCAATGTAAAAAAAGATTCTTAGAACAAGATTTCCATTATGGCATAATTGTTGCATTAAAAGTTATTTTTACTGTTTTTTACTTTTTCTTATTAAAAAGTATTTTTAATAATTCAATAGATTCAAAATATATTATATATTCTATGCTTTTTTCATATATTACAGTATGCATCTTAATTGTTAGGCGATGGAGGTTTTGTATAGATTTTAATATAATTCGAGAGATATCCACTTTTTCATTAAAAATATTGCCTGGAAATCTTTGTGTATATTTAACCTCTTTTGCGCCACAAATTGTCATGAATATTTTTTCATTTAATCAAAATTTGATTGGAACATTTTTTGTCTATCAAAAAATGGCGTCAATGTTATTTTTATTATTTGAGCCCTTTTATTTGTTTTTTTCACAAAAGTTTTTTAAGCATTATACCGATAATAATTTTTTCATATCTTACCAAAGAATGTTTTTTATAATAATATTATTATTTGGTTTTTTAATGTCCATTTTTATTATATTTTCTGAACAGATTATATCAATATTCGCCGGTGAAAAGTATATAGAATTTAAAAATTCTCTGTTAGCTTTTTTGATTAGTGGGTATTTTTATATTATTTCTAGAATATTGGCTTTAAATATAAATATTTCTAGCAAAAATCAGTATTGCTCTTATATAGAAATTTCTGTATGTGCTCTTTCTATAGCTACATTAACCATAAGCTCTTATTTTTCTAATTTTTTAATACTTATTTATTCTGTTGCATTTATTTCGTTCGTAAATTTTTTATCTTTTTTAATTGTTGCAAAAAAGATAAAGCCAAAATTTTTTATAGGCTACTTGCCTTTTTGCGTTCAACTAATTATCCCATGTATAATCTTTTTTTTAAAGAGTTTTTATGATTTTAGAATGTTGGATAAAATTTTTATATGTTTGTTGTTGTTTATATTATATGCGCTGAGGCTATCTTTCGTGCTTAAAAAGTCATTTATAGGTATAGCAAAATGATGTTATCATACTATTTTAAAAAGATAAAAGTTATTGGTTTTGGAGAGGTGATTAAAAAAATATTTTTTAAGGTATTTAAAAAGATTAATGATCGCATTCAAAAGTGGACATATATGAAAAAGGGTGCCCGCACAAATTTTAACATTCCGATCATAAAAGCTAGCTACATAAATATAAAAGAGCTCGACCTGTCAAATATCGATCCGGATGTCGCAAAATATCTATCTAAAATGTACACCGAGCATAAATTTGATCTACTCGGTAGCGGCTGGGTAAAAAATAGCTATGATAGCGCGGCGCTCGGGCTAGAGGGCTACAAATACGATATGAATGTCGCGGCGCCTGCGAGTGTGCCCGAAGGCTACGAACCGATCGATTGGCAGAAGGATTTCAAAAGTGGTTTTCGATGGAGCGAGAAAAAATGGTACAAAGATCAGCGCATAGCCCATAAGCTCGGCAGTGATATAAAGGTGCCGTGGGAGCTTGCGAGGTTTCAGCACTTGCCGCAGCTTGCTATTTTTGCGATGGCGGATCCAAATTTGCAAGAGCGAAATTTAAAGGAATTTAAAAACCAAATTTTAGATTTTATCAGCAATAATCCGCCTAGAATGGGCGTAAATTGGACCTGCACGATGGATGTTGGCATCAGGATTGCCAACATGCTGGTGGCTTACGATATGTTTTGCCAGATGGATGAGGGCGGAATTTTAGATCAAAATTTCAAGCAAACCTTTTCAAATAGCGTCTACGAGCATGCGCTTCATATCGTAAATAATCTGGAATATTCGCCGCATCTTACGTCAAATCACTATCTAAGCGACATCGCGGGCCTGCTGCAAGCTTGCGCGTATTTGGATGGCGGCCGCGAGACGGACGCGTGGCTAGCATTTGCCGCGCAAGAGATAATCTGCGAAATGAAAAAGGAATTTTACGAAGACGGCGGAAATTTTGAGAGCTCTACGAGTTACCACCGCCTAAGCGGCGAGCTAATGGCGTATTCCACAGCTCTGATACTGGGTCTAAAAAGCGAGAAAATTTCATCGTTAAAAAATTACGACGCAAAGCTTTGGCGCAAAAAACCGAAGCTCTTGCCGCCCGAGGAGCAGGAATTTAAAATTCTAAACGATCAAATAGCGCTGCCGCAGTGGTTTGTGGATAGACTGTATAAAATCGGCAGGTTTACTGCCGACATTACAAAGCCAAACGGCGAAGTACCGCAATTCGGCGATAACGACAGCGGTAGGTTTTTTAAATTTAGCCCAAACGGCGAGTTTTTGAGCAACGAACAGGCCGTACGAAAATATCTAAATTTGAGCGGCTTTGCGGACGATAACGAGCCGTTTTGGGATGAAAATATCTTAAATCACTCGGCGCTAATTAGCTGCATGGGCGGGATTTTTGACGACGAGATATTTAAAAACGATATGCGCTTTGAGAGGAGTTTTACGAGAGCTCTTGCGGGATGCACGCTGCAAGCGGGCGATAGAACATACAAAAGCCAGGTCGTCTCGGGCGTGAAATTCGGCGAACTGCCGCACCGAAAAAGCATGAAATTTAAAATTTCAAACTCGCAAGAGATCAAAAATCTATTTTATCCGGACAGCGGAATTTTTATCTTTAAGTCCAATAAATTTTACCTCGCCATATGCGCTACGCCGCTTGGGCAAAGGGGTCACGGTGGGCATACGCACAATGATAAGCTGGGCTACGAGCTGTGGATAGACGGGCTGGATATAGCAAGAGATCCAGGTTCATATCTTTATACGCCGCTCCCCGGCAGAAGAAATGAATTTAGAAGTGTCAAGGCACACAACGTGCCGATTATAGGCGATTTGGAGCAAAATAGTTGGGGCGAGGGAGCGATAGGATTATTTGGGATGTTTGCAGAGTGTAGATGCGAAGTGGCAGATTTTGGAGAAAAATTTATAAGCCTCGCCGCAGAATACAAGGGCGTAAAAATTATTAGAAAATTTGAGGTAAAAGAGGGCAGCCTAGAGATTATCGATATAGCAAATAGGGAATTTTATTATAGTAAATTTGAGTTTTATTCAAATGGATATGGAAAGTTGGTTAAAATCGGTGTAGCCAATGGATAGTAGTATTATAGTAAATAATAATTTTAATTTATTAAGATTGATAGCCGCGCTCCAAGTTATGTTTGTTCATGCAAATGGTTATTTAGCAGATAAAAGCGATTTGTCTCAGAATATAACTAGTATACTAAATTTTAGCGGCGTAACTGTATTTTTTCTGATTAGCGGTTTTTTAATAAGTATGTCTTATGCAAAAAATCAAGATTTAAAAACTTATATTAAAAATAGAATTTTAAGAATTTATCCAGGGCTTTATATTAATATTTTTATCGGTATAGTAATTTTATCTATTTTTATAGATTTAAATTTTGACTTTAATTTTTTTAAATGGCTTCTTACTCAAATCAGCTTTTTACAATTTTATAATTTTGAAGCCAGTAAGGCTTTTGGTACGGGTGAGATAAATGCGCCGCTTTGGACGATCTCGATTGAGCTAGTATTTTATGCTATCTTGCCCATCGTTTTTCTTATAAATAAAAAGACTAAGAAAATACTACCTTGCATTTTTCTGATCTCAATACTATTTTTTATATATAATTCTAGTAGCGATAGAAATTTATTTATCAATAAACTTATTAATGTATCTCTGGCGCCATATTTATTTGTATTTTTAATTGGCTTTTATTTTTATATCTATTTTGATTTATTTCATAAATATATAAAGAATAAATTCTTTATATATTTTGCTACTTATGTTATCGGTAGAATTTGCATCCATTATTTTAATAATATTTTTTTAGATATATTTGTAAATTATTTTATATTCTCATTTCTGGTTTTTTCTTTTGCTTTCAGTTTCGAAGGTCTCGATAAATTTTTGCGAGGAAATGATTTTACATATGGTATTTACATATACCATATGTTTTTTGTAAATATTTTTGTCCAAATAGGTAGTGGGGCGGGCAGCATTTATGTAGTATATGTCGCTATTTTGTCTATATGTTGCGCTATAATCAGCTGGTTTTTTGTAGAGAAACCGTGTTTAAACTTAAAAAGTAAAAGCTTATATCGCAGTAGGATGAAAAATGTCTAAAAAAATACTATGGTGCGGAAATTCTTATTATGGATCTCCATTTAAGGTAGGTTGTAATTATTATAGTGAATTATTGGCAAAGCATGGAAATAAAGTTTTATTTGTCGCGCCGCCCATTTCCCCCTTTCATAATAAGATCAACGAAGCCACTAGGTTGGCTCAGTCAAAAAAAGGTGTGCATGAAATTTGTAAAAACTATTTTATATATACCCCATTTGCACTTATTCCGCCGTTTAAAAAGCTGCCGTCCCAATTTTATTGGATTATAAAAATATGGCATATTTTTACCTTACCGAATTTTAAAATTATGCTTAAAAATTATGATTTCTTAAATGTAGATATTTTAGTGATAGATAATTTCGTATTTCTGCCTTTAATAAACATTATAAAATATAAGAAGTTGATCGTTAGGGTTACTGATAGGCTTGAAGGTTTTGGCGTAGGAGCGGCAGCTATCAAGGCAGAGGAGCATCTAATAAAAAAAGCAGATAAAGTAATATATACATCATCTAATCTCAAAAACTATATAGAAAAATTTAATAAAAATTGTCTCTATCTGCCAAACGGAGTTGATTTTAATAAATTTCAAAAAGAATACGATAAACCGGATTTTTTTTACACAATTACAAAACCAGTTGCTGTTTATGTGGGCGCTATAGAAAGCTGGTTTGACTTCGGTCTATTAGATTATATCGCCGAAGAGCTAAAAGATGTGCATTTTTTAGTAATTGGAGCTATAAAATTTAAACCCGACAATTTTGATCAAATACGATCTAGAGAAAATATTACGTTTTACGGCAAGGTCGATAATGATTTGATTGCCTCTTTTTTGCAATTTTCAGATGTCGGTATAATCCCGTTTAGACTGGATATGGATTTGGTTCATTCTATAAGCCCTCTAAAACTATATGAGTATTCTGCGGCTGGACTTCATACGGTAGCAACTAAATGGCAAGAGTTAGAGCAGCTTAACAGTCCTACTTTATTGGCAAGTTCAAAAGAGGACTTTGTAAGATATATAAAAAAATCTCTAGATTTAAGTAAAAGCGACAAGACTGAAATTTTAAATTTTGCCAAGGATAATGATTGGAGAGAAAAGATACGACATATCATTTAAAATTAGATATAATTTCATTTATAATATTTTTAAATTTAAACGATGAGGCAAAACGAAAGTAATAAATGCAGTATAAAAAGTTAGTAATTGATTTTCGTATGCATAAAGCATCCGGTATAGGTACATATATCAAATCACTACTGCCTTTTTTGGTGGAAAAATTTGAAGTTATTCTGCTTGGTAGTAGAGCCGAGATGCAGGACTATGCGTGGAGTAAAAGTGTTCAAATTTTAGAATGCGAATGCAAAATTTATTCTGTAAAAGAGCAGCTTGAACTGCCTTTAACAATTCCTGAATGTGATATTTTTTGGTCTCCACATTTTAATATCCCAATCCTGCCGATAAGAGCAAAATTTAGAGTGGTTACTATCCACGACGTATTCCATTTAGCCTTCTACGATACGCTAAATTTTATGCAGAAAATATATGCAAAAACGCTTTTTAATCAAGCACTAAGTCGAAGCGATATAGTTCTTAGCGTTTCAAATTTTTCGCGGAGTGAAATATTAAAATACACTAAAACCAGCAAAAATATTTTGGTTGTGCCAAATGCAATAGATGAGAAGCATTTTAATCGCTATTACGATTCAAATGCCTTAGAAGAAGTGGCAAAGGACTATGGTCTTCCTGATGATTTCGTTCTATTTGTGGGAAATGTTAAACCGCATAAGAATTTAAAGAATTTATTATTTGCATTAGAAAAGACGAATCTAAATTTGGTTATAGTAGGTAAAAAGGATGGCTTCATAACGGGCGATAGCACTATTTCTGAGATTATTCGGACAAAAAATCTAAGTGATCGCATATTTTTTACGGGCTATGTTAAAGACGCGGATATCGCCGCTATTTATAATTTGGCGAAATTATTCGTATTTCCATCGCTATACGAGGGTTTTGGTATTCCGCCGCTTGAGGCACAAGCGTGCAGTTGTCCGGTCGTTTGCTCAAATGCTGCGAGTTTGCCTGAAGTGTGCGACGATAGCGTTGTTTATTTTGATCCGCATGACGTAGAAGATATGAGAAATAATATTCAAACCGTTTTAAACGATAAAAATTTACAAAACGAGCTTCGTATTAAAGGCCTTGAGAATATAAAAAGATTCGGCTGGGAACGCTCTGCAAAACAGATTATCGAAATAATGGAGAGTTTGGGATGAAAAAAGCCCTTATCCACGACTGGTTTAGCGCCTATGCGGGTGCGGAGAAATGCGTTGAGAGTTTTACTAATATATGGGATGATTTTGAAATTTACAGCCTCATTGACTTTTTAAGCAATGCCGACCGAGATAAAATTTTAAAAGGCAAGCGCGCCCATACGAGCTTTATCCAAAAGCTACCATTCGCAAAGGACAAATACCGCAACTACCTGCCGCTATTTCCGCTTGCGATCGAGCAGTTTGATCTGAGCGGATACGACGTCGTGCTATCTAGCTCGCATGCCGTCGCAAAGGGGGTGCTGACGCACTCAAATCAACTTCATATCGCATATGTGCACACGCCGATCCGCTACGCGTGGGATCTGTATCATCAGTACTTGCGCGAAAGCGGGCTAGATCGCGGTCTAAAGGGCATGCTGGCGAAGTATTTTTTACATAAAATTAGGCTTTGGGACGCAAGCACCGCAAACCGCGTGGATCACTACGTCGCAAACAGCCGCTACATCGCGCGCCGTATCAAAAAAACCTACGGCAAGCCCAGCGATGTCATCTATCCGCCTGTGGACGTGGATAAATTTACTCTGTGCGAAGCCAAAGAGGAGTTTTACCTCACCGCCTCGCGCATGGTTCCGTATAAAAAGATCGATCTCATCGTAGAGGCGTTTTCGCAGACGGATAAGAAGCTGCTCGTCATCGGCGGCGGCCCCGATATGGCGAAAATCAAGTCAAAGGCGGGCAAAAATGTCGAGCTTTTGGGCTTTGCGAGCGATGAAATAATGGCGGATCTCATGGGGCGGGCTAAGGCGTTTGTTTTTGCCGCCGAGGAGGACTTCGGCATTACGCCGGTGGAGGCGCAGGCATGCGGTACGCCGGTGATCTGCTTCGGGCGCGGCGGCGCCCGCGAGACGGTGCGCGATGGCGAGAGCGGGCTGTATTTTATGGAGCAAAATACAAAGGAGCTACTCGCCGCCGTAGCTAAATTTGAGCAAAATTATGATAAATTTGAGCCTACAAAAATCAGAGAAAATTCTTTAAAATTTTCGCGCGCGCGCTTTGAGGCCGAGATCAAAAGCTACGTCGAGAAAAAATATGAGGAATTTAAGGACGGCCTAAATGACTAATATAATCCTGAGCGGCGGCAGCGGCACGAGGCTGTGGCCCATCAGCCGCACGCTTATGCCAAAGCAGTTTGTGCGCCTCTTCAGCGACCGCTCGCTTTTTATGATGAGCTACGAGCGAAACTCCCCTCTATGCGAGCGCACGCTCGTCGTCTCGAACGAGCAGCAGTATTTTTTGGCGCTCGATCAGCTTGAGGCCCTGGGCGCGCGCGGCGTGAAATTTCTACTCGAGCCCGTCGGCAGAAATACGGCTCCTGCGATCGCACTTGCATGTTTGAGCCTAAAAGCCGAGGAGATCGTTTTCGTAACGCCGAGCGATCATCTAATTAGAAATGAGGTGGCGTATAAAAACAGCGTTTTGCGCGCGCATGAGCTTGCAAAACAGGGGTTTTTGGTAACGTTTGGTATCAAGCCCACGGAGGCAAATACGGGCTACGGCTATATCGAAGCAAGCGGCGAGGACGTGTTAAAATTTCACGAAAAGCCAGAGCTTGCGGCAGCGCAAAGCTACATAGCGGCGGGTAATTTTTACTGGAACAGCGGCATGTTTATGTTCAAAGCGGACGTATTTTTAAGCGAACTAAAGGCGCACAGCCCTGAAATTTACGAAGCCTGCGTCCGTGCGCACGAAAATTCTAACGCTGAAAATCCGATTAGAATTAAACTAGGCGATATGCAAGAGATCCCTGCAGATAGCATCGACTACGCGGTTATGGAGCACACGAGCCTCGCTAAGGTCGTGCCCGCAGACATCGGCTGGAGCGATCTGGGAAGCTTCGATAGTTTAGACGCCGAACTGCCTAAAGACGCGAACGGCAACACCGCTGGCGAGCAAAATATCACTCTAAATTCCAAAAACAATCTCATCATCGGCTCGGGCCGTACGATAGCCGCCGTAGATGTCGAGGATCTCGCTATAGTAGATACCAAGGACGCTCTGCTCGTATGCAAAAAAGGCTCTACCCAAAAGGTAAAGCAGGTGGTGGAGCGGCTGAAGGATAGCGATTTGGCGCGCGTGCATGTAACGACGCACCGCCCGTGGGGCAGCTACACGGTGCTCGAAGATGAGCGCGGCTACAAGATCAAGCGCATCGTCGTTAAGCCCGGCAAGCGGCTATCGCTGCAGAAGCACTACCATCGCAACGAGCACTGGATCGTCGTTAGCGGCACTGCGACTGTGACCGTGGGCGAGCGAAATTTCTTGCTGCGCGAGAATGAATCTACGTTCATTAGAATGGGCGAGGTTCACCGCCTCGCAAACGAAGGCAAAATCCCCGTCGTGCTAATCGAAGCTCAAGTCGGCAGCTATACCGGCGAGGACGATATAGTGCGCCTGCAAGATGATTTTAATAGGAGTTAGGATGAAAAAGCAACTCTGCGTTTTGATAATCTTGGCGGTCGATATTTTCGGCATCTGGCTTTGCTTCGGGCTTGCCGTGGTGCTTAAAAATTTGCTTTACGGCGATAATGTGCTGCTGGACGTCGGCAGGTATCAAGGCTTTGCGCCGTCCTACGTCATAATGATATTTCTATTTTTCTATCAGGGGATCTATTCGAGGCGGTATGATTTTTGGCACGAGAGTAGAATTTTAGTAAAAAGCTGTTTTTTGGGGCTTTTGCTAAGCCTCGCGCTGCTTGCTTTAATCAAAGTCAATTATGAATTTTCGCGCGCCAGTTTTATTTTGAGCTTTGCCTTTATGGCGGTGGTTTTGCCGATTTTTAAGCTCGTAACGAAAAAGAGGCTTTTTAAATTTGGCCTATGGCAGAAGAGGGCGAAAATTTTAGGTGAGGGCGAGGAGTTTGAAAGCGCTGTTTTAGGAAGCACATATCTTGGGTATGTAAGAGCGCTAGGCAGGGATTACGACGTACTATTTATCGGCGGAAGCAGGCTCGAAGCGAGCGCTTTAAACGAGCTCATCGAGAGCAACATCAGGGAAAATAAAGAAATTTTATTTACCCCGGTGCTGCGTTCGTACGACTTCACGCAGACCTATATTTACAGCGTCTTTGCCTCGCGCACAAGCCTCTTTGCGATACGAAATTCTTTGAAAAGCCCTTTAAATTTAGCTCTTAAACGCGGGCTTGATTTGGCGCTTATCATTTTGGCGCTTCCTTTACTGGTGCCGATTTTCGGCGTAATCGCGCTGATGATGAAGCTAAAAGAACCGGAGGGACGCATATTTTTTTCGCATCAAAGAATGGGATTTGGCGGCAAGCCGTTTGGATGCCTGAAATTTCGCTCGATGAAAGAGAACGGGGACGAAATTTTAGCTCAGTATCTAAAGCAAAATCCGCAAGAGGTGGAGTATTTTGAAAAATATCACAAATACGAGCACGATCCGCGTATCACAAAGCTGGGCGATTTTTTGCGCAGAAGCTCGCTAGATGAGCTTCCGCAGCTGATCAACGTCCTAAAGGGCGAAATGAGCATCGTAGGTCCTCGCCCGTGCGCGCAATACGAGCGCAAAGATATGGGCGAATATGCCGATCTCATACTCGCCGTCAAGCCCGGCATTACGGGGCTTTGGCAGGTGAGCGGGCGCAGCGACGTGGATTTTGCGACCAGGGCGGACATGGATACGTGGTATATGAAAAACTGGTCGATCTGGAACGACATCGTTATTATCTTAAAAACCTTCAAAGTCGTTTTGGCGCGCGAAGGGGCGAGTTGATCGTTATGTAGCCTTGAATATATGGGCTCTTTATTTTTAGATAAATTTTACTTGATTTCTGCTTTCGTACGAATACTGCAATGTAAAATTTAAGCAAGACAGATAAATTTTACTCTTGCTTTCTTTGCGCCGACGTATTTTAAAATTTTAAAATTCCTATCTCACAAAAGCCGCAGCTATTTTAAAATTTAGAGACTCTACGGATAAAATTTTGATCTGTTTGAGGGATGGTGCCCGGTAAAATAGATAATGGAAATGAACTATTCGGAAATCACACTATTTCAAATACCATCTACGGATACACAGACAAAAAAGCGACCAACGGCTATGAGGCCCTAAAAGCCTATGATCTAAATGGCGACAACGCAATAGACGAAAAGGACGAGATATTCGATAAGCTTAAAATTTGGAAGGATAAGAATTCTAACGGCATTACCGACAAAGGAGAGTTAGGCTCGCTTTCGGATAATAATATCAAAAGTATCGATCTAAACTATAAAGAGATAACGATAGACGAGAATTCTAATACCATAAAGCAAAGCTCTAAGGTTGCTCTTATCGATGAGCTGATCTATAAATGGGCGGAAGTGAGCAAAGCGGCTAAAGACTCACGGGGGAATATATAGATGCTAGAAATTTTAGTGTCGCATAAGAGGCTAAGGAATTTATAACTGCTTAAGTAAGGTGGATATAGAATTCGCAAAAGCAACCAAATCAAGGTGAGAAAAGGATTGAGATTTTTATAACATTCACTGCCCACAGATTGCTTCGCTTGCAAAGTTCGCCTGCAATGACGAGAAAAGCAAAGAAAACGGAAGGATAAAATTTGGAAAATTTTGAAAACTGGAATAAAAATGTTAAAAAACGGGATTTAAACTCAAACGAAAACGCAAATTTAAACGATTTCAATCAAAGAGACTACGATAAAGAACCGATCGTTATTAAAAATCCTTATGAATTTTTTCTAGCGAATTTGTTCTTTTTTTCGCATACTGGAACATTTTTTATTTTAGGAACTTATGCAGGTTATGCAGGTTATGTGCAATTTTCTGAAATTAAAAATGTTAATATAGGGTTTTTTGGTTTTTTAGGGTTTTTTTGGTTTTTTGGGGTTTGCATATTGTTGCTACATTTTATTATTATATTATCAAAAACAAATGTGAGACAAAATTTACAAATAAAACGATAGAATTTATCATAAATGGGGAAGTTAAAAGGGTTAAAAATTTGAGTGATTTAATTCCATTTGAAAGAACATTTAATCTTAGAGTTTATATACCAATTGCTACAATTTTTATGCATTTAATAATTATTTTTGCAGTTATAATGGGCGAAATTATGGGTGCAAAAATATTTTGGTTTTTTATAGCATATCATATTATTTGCTTTTGTTTAAATTTTTTATTTAAACTTATTTTTCATTTGATTTTAGGCGGTAATTTAAAAGAATTTTCATTATTTCCTGCTTTTACTATTTATCATTATGAAGTTTTGGCTTCTGCATTTAGCAGAGCTGGTTCCTCCAAATGGAACGATATGCGAGGTAAATTTCACATGATTTATATTATTAAACACCAAGACTATTTAGAATTACAAAAATATTTTTCTAATAAGAAACATATTAATTTGAATTCGGTTAAAAAGAGCTTTTTAGCTATTTAACCAAACAAAGGAGACACAACGAGCAGAGAAAGTGTTGCTAAAATCGAGCTAGATACAGCTTATGATACTACAGTTACTAATCTCAAATTTACAAAGGATTATCGTGCAAGAATATAATACCAATACAACAAGCAATCAAAACAAGCAACAAAGAGATTATGATAAATATCCAATTGTTATAAAAAACCCCTATGAGTTTTTTCTTTCAAATTTATTCTTTTTTTCTCATTGCGGAACAGTGCTTGTTTTATTGGTTTATGCCGATTATATGGGGATTGCAAATATTAGCAATATTTTTCTATGGGCTTTTTTTGGAGTTGGCGTTTTGCATATCGTCGCTACATTTTATTATTACATTATTAAAAACAAATGCGAAACTAAATTTACAAATAAAACGATAGAATTTATCATAAATGGCGAAACAAAAAGGGTTAAGAATTTGGTTGATTTAGAACCTGTAGTAAGGACATTTAGATTGCTTACGCCATCATCGCTAATTGGAATTATTGTTTTTAATCTACTTATATTTTTTATGGTTGCATTAGTAAAAATGGTTCATTATCTTATCGCCTATTATGTCATTTATTTACTTTTAAATTGTTTGTTTAAACTTATTTTTCATTTGATTTTAGGCGGAAATTTGAAAGATTTTACATTATTTCCTGCTTTTATATTTGATTATGGAGAACTCATATGCAAAGGAAGGTCTAGTTTAGATATTCTTAAAGATAAATTTCATATGGTTTATATAATTCATAAACAAGATTATTCAGATTTACAAAAATATTTTTCTGATAAGAAACATATAAATTTAAACTTGGTTGAAAAGAAATTTTAACCTAAAAAGGAGAAAAATATGAGTAGAGAATTAGTTGCTAAACAAGAATTAGACAAAGCAGAAGTAAGACTTAGAAAAAATAGTGATTTGGTTAGACAATTAACTGAATTCCTTAAAGATGCACTTTCTGGTGCTGATATGTCGCTAAATGGCTTATAAAGATATACAGAAATAAATGGCAAAAATATACAAAAGAACAATTAGACGAATTGAGTAAAAACCAGGATATGCAGGAATTGGTAAGGCTTTGGCTGGTATAGCCGACGATTATGCTGACGGTCAAAGTTTTGGTCATACCGTCGTGGGTGCAGCTGTGGATTTCGGACTTATTGCAATTACAAAATTTATCCCTGTTGTAGGTTGGATAACACTATGGTATGACATAGGAAATTTATTAGATAAGTTGGACGGAAAAGATAGCGGCATATTTGATTTACGTAAACAAGCACAAAATTTATGGGACAAAATAACGGGCGACGGGCTATCAGATATAGATAAAAACGCTCTAAATAAAGGAATTTTACGCATAACAATGCCCGACAAAACAGTCTATGCAAGACCTTTATCGTCGTCATTTTTCCCTTATGGCGTAACCCCAAGCGGACTTTTAACGGGCGACTACAAAGACGATGTTTTATTTGGCGGATATGGCGATGATACGCTAATGGGTAAAGGCAGCGGCGATTTACTAATAGGTGGATATGGAAATGATAGGACAAATTATAAAAGTTTCCAAAGAGTTTAACAAGCTTAAGAGCTACTATACATTTTTTAATATATAGTAGTTTCCCTTAAATTACCTGTATAATCTAGCGTTTTTAGTATTTGAAATTTTTTTGAAAAAATTTGAAAAACCCGTAATGTAGGGCTTCCAAAAAAAATCAAAAAAACTAAAAATAGGGGTAAAATTTGATAGATGGTGTCCCGTGTAGGATTCGAACCTACGGCCGCCTGATTAAGAGTCAGATGCTCTACCAACTGAGCTAACGAGACAAGAAACATAATTGTAGTGATAAAAATATAAAAAACTCATTAAATTCAGCGAAATTTCATAAAATTTCAACGAAAAAGCCCCAAAGCGGGGCTTTAAATTCATTGGATTATTTTGATGCTTTAGCTCTTCTGGCTTTCGCTTTGCCATTCGTCCTAGGAGAGCGGTTTGAGATGATCGGCTTGCCGTCCGGATATTTTTTCTGCACTTGATTAACAGGCATTGCGGCGTTGCTGCTAGCGTTGTACTTCTCGCCGTTGGTGAAGTATTTACGCATAGTCTCTTTCCATCTTTTTGCGTATTTGTTGGCGCGAGGAGAGTCGTTTAGGATGTCCTCGTAGTCATAAATTCTCTCGTAAAAGTCGTTAGTTAGCTGATCGTCGATAGTGATTCTGCCGTTATCGATCGAGAGGCCGATGTAAAGACCTGTCTGCTCGCCCGGGCTTACCATCCACGCAGAGATATCAGGCAGATCGGTCGCGCGACCGGTTCTTGTACCTACGCCGCCTGCTGCAGCGCCTACGTTGATCTCAAGGGTGTCTGTCCCGGTAAAAATGTCTTGATAGGACTTCGTAGTATGGAAAATCATAACGATATCGCTAGTCTCGTAGCCTGCCTGCAAGCCTACGCCGAAGCCTTTGTATTTGATAAAAATCGGTGAGCTCCACTCGCCGTCTTCGCCTTTGACACTGAAAATTCCATCGCCGTACTGCAGCGATGCGCCCGCAGCAAGGCGTTTTACGTCGGTTAGGATGGCGACCGCTTTAGCGCTGGTTAGGTATCTTGGATCGATACCGAAATTATTATCGGCCACGAAAGATCTAACGACGTTAGTCGCTGCCGTAACCTCTTGATTTGCCACGACGTCCGCGTGCAAAAAACTGCAAAGTGCAAAAGATGCTAGAAGCAAAAACTTTTTCATCATTTAATCCTTTTAAAATTGAATTTTCGTTATTATAACAGCAATTTCATTCTTTTTAGCTAATTTTTAACAAAAAATTGATGAAAAATAACGAATTTTGGAAAATTTATGAAAATTTTGGCTGTTTTTGCACTTTTGGCGATTAGAATTTTCGCTTTAGACATAGTAAACGGTGACGTCGTAGTCTTAAAATTAGATAAAAGCACGAGCGAATTAAGCTTCGGCTCAAAACAAATTCCGCTCATCGCGGCTCCAAATTCCGGCGATAAGATCGCTGTTTTGGCGGCAAATTACCGCGCCAAGGGGGATTTTACGCTGCGGATAGTAGATCAAAGCGGCAGCCGCGAGCAGATCGTCGCTTTGAAAAAGGGCGAATATAAACAAGAGACACTAAGCGTCGCGCCGGGCAAGATCAAACCTCCAAAAGAGGCTCTTGCGCGCATAAAAAGAGAGCTTGACGAAGCCAATGCGGTTTATGCAAAAACTACGCCGCGCTATCTTTTCGTCCGTCCTTTCGCGCAACCTTCGGATTCCAAGATCACCTCGGCATTCGGCAACGCTCGCACCTTCAACGGCGAAGTAAAAAGCTACCACTCAGGCGTCGATTATCGCGCCGCGGTAGGCACATCCGTGCACGCCGTAAATGACGGCGTCGTAGTCATCGCCAAAGACCGCTACTACGCAGGCGGCTCGGTCGTGATCGATCACGGCGGCGGCATCTACTCGCAGTACTATCATCTAAGTGAGATCAAAGTATCGCTTGGAGATCGCGTTGGCAGGGGCGATCTGATCGCGCTTTCGGGCGAGAGCGGCAGAGTTAGCGGCCCGCATCTGCACTTCGGCATCGCGATAAACGGCGTAAGCGTGAACCCGCTAAGCTTCATCGCTAAATTTAACGAAACGGTCTTTGGCGAGCGCTAGTATGCCGTATAATCCAAAAGAGCTGATGAAAAAAATTTTAGCCGGCAGCGAGTACCGCCTAAAGGGCTCCGTCAAGGGGCGAGTGCGCGTCGCAGGTAGGGACGGAGCGATCGTAAATTTTACCGCCGCGGACTTCGGCGTGCAGAGCCTAAGCGATAAGATCGCGCTTAGCGGCGAGCAGTTCGAGCGATTTCGGGCTAGAATTTTTGGGATTTTAAACGCTGGCGGCGATGAAATTTCAAATAGAATTACTATCGGCCTTACCCCTAAAAAGCGCTACCGCGGTGCAGCCGATATGGCGCAGCGCGTTTATGCAGGAAGCGACTGCGCGGAAGAGCTAAATTTAAAAACTCGCGCCGATTATTTGAACGAGGGCGATCATGCGGGCGAGCTTGCTCTAAATTTAGAGGCTCGCGGCGCAGCGACCGGTCGCTACGACAGCGGCTGGATCACGCAGGAGTATGCGGCTTCGTGGAGCGATGAGCGCGCGAGCGGCGAAGAAGATCGCGCTTTTTTAGGAGAGGATGCCGCGGATTTTAATAATCGCGGTGGGGATCTTTTGGGCGCGGAGCAGTTAAATTTTAACGGGCGCGGCGAGGATATTTTTGCCGCAAACGACGCGGCGCAGGCAAAATTTAGCGCGGCGCAGCTAGACAAGGCGGCGAATTTTAATGGCGCGCAGGCGCATATTGACGCCGCTTGGACGGAGCTTTATTGCGTCGCCGAAATGGACGAGGCGGAGGATTTCACGCCTGGGGGTGCGCAGAATTTCGTTCCCGCGCGCAACGTGCAAAACTCCGCCGATATGAGCTCGGGGCTGGCTCAAAGCTTTGAGCAAAACTCTAAAGAGGGCGCTTTTGCGCAGCCCCAAATAGTGCTCGGCAGTTGCGGTGCGGCACACGAGCTAAGTATGGACGGCGTGCGGGGCGAGCGAAATTTTAACGGCGCGCAAGAGGGCGGCGAGCAAGGTTTTTTTGACGATGAGCCGATGCCCGTGCCGCGGATTAAAATCTCGCAAATTCCGCTAAGAGAACAAAACTCCGCCTCAAAAATCAAGGCTCCGCAGGTAATTTCAAGCGGCGAAAACAGCGAAAAAACGATCGAGCCGTGCGTTCAAAACAGACTCTTTAAAGAAGAAGAGGGCAAGTGCCTGTTTGGGGCTGCTCATGAAAAAAGCGGCTCAAATTTCTCGGCGGAAAAGCATTTCGCGGAGTTTCGGCGCGCAAGCTCAAAGCTCGCAGAGCAAGAGCTTGAAAATTTACAATCTGAGAATACAGAGTTTGATGATTTGCGCGGCTCCTTAAATTTACAGTCTGAAATTTTGCCGCCGCGCCCCGCAGATCGTCAACACGCGGATAGGTCCTACAAAAATTCCGCGCAAACTAAACAGGCTTTAAACCTGCCGTCCGCCGCAGGGATGCCCGGTCTGCCGTCTGCAAGGCAGATCGCGCGCTTGCCAAAGCGAGCGGAAGCTCCCGATGCCGCAAAGATCGCCGGTTTTAGACCGCGGCTGTTCGGTATCGCGCATAAGATCAAAATTTCGTTTTTGAAAAAGAGTGCGAGTGAGCCGGGCGAGGGAGTTTTGGCGCGCGTTCGTATTCCGCTTCTGATGGAGAATTTCGGCCTTAATGACATCCTTTCGTCCAAGTCGAACCATCAAATGGCGAAAAAGATGGTGCGCACGATCGCCGATCTTTACATAGCCAAGGACCTGCGCGGCGTACATATTGACGTGCCGGTGCGCCTTGAAATGGGCTTTAAAAGCGGTATTTCCGACGTCAGCAACCACGCCTTTATTTTCAAGCTCGTCGAGGACAGCCTCGTAAATAACGGCGTCATCGACGACGACAACGCAGATATCGTGCGCGAGATCAAGCTCTTTAAGCAGGACGTTTTCGACGGGGTTTTGGTAAACATCGTGCGCTCCGAGTAGCCGCGATTTTAAAATTTCGCAGCCGCGTTTTTAGAATTTTAAATTTAGCCCCTCCGCTTCTTAAATTTGATTTTATGCTTTTCAAATTTAATCTCACGTTTTTTAAATTTAGCCCGTATTTCGGCTCGCTGTGGCTCTTTTATCTACTGCTTTGGCGGAAATTTTAAGTTTAATGTGGCGGCGTTTGTTTTTGCAGATACTGCGTCGCACCCGTATTATCGCAGATGTCGTGTATAAAACGTGCGCTAAAATTTCAGATCCCCGTTTACAGCCGAATACTGCGCAAGTGCCGCGCATTTAACGCGCCCGTTTTGAAATTTAAAATTTCAATCCATTCGCTAGCCGTCCGCATCTTAAAATTTCAAAATTTTAAAATCTCCGTTCGCCTGCGCGATGAAATTTTAAAATTTAACTCGCGCGCTACGTGCGGCGCATCGATTTAGAATTTAAAATTCTCGCCGGCGCCGTGAAATTTACCGACCGACCTCTCCATCTGTAGAGTTAAAATTTGCGATCAGATCGCTAAAAATTTTAGCCAAATTTTCCACGTCGCCGGTCTCGACGCGCTCGTTTATCTGATGAACTCTGTCGTTTCGCACGCCAAACTCCGCCGTCTCCACGCCGAGTTCGGCAAAATATCTCGCGTCGCTCGTGCCGCCCGCGGTGTTTAGCTCGGGCGGCACGCCGCAGATTTTCTGCACGCTCGCGCTCAGTCTCTGCACGATTTTGGAGTTTTTGTCGGTCAAAAACGGCTTTGAGGCGCTCTTTAGTGTTAGGCTCAGCGATGCACCCTCCTTTAGCTGCGCGGTGCAGCTCATCTCGCGCTTGCCGAATGATTCACTTTCGCTGCATAGCGCGTTTTCCGCGCTCACGCCGAAAAGCTCTAGCACGTAGTCTCTGATCTCATCCAGCTTTAAATTTATCCCGCCGCGGACGTTAAACATCACCCGCACGTCCTTGGGTGTTATGTTTGCGACTTCCGTGCCGCCGCGGATATCGGTGATCACGATCTTGCTGGGCGCAAAGCTCTCGTCTCCGTCGTCCAGATCGTGTCCCGCAAGACGGGCAAGCGCAGGCGCCAAAATATGCGCGGGATTGATGCATTTAGCGGGATATGCGGCGTGTCCATGGGCACCGGTAATCGTTAGCGCGGCGTTGATCGAGCCGCGGCGGCCGATCTTTATCGTATCGCCGAAGCGCACCTCGCAGCTGGGTTCCGCAACGATCGCAAAATCGGGCAGCAGCCCCTCTTCGCGCAGTTTGGCAAGCATCTCTTTGGTGCCGTAGATACCCTCGCCCTCCTCGTCGCTGGTAAGAAGCAGGCTAAGCGTGCCGTCAAAGCTCTGCGCGGACGCAAGCGCGCAGATCGCCGCTGCGATGCCGCTTTTCATATCCTGCGCGCCGCGACCGTAGATGAAACCATCCGATTCTACCGGCACAAAGGGATCGCTCGCCCAGCCCTCGCCCGGCGGGACTACGTCGATGTGCCCCGCGAAACACAGATGCGGGCCGTCTGAGAAACGCTTTGAGAAAAGCACGTTCGTAACGCCGTTTAGCTCGAATCTGCTTTCGTTAAAATCTCCGAGCAGCATCGAGATGTAGTTGAATGCGCCGTCCTCGTGCGGGGTGAGCGATCGGAATTTTATCAGCTCTTTTAAAATTTCTACCGGTTTCATGTATCGTCCTTTAGTTTAAAATTTCGCCGAAAATCACGGCGTAGATGAGTTTAAGCGCGAAAAACAGCAAAATCAGCGCCGAGATATACGCAAACGCTCGCGCCGCGCGGTCCGAAATTTTGGCTCTGCTTTTATAAACCGCCAGCGCAAAGAGCGTGATCCAGCTCAAAATCCCGCAGACAAGCCCCGTAAGAGCGAGCCCGAAGCGCTCGCGCCCGATGCTCACGGACACGCTTAGCCAAAACATAATCACGTAGGGGTTGAAAATATTTAGCAAAAAACCCTTGCCGAATACCGCTACGTGCGAGCCGCGCTCTACGCTTTGAAGCCGCACGGACCTTTTGGCATCGCGGTAGATGCCTAGCGCTATGTATAGCAAAAAAGCGGCGCCAAATACCGATATGCAGGCAAAAACGATCGGGATTTTGGCTAACTGCGATATGCCGAACGCCGATAGCGCCAGATAGAGCATATCCGCACTCATGGCGCCGAGGCCCAGGCACAGCGCCTTGGTGTAGCTTCGCAGCGCGTAGGACATTATCAGCACGTTTATCGGGCCGATCGGCACGCTAACGCCCAGCCCCATCAAAATTCCTTGTATGAACGACTGCATTCCTCTGCTTATACTCCCCAAATCTGCTCTAAAATTTCGGCGCACAGCGCTGCGAAAAAATCTATGGGCGCGGCTTTGCGAATAGATCGATGGCGCACAGCTTCGCGAATAGATCAATCCTAAAATTCCGCGCGACCGCCGATCGGTTTTAAATTTAACGCAAACGTCGCCGCAATGCGCCTTGGCTTTAAAATTTTAACGCAAGCGTCATAGCGCGCTCGGCTTTGAAATTTTAGCATGCACGGCTCGCGACACACCTGCTTACCGAGCCTTGGCTGGCTCTGAAATTCTAATGCCGAACATTGCGTGCGCTAGGGCATTTAAATTTAACGCGTGCGGTCGCATGCGCCTCGGCTTTGAAATTTTGGCGAGCGCTTCGCGCGGCACGCGTGCTCGACGAGCTTTAAATTTAGCTCTTAAATTTAAACACGCAATCGCGGTTTAAATTTGCAGCTTAAATTTACGGCTCGAATTTCGCGAAGCAAAATCCGCCGTCTCGCCGCGTCGCTAAGTTTGCGAGCTAAATTTCGCAAGGCAAAATTTAAACCGGCAAAAGATTGGCGACGAACGGCGGCTTGCGCAAGTCGGTAAGTTTTAGTCGCGTAAATTTAAAGATCGCGGCGGCAAAATTTAGCTCGCCGAAATTTTACTTTGCGTAATTTCGCGTATCCGCACCCATAAACGGCTCATGATCGCAGATAAAATTTGCGAAGTAAAATTTCGCGCCTTAAAATTTATCCGTAAATTTTAAAAACCCAGCCGCGCCGTCTGAAATTTAACCGATCGCCCGCTTTAAATTTAGCCACGCGCCCGCAATTTGGCTACGTCCGCATTTTAAATTTTATCGTCCGCCGCAAAATCCGCACGCAAAACAGACGCGCTGCAAAATAGACCCTGCCGCGAGGCTAACGCGCCGTAAATTTTATCGTTTCGCAGTGGAGCAAATTTTTTACACTGCAAAGCAAGAACCTGCGCGCCGCCGGATTGAATCCGCACCGCAGAGCAATTCCACGCCGCAGCATCTTCGTGAAAATCCTGCGCCGCGAGAGCTTTAAGTAGCCTGCTTCGTAAAATTCCGCGATCGCAATAGCTAAATTTAAAACGAAAAATCCCCCGTCGCGCCGTGCGACATACTCTCATAAACCGCCTTGACGTATTTATCGCGCACCGCGCAATCTAGCAGCTTCTCGCACTCCAGGCAGCTGGTGAGGTTGTGCTCTGCCTGGCACGCCTGCAGCGCGGCTAAGCTTTTATCCAAAATTTCGTCATAAACGTCGCGCGGCGCGGCAACCTCGGTATCCGCCATCAGTTTTTCCCGCCGTAAATTTCATGCATCTTCGCGATCTCGTACTTCGAGCCGAAAAAGCAAGGGCTGCTTTGGTGGATTTTCTCGATTTTAAGCTGCAAAAGCGAGCCGTTTTCTCCGTCGCTGGTGGCGCCTCCGGCGCGCTCGAAGATGAACGCAAACGGCAGAACCTCGAAGGTTGCGCGAAGCTTGCCGAACGGATGATCGCTGGTAGCGGGGTAGCTGAAAAGCCCGCCGCCTTTTAATAAAATTTGATGCAGGTCGCTTACCATCGCGCCGCTGTATCGCAGGCGGTAGCCTTCGTCAAACAGCGTGCGCAAGAGCTTTCGGTGCGGTTCGCTCCAGCCCTTTTGCGTCGCACCCGTGGCGTTTAGTTTGCCTTTTTGCTGTAGGCGCAGATCTTTTACGAAGCTAAATTTACCCTCGCGATTTAGGCGGTAGAGCTTCGGCGCGTCCTCGCAAACGACCATCTCAAGGCGCGGTCCGTAGATGCAATAGATCGCCGCTTTTAAGTTTGCGGGCGAAATTTCATCCTCATAGATGCCAAATATCGAGCCCACGGCGAAATTTACGTCCACTAAGCTCGAGCCGTCGAGCGGATCGTAGGCGACGATGAGGCGCGCATCTTTTCTAAGCTCCAGCGTCTCCTCTTTCTCCTCGCTGATTAGGGCGCGCACGAGCGGATTTTTGCGAAATTCCGCCTCGATTATGGCGTCGCTTTTTACGTCGAGTTTGAGCTGCGTATCGCCCGTGCTGTTGTGATGATCGGTGTAGCCGAAGTCCGCGTATTTCAGCTCCTCGGCGATTTGTAGCGCGATATTTTGGATTGATTTTACGATCTCTTGCATTTTATTCCTTTACATTTTTTTGGCGTTTTTTAAGATCCATTCGCTGATACCCGCAGCGTCGTTGATGTCGAAATTTACCAGGCAAAATTTATCCATCTGCTCGCCGCTTAAATTTGAAGCGATCGCATCCGAAAATGGCAGATACGCCTCATCGATCCTGTCGCGAAACAGGCTTATGCGCGGCAGCGGCAGCGTCTTTAGCCCCTCTACAAGCAGGATGTCAAATTCTCCGAGCATCCGCACGACTTCTTCGATTTGCATACAGCGCTGCGAAAAATAGCTCGTCCGCGTCGGGCTCATCACGACGGTCTCGGCGCCGAGCTCACTAAATTTGGCGCTGTCCTTGCCCTCTACGTCAAAGCGCGCCTTATCTCCCGGATCGTGCTTTACGATCGCAGTCCGTAGCCCGCTAGCGATAAAAATTTTAGCGATCTTGCAAATTAGCGTCGTTTTGCCGCTATTGGAAGGGCCTGAAAATGCGATAGCAAGTCTTTTCATTTTTAAAATCCGGCTTTTTAAGATGAGCAGATTGTAGCGAATTTAGCCTTTTAAAAAGCAAAATTCGTTAAAATGCGCCTAAAATTTCAAAGGAAAGATCGATGAAGAAATTTGATTTTAGCGGCGCGCTAAACGGCCTGCTAAAGGGCTCACTCCTAGCCGCGCTAGCGCTATTTTTAAACTCCTGCTCCGCAAACGATCCCCGTCACGATCCGCTTAAAAACGAGTTTTTGGCTTACACGCAAAAATTTGAATCGGTGCGCGCGGGCGATCGCTATTTGGGAGTGGCGACCTATCTAAATCCCGTCGCGCCCGAGCTTAGAAACGCCGCGGAGGACGAGGTGTTTTTGCTCACCTCCTATCCTAAAGAGATTCATATCGGCGCGGTGCAGATCAACGGCGTAAACGCAAACGTAGTGCCGCTGCACGACGGCGATCCGCTCTTGCAAAAGGAGCTTTTTAAGATCGCGTGGGCGAGCCGCTACAAGATCACCGCGCCTAGGAGCGATAAGGACGAGTTGGTGCTTAGCTACCGCACCTCAAATGGTCTGGATGCCACGATGAAATTTCGTAAAATTTCAAAGTCGCTGTATTGGCAGCCGCAGATCGATCTAAAAGATTAAAAGGAGAGAGGGTGGGCTACGACATAAGCTATCACGCGATCGGCAAAGATGAAATTTCGCAGTGGTATTTTGAGCCGCTAAAGCTCGCGCAAAAGGGAGATTTTGAGGCTATCGCTAAAATCGCGCGCGAAGCGGGTATGGATGAATTTTATGTAGAAAAATACGCGGACGGCTTCCGCTCGGCGCTGCAGTACGGCAGGCAGGGGATTTTTAATAAAACGCACGGATTTCATATAGCCGTGGCGCAGGGCTATTTTAGAGAGTATTTTTACACGCGCGGCACGGCGTTTAGCTTTTTGGCGGAGCAAAGCTCTAAATTTAAATCCTACATAAGCGATTGGCGCGAGGTTTTGCCGGCGGAATTTCTAGCGGAATTTAGCGGTGAAATTCACAACGAGATCATCGAAAACTACTGTTGCGGCGCGTATCTTGGCGCCGATAACGTACAGAAACTGCTGCGCGATTATGAGGCGGGCGGCGAGGTTAAATCCGCCGTAGATGAGTTTTACGCGCAGAATTTACCCGTGTTTTTAAAGGCGCTAAATTTGGCGCGCGAGCTTGAAGTGGGGCTACTTGAGGCTACCGAGGTGGTTGAGCCCAATCCGATCGATCTGAATAGGTCCGAGTCGTTTTCAAATCTTTTTAATTGCGATCCGCAGGGCGCGCTGATCTATGCGGAAATCGCCGCGCAGCAGATCGGCGAGGCGATAGAGCGAGATAAGGCAGGCGGAGGCGGTACTGCGGGCGGAGAGAATTCTGCCTTGCGCAGCGCCAATGCGACGGGCGGCGGCAGTGCAATGGAAGCGGATGGCGGCGCAATTAAGGCAGGCGGCGAGAATTCCGTCCAGTGCAGCGGCGATACGATAGAAGACGGCGGCAAGAATTCCGCCGCTGAAGATCATAAAGATGAAACCTCCGCAGGCGGCGAAAAGTCGCTTTTTGACAAGATCAAAGGGCTTTTCAAATAGCAAATGATCGCTAAATTTTAAAGCGGCTTGCGGGGTCGCACGATTAAATCACGATTAAATCACGATTAAATCATCTCGTGCTTGCAGGCTCTGCGCCGCGCCGTTAAATTTAACTAAAACGGCGCAGGCGAGGGCGTAAATTTAAAATTTAAAACTTGCCGAAATTAAACGACGGCTTACGTATCCGAAGTTACGAAATTTTAAATCACCGCAAGCAGGCTGCAAAAGAGGCTAAATTTAAACCTGCCGCAGCCTTTGCGGTGGGATAATCTACGATAATTTATTTGTTTAAATTTTTGATCTTTTGTTGATCCAGCGGCAGGTCGGAGCGGATTTTTATTATGACCGTATCGTCGCCGTGAGCGCCACCGCCTATTAAAACGCCTCCGTCATCCGTGCTTACGGCGCTTTTGAGCCAAAAATCTTGCAATTTCGCTTTGTTTTCGCGCAATATATTGCCGTCCAGATCAAGCTCTAAAAATATCGTCTGATCCTCCGAAACGTCGTTTGCGCCGATTAGAAGTAGCCCCTCTTTGTAGTTTGCTAATTTATAGGTCGCGTTTAGCGTGTCGGGCAGATCGCAGACGCCGCGATCTCTTCCGCAAATCTGCTTTCTCCAAATTTTATTGCCTAAGGCATCAAATTTTGCGATATTTGCGCCGAATTTTGCCAGTAGAAATATCGATCCATCCTTTGCTTTTAACAGCTGCGCTTTCTGATCGATTACAAGCTCGTCAGAGGCGCCGCTCTCCTTCGTGCGGGCGAAATTTACGCTCTTATGCCAAAGCTCCTCGCCCTTAGCGTTAAATTTTAAAAATCCATCTTTTTCGATGATGAGCAGGATCTCGCTTTCGGATATTTTGGCTATCCTTGTCATGGTGCCGTCAAACGGCCTTTTGCTCTTTGCGATATTTAGCTTTTTCTTCCATAGCAGTTTTTCTCTCTCGTAAAAGCGCAGATCGTCGTTTTCGTCTATCGCGGCAAATTTATCGCTGAAGCTCGCTAATTCTTTAAATTTAAGCGGAAATTCGTAGATTATCTTTTTCGTTTTGGCGTCTAAAATTTGATTATCCAAAAGCGCGTACGAGTCCATCGCCGCTACCGGCATATTGGCTGCGGACACCATATTTAATTTTTTGCGCCAAAGCTCCGCTCCCTGCTCGCTTAACGCAACTAGCGAGACTCGGTATTCGTCGTTTGCGCTTGCAAGAAGCAGATATCCTTGCGGAGATTTTATTATGTTATCGACGGTTCTAAAGCCGTTTTTAGCGTAAGGAAGTTCCCAGATCGCGCCTTTTTCTTCAGGGCTTTTTTCGGCTAAAATTTCATTTTGCATCTGCGCAGATTGAACGGATTTCTCGGCGGAGCTTAACGAAGCGCGATCAAGCCCGCTTATGAACGCTCCGTTTCTCGTAAAGTAGGAAAAGAAAAGATATTTGCCGCGAGACTCGACGCTTACGCCCTTTAGGCTCTGCGGAAAGAGATATCTTTTTATCGGAGCGGGGTCGAGTTTGTTGCTAAAATCGATCAGATCCACGCTTGGAAACTTCCCCTTTTCGGATATTTTTTTGCCTAAGTAGGCTAAATTTAGATCCTCTATGACTTTAAAATTATTTAAATGTGCGCCGCTGTAATATGCGCTTGATTGGGCCGTGTCGTTTTCGCCTAAATCATATAGCCCAAATTCGTTCCAATTGGATGAAAATACCCGCTTGCCGTCTTTGGATAGCGCCATTTTATCGATTTCTAAATACGGATGAGCGATATAGCGGATCTGCTTTAAGATATTAGAGCTTTGCGCGGCATTTGCGCGGTACCTATCCATATCCGATATATCTAAAATATAAAACCCCGTCCAGCTTGCCAGCAAGAGTTCGTTTTTAGATAGTAGTTTCAGATCGCCGAGCTCCTTTATTTCGGATAATCTATGCGGTGCGCAAGCGTAATCGTATTCCTGCTTAGTGACTTTGGAAGGGGCGATAAAATAAGCAAGCTGCGTAAATTTATCATCTTTTACGTCATAGGCGGTAAGGGTGCTAAAAAAATCCTTCGCAAAAAGGGTGCGCCCGTCGGCTGAAAGCTCTATTTTATTTACAAATCGCGCCTCAAGCCGAGCCGAAATTTTAATATCCCTTCGGTCGCTAAGATCCAGCTTATAAATTCCGAAATTTGGATCTGCGACGAATAGACTTTTGCCGTCTTTGCTCTGCGCGATATCTATGTAAGCGGGATCAAGCTCGTGTTGCGGAAAAGAAAATATGCCCGCAAGCCTTAGAGTGTGCGGCTCGGTAACATCGATCAGGACGATACCGCCCTTGTCGTCGCCCAAACCGAAGAGCGTATTTTGATCTTCAGAAAGGCGCAGCTCGTAAATTTCAAACGGAAGCTTAAGCGCGTTTTTTGCAAGCTCTCTTTCCTCTAAATTTAGCTCTTGCAGCGCGCCGCCACGCTTTTTGGCAGCGGCAAGATCGCTTTTAATGATTAAAATTTCATCCTCTTTAAGCGATTTTGCGGTCTCTTTGGCAGCCGAAAAATTTTGAGTCGCCGCGCAAATTTATCAGATAAAAACAGAAGCGGCTAAAATTTTAACTATAAAATTTCGCTTTACTTTCATTTCGCCGCCTCGTAAATTTATCTAAAATCGTCGCTTCTGCTCGGTATCAGCAGATCTTGCAACTCCTGCTGCACCGAGATTTTCGCGCGCGGATCGAGGATCTGCGAGTAGATGATGAAGTTTGCAAGCACCTTTTTGCCGTAGTCCCTGCTCTCGGCATACGGCACGAGCTCCATGCTAAGCCACGGCTCGAATTTGCCCTTATTAAACATATCGCCGCGCTGAAGCATCTTTTTGACGAGCCCGAGCCCGCCGTTGTAAGCGTATGCGATGAAAACCGGGCTGTAAATTTTGCGCTCTAACCAGTCGATGTGGATGTTGGCGAAGCGGTAAGCGACTTCCGGGCGGAACATATCGTCTTGATCGAAGCCGTCGATTTTGAGTTGTTTTTTGCCGATTTCGTTAGCCAAAAACGGCATAAATTGCATCATCCCAAGCGCATACGACGTAGATACCGATGCGGGCACGAAGCGGCTCTCTTGGCGAGCGAGCGCTAAAATAAGCGCTTTGCGGCGGTTATCGCCGTCGCCGATATACTCCATAAACGGCGTCGGATAAAAGTTGTCCTTACCGCCGCTTGCTTTATTCATGATGTATGAGTACTCGCCGATGCTTTGCTTAGTATCGAATTTTTTGGCAAATTCCAAAAGCTGCTCGCGAGACATCCTATCGGCGCTATTTTTCGTGCGAACCCAAGCGAAAGGATCGGTTATGTCGTAGCCCTCGATGGAATTTTTAGCGGGGTTTGGGATGATGATGTTTAAATTTTTATTTCCCGAAATCTCTTTGGCATAAAGCGCATAGAGGCTGTAGTATTCGCTTGCAGCCAGCTCCTTTACGATATTTTGATCTCCGCTTAGCAGATATACCCAAAATTTCGCATTGTGCACGTCGTGAGGCTTCTCAAAGCTCGCAGCCGCGCGGCTAAAAAACGCAAGCGCAGCCCCTTCATCATTCTGCATGACGGCGTTTACGCCGAGCATAAACGCTACGTCTTTATCCACGGCCAGCGGATCGACGCCGATAAGCGAGCGGCGCAGGCGCGGGTATTTGCGGTTGATTAGCGCGTCGTTAAGAACCGCCTTAAAGCTTGGCTGAGCGCTTAGGCCTGTAACGAAGGTCGCGTCCGCGTCGATGTCGATCAGGGCGTCCTTGCCGGAGCTTTTTAGATAATTGTAATATAAAAAGTAGTTTTGCGCGTTGCGGCTCTGCATAAAATACTCGCTCGGATTTTCGTCGTTAAATCCGCGCAGTAAATTTACGGCGTTTCGCGAAGCCGCGTCTTGGTGACTCTCTAGCTGCGAAGCGAGCGTCTCGCGCACGGACGGGCTTAGCTTGGCGATGAAATTTGGATATGAGCGCGCCTTTTTGCAGGTTAAATTTGCGTCTAAAATATTGGAGGGGGTAACGCCTGCACATCGATCCGGACGTTTAGGGGCTTTGGCGATGCCGAAAATTCTATCGAGCTTATCTTTTAGCTTGCCTTTGTAGCGAAAGATACTCTGTTTTAAAATTTTAATCTCCGCTTTGTTGTATTTCGTCTCGTCGATCAAGCGATAGATGTAATAATCCTTAGCTAGGGATTTGGGCTCGTTTTTGATCTCCTCGTAGCTTAAAATTTTACCGCTACTTGCGGCGTACAGCAGTCCCAAAACAAGGCTAAATTTCAGAAATATTTTCAAATGACCGTCCTATTGATGATATAGATTATCGCGCTGTCAAAGAAGTTAAGCACGAGTAGGATAAGAAGCGGCGAAAGATCAAACCCGCCGAAAGTCGTAGGCAGATAGCGACGCACCAGCGCAAACGCGGGCTCGGTAAGCGCAGAGATGACGCGGAAGATTTTATAAAATTTACCGAACGGATTTGGGCGGATGAAGCTCAAAACGCAGGCGATAAAGATCACGATCATATAGGCTTGCAGCGCGTAGTGTAGGGTGATGAGCGCGCCGTAGATCAGGCTGTTTGCTAGCATACGATCTCCTTTAAATCGGCGCGGATCAGCGGATACAGCTCGCTAAGCTCCGGTCCGTGCGGCGCGCCGGTTATCAAAAACCTAAGCGGCATAAACAAACTCTTGCCTTTTAAATTTGTAGCCTGCGAAAGCGCCGCTTTGAAATCATTAAATTCCATTGGAGCGCCGTTTGAGCTTAATAAATTTAAGATCGCCTCTCGCAGCGCCTGCGCCTGCGCCGCCCACTCCTGCGGGATATCTTTCGCGCCGTAGATCGCTGCGATCTTTTCTTTGATCTGTGGGATAAGGCTAGTTTCTTGAGTGTAAAATTTTATCAAAGGCGCAAATTTCGGCTCAAGCTCAAAAAGCTCCGCCAGGCGCTGTTCGCTCGCTCTTTTGATATGCTCGCGGTTTATAAAGGCGAGTTTGTCCTCGTCAAATTTTGCCGGGCTTTTTGAAATTTTGGCGATGTCGAAAAACTCCACCGCCTCATCCATGCTAAAGACCTCGCGCGGCGTTTTGTTGCCCAGCAGGATCAGATAGTTCGCGATCGCCTCGGGCAGGTAGCCGCTTTGAAGCAGCCATTTTACCGACGAGCTATCCTCGCGCTTGCTCATCTTTTTGCCTTCGGAATTTAATATGATCGGCAGGTGGGCGTATCTGATCTCGCCGTCGTAGCCGAGGCTTTGGCGGATCCAGTTTTGCTTTGGGGTGTTTGAGACGTGATCCTCGCCGCGGATTACGAAGCTCACGCCCTGCATCATATCGTCGCAGGCGCAGGCGAAGTTATACGTAGGCGTCTTGTCCGCGCGCATTATGACAAAGCTGTCGATATTCTGCGGCTCAAATGCGATACGGCCCTTGATCGCGTCGGTAAATTCCAGCGCGTGATCCGGCTTTTTAAGGCGGATAGTAAAGGGCTTCTCGCAGTTTAGCACCTCCTCGTCGCTTAAATGCTCGCAGTGCCCGTCGTAGCGATAAGCCTCGCCAGCGTCCTTGGCGGCTTGCTTTTTCGCTTCCAGCTCCTCCTCGCTGCAAAAACAACAAAACGCCTTTTTCTCGGAGAGTAACTTAGCTGCGAATTGCTGATGAAATTTTAAATTTTTGCTTTGATAATACAGGCTCTGCCACGAGATGCCGAAGCGCTTTAAAATTTCGATTATCTCTTGATCTTTGCCTTCGATATTGCGCGCGGTGTCGGTATCTTCGATACGCAAAATAAAGCCGCTTTTATCCTGCAGTGAGCAGATGTAGTTAAAAATAGCCGCGCGTAAATTTCCGATATGCATATCGCCGGTGGGCGACGGAGCGAAGCGATACAATTTAGGTCCTTTGGGTTTAAATTTAAGCTCGGATTATACTTTTTACTTCCTAATAAAAAGCAAAAACAAAGCAAAAATAGGCTAATATCGGCGCATCTTATTCAAGGAGACAATATGGGTTTCATTCAGGAATTCAAAGAATTCGCGATGAAAGGCAACGTCATCGATATGGCGGTGGGCGTCGTCATCGGCGGGGCTTTCGGCAAGATCGTAACCTCGCTCGTAAGCGACATCATGATGCCGGTTTTAGGACTTCTTACGGGAGGAATGAATTTTACCGACCTTAAGATCGTGCTAAAAGAAGCGGTGGGACAGACCCCGGCCGTTACGATAAACTACGGCTCGTTTATCCAGGTAACGGTTGATTTCATCATCATCGCGTTTTGTATATTCTGCGCGATCAAGGCGATTAATAAGCTTAAAAAGCCCGCCGAGCCCGCGCCTGAGCCGGCAGCACCTGCCGAGCCTAGCGAAGAGATCAAGCTTCTTAGCGAGATAAGAGATCTGCTAAAAAAATAGGTCGCGGCGATGATCGAAAAAATTCCTTATTTCAAAGCTCTAAATGCGGCGCAGATCAAGCGTTTGGAGCAGATTAGCATCCACAAAAGCTACAAAAAGGGCGAAATTTTATTTTTCGAGGGCGAGCGCTCGCAGTATCTACTGGTCCTGCTAAAAGGAATTTTAAAAATCTATAAAACCTCCGCGAAGGGGCGAGAGATCCATATGCACGAGATCCGCCCCATCTCGCTTGTCGCCGAGATGGTAAATTTCGAAGAGACGAGCTATCCTGCTAGCGGCGTGTTTTCTACAAACGGCGAGGTGCTAAAGATCGATTATGAGAAATTTAAAAACGAGTTTATGAGCGATCCAAAAATTTGCCTAGAGCTTTTAAAATCGATGTCCGAGAAGATCCGCGCGCTAAATGCGGTCGTCGATAATCAGGTCGTGCTAAACTGCGACGGCAAAATCGCTAAGTTTATCAGCGAAAATTTCGACATCTTTACGAGCACGAAATATACGAAGCTGGCTAAAATTTTAAACGTCACCCCCGAGACTTTTTCGCGCACCATCACTAAATTTAAAAAGAGCGGGGCTCTCATTTTGGACGAGGAGCACAATATCGCGAGCTTCGATCAACATAAGCTGGACGAATATATCCAAGGCTAGAGTTTGAAAAGCGCCTATATTTTCCCGATCGTCGGCACGATTTTATTTCTGTTTTTTAATCTTTACGTTTACAAATCGCTCAGTGCACGCTTTGCGTCATATAAAAATTTTGGGGCGTTTCGCCCCGCTTTGATCTTGCTTTGCGTAGTTTTAGCGATCTTTGACGCGATCTTTTTTGCGGGATTCACCCCCGGCGTGAGCTTTAAAAACGAGCTGCTTTATAAGGTCTGCGTATTTTGCGCGGCGGTGACTTTATCTCTTTTTTTCCTCTGCCTTGCTTACGATGTGCTAAGCGCCGCCACGCACGTGGCTAAATTTAGCGAAAATAGGCGAAAATTTTTAAAGACCTCTATCGACGTAACCTTCGTAATAATGACGTTTAGCTACCTATTTAAAGGCTTTTTCAATGCGCTTAAGCAGCCCAAGATCACCGAGTGCGAAATAAAAATCAGAAATTTAGCTCGCGAGCTAAATTTCGCCGTCATCTCGGACGTGCATCTGGGCGAGTTTTTGAAAAAGGAGTTTTTGCAAGGCGTCGTAGCGCGGATAAACTCGCTAAGCTTCGACGCGCTGCTGATCGTGGGCGATATGTTTGATCTGCGCTCGGATGAGCTCAGGGATATTTTGCAGCCTCTTGAGGCGATCAAAAAGCCTATCTTTTTCGTCGCGGGCAACCACGAGTATTACCGCGGCGATGCGAGCGGGCTTATAAAAGCGATGCAAGCTCTCGGAGTGCGAGTGCTGCAAAACGAAAGCGTGGAATTTGAGGGGCTAAATTTAATGGGCGTGCACGATCTTAGCGGCTTTCGCTTCGGATATATGCAGCCTGATCTAAGCGCTGCGCTAGCGCAGGCAGACCCCGATAAACCAAAAATTTTACTCGCTCATCAGCCCAAATACGTCGTGGATTTCGTGCGCGACGAGGTCGATCTGTGTATCTGCGGGCACACGCACGCGGGGCAAATTTTCCCGTGGACGCTTTTGGTGCTGCTTAGCCAGAAGTATCTTTACGGGCTGTATAACGACGGACTGAAGCAAATCTACGTAAGCAGCGGCGTAGGGTTTTGGGGCCCGCCGATAAGGGTTTTTGCGGATGCCGAGATCGCGCTGCTTAAGCTTAGAAAGGCATAGATGAGAAGTTTTATTTCGAGGATTTTCGGGATTATCGCCGCGGTGGAATTCCCTAAATTTATACAAAATTTTATCAACCGCAAATATGTGGAATTTTTCAAAATCGATATGAGCGAATTTGATCCGCCGCAAAGCTACGCGAGCCTAAATGCGCTTTTTACTCGCCGCTTGCTGCGCCCGCGCGAGATAGCGGCAGACGAGCTAGCCTTCATAAGCCCTAGCGACGGCGTGGTCTTTGAGAGCGGATGCTGCGCCGATCTGCGGGCTTTTAGCGTAAAGGGCTGCGAATACAGCCTTAGCGAGCTGTTGGGGCGGACGTTTACGGCGAGCGAAAGCGGCGGAGCGGTTAAAAATTTAGATGACGCCGCGGACGCCGCGCAAGCAAAAATCATAGGCGGCGGCGCAACTTATGCTGCGAGCGGCGTGCAGGCTGAAATTTATAGCGATGAAAGCGGTGCGAGCCGCGAAACGAGTGCAATCGGCACCCAAGGCGGCGTAAATTTAAGCTACGCAAACATCTATCTAAGCCCGCGCGATTATCATCATTATCACGCGCCTTGCGATCTGAGCGTGCTGCAGGCGCTTTATATACCCGCCGATCTTTACAGCGTGGCGAAGAAATTTTTACTTAAAATTCCAAACCTCTACGTCAAAAACGAGCGCGTGATTTTAAAGTGCAAGATGCGTAACGGCGGGATTTTATGGATGGTTTTCGTGGGCGCCTTAAACGTCGGCAAGATGAGATTTGATTTCGATACGCGAATACAAACGAATGCGTGCGCGAATAGAGCTGAGGCGCTTTACGAATATGAAAATTTAAGCTTTAAAAAGGGCGAGCATCTGGGAAATTTCGAACTGGGATCTACGATCGTGCTCGTAGCGCAAAGCGAGTTTTTAAAATTTAGCGTTTCGTCTGAAACTGCCGTCAAATTTTCACAAAAAATCGGCGAACTAGGCAAATTTTAGTAAATTTTTATCTAAAATTTAGATATTTTCCGTTTAACTAAAATTAATTTTATTTAAATTTGGCTATAATCATCCCACTTTAAATCAAAGGATTTAACATGAAAAATTTAAAAGCTTTTACGATGATCGAGCTTGTTTTCGTCATCGTCGTTTTAGGTATTTTGGCGGGCATCGCGGTGCCTAGATTGGCCGCTACGCGCGATGATGCCACGATCGCTAAGATGCGTGGGGATATCGCCGCCATTAGAAGCGGACTTTCGCTAGTTAGAAGCGAGAATATGATGAGGGGCGTGACTAGCTGGCCAGGTCTTGAAGGCGATCCCGATGTGGCTGGCACGCTTTTTGAAGGTGTGTTACAGCAGCCTATCTATCCTATGAGAGCTGGCGGAAGAAACGGCTGGATTTTAGTTGCGGACGGCGGCAATAATGCCGCATCTACATATACAGCTACCGTTGCCGGTCAAACGACTACTTTTAACTACTATCCGACTGCGGCTTCTAGACCTGCAGGCTCAACGGTTAATGTAGGTTCATTCGACTGCAATCATCAACAGCCTCTTTGTCAATCCTTAGCTCAATAGCTAAATGCTCTATTATGAAGTTGCGGTTTTGGGCGCCAGCCTAAAGCCGCTTACTTATAGTTTAAATTTTAAAATCCCATCCTATCAAATCGTATCAGTTCCCGTAAAATCGAGCGTCAAATCCGCCGTGATTCTGTGCGAGGTTGCAAAACCGACCTTCAAAACCAAGGAAATTTTAGAGATTTCGCAGCTTAAATTTACCTCATTTCAGATCGCACTTGCAAATTTTATCGCGTACTACTATGTCTGCGAAAAGAGCGTTGCATTTGGGATTTTCGAGCCTGCGAGCGAGACCGAGCGAGATTTTGCAAATCCTGCTATCAAGCAGGATTGTACTTCAGAACAAACTCCCGCAGGTGAGCAAAATTTAGCACTTAGCATAGATTCTAGCGCCATACAAAATTCCGCCACTGCACCGAATTCCGCACAAAAGCAAAATTTAAAGCAGGCGCAAAATATTATCTCGCAAAATTTGGCGTTCAATTCTACCGCCAATTCTATCCAAGTGTTTAGGGGCGGGCAAAATTCCGCTTCAGTGCAAAATTTCACATCAGATCAAAATTCCGCCACTACGCAAAATTCTATCCAAGAGCGGGATTTTGCCGAGGGAGAGAATTACGTTTCGATTCAGAATTCCGCTTCAGCGCAAAATTCCGTCCTAATTCAAAATTTAGACACTACCGCGCAAAACCCCGCTTCAACGCCGCTATCTCCGCTTCAAATAGGTAAAATTCCAAACCTCACCCCCTCGCAGGAGCAAGCACGTAAATTCGCCGAAGCTAATGAGACGTCGCTGATTTTCGGCGATACGGGCAGCGGCAAGAGCGAAATTTATATCGCGCTGATCGCGCAGGCGCTCGCTGCTGGCAAGCAGGCGCTGTTTTTGATGCCCGAGATTTCGCTAACGCCGCAGATGACGAAGCGGCTACAGAGCTATTTCGGCGAGCGACTCGGCGTCTGGCACTCCAAAATTTCGCCGAAAAAAAAGCACGAAATTTTAGCGAAATTTAACGCAGGCGAAATTCGGCTCATCGCGGGCGCCCGCTCGGCGCTATTTTTGCCCTTTAGCGATCTAGGCCTCATCGTCGTGGATGAGGAGCACGACGACAGCTATAAATCGGCCGCCGCGCCGCGCCTAAATGCCCGCGACGCCGCGATTTTCGTCGGCAAAAAGCTCGGCATCCGCGTGGTTTTGGGCTCCGCGACGCCTGCGCTTAGCACCTACGCGAAGCAGCCGCACTTCCGCCTGTGCGGCACCTATTTTAGCAGCGCCAAGCGCTTTATTTTCGATGAGAGCGAGACGGGGTTGAGCCTTAAAATTTTAACCGAGATCGGGCATAGCCTCGAAGCCGGCAAGCAAGCGGTCGTGTTTTTGCCGACGCGCGCGAACTACAAATATATGGTCTGCGAAAACTGCGGGCAGATCGTGCGCTGTCCGTTTTGCGCCGTCGGGATGAGCTATCACGCGGACGCTGCGGCGCTAAAGTGCCATTACTGCGGCTTTAGCACGTTTTACAGGGCGTCTTGCGAAAACTGCGGCGGCGAGGTGATGCAGGCGCGCAAGATCGGCACGGGCGAGCTTGCGGCACAGCTTGCGGCGCGTTTTCCAAGTGCTCGCATTGCGAAATTTGATCGCGACGAGATCACCACGCAGCGTAAGCTTGAGGCGCTGCTCAATAACTTTAACGCCCATAAAATCGACATTCTGGTAGGCACGCAGATGCTTAGCAAGGGGCACGATTACCACGGCGTGGATCTTGCGGTGATAATGGGGATCGACGAGCACCTGAGCTATCCCGATTTTAGGGCGCGCGAAAAGACGCTAGCGCTTGCGATGCAGGTGGCAGGCCGCGCGGGTCGCTCGGGGCAGGGCAGGGTCGTCATACAGACGCGCCAGAGCGGCTTTTTTAGGGATTATATCGAAAACTACGACGATTTTTTGCGCGACGAGGCGGAGTTTCGCGAGGGGCTCTATCCGCCGTATATGCGGCTTTTGCGCGTGCTGATCTCGCATAAAAACGAAAAGGCGGCGAGCGAGATAATGAACGTGGCGCTTGAGCTTTTGTGCCGTAAACAGGCGGAAAGTAGCGCGTTTGCACCGCGTGACGGGCTGGACGCGAGGCAGGCAAATTTAAGCGCTTTAAATTTAGAAAATTCTGCGCAGCAGAGCGATAAGCAAATATCAAATTTTAAATTTCAAAGCTCGGATCTGTGCGCGGGCGATGTAAATTTAAACCGCCAAAACGCTTCAAATTTAAAAAATACCGCGCAAATTTCAGCTTGCGACGGGGACGCGGATAGCGCAAATTTAAAGCTTGAAAGAAACGGTGCCGCGCAAAATTTTATAAATTTAGCGGCCGAAAATACTGCCGAAAATTCCGCGCAGTATTTGAAAGAGAAAGCGAGCGAGAGCTTTGAGATCATCGGCTACGGCAAGGCGGGTATCGCCTATATCGCGTCGAAATTTCGCTTTGAAATTCTACTGCGCGCTAGCTCGCACGTGCCGCTGATTAACGCCGCGCGCGCGCTCGAGCATCTGCCCGTCGAGATCGATATGGATCCCGTAAACTTCGGCTAAGCGCGATTTGGTAAATTTTATTCTATAAATTTGACCCGTAGAATTTTACGCGATACGCCGATGAATTGAGGTAAAACAATAGATTTTGGCGGCGGTAGGTCTTGCTACTTTGTATAATCTAAAAAGGCAACGATTTGAAAAAACTACTTAGAAATTTTATGATTTTTGCAGGTTTTATCTTTATACTATACACCTCTTATTTCCTATATTTTTATTCTAAAAGAGCCGAATATGCGGCTATTTTATTGCAAAAGGCGCTTGGGTATGAAGAGAAATTTTTTACTGAGAAAACACAAAATTTAGACCCGTCTGAGCAAACCAAGCTACGGCATGAGTTTGAAAAAGAGAAATTAAAGCTAGAAAAATATTGCAGCGATGCCATAATAAACGGCGAAAATGGTCATTGCAAGGTTTTTTACAACCTCGATTTCGACTATATCCATTTTTACGACGGGCGAAATCAAGATATCGCGCTGGGTTACGACTTTGATAACGAAAGCATTGAATTTTATAAAAAGCTCGCAGATCACTATGATTACAAAGGCAAAAAATGCAGATCACGCAGGGTATACAGCGAGCACCATGCGACATTTGCCATTGATAATTTTAAGCATGCAAAATTTTGGTTGGGAAATTACGGTGAATTTACCCTAAAAGATCCATACATTCATGAATGTGAATAAAATTGATCGGTAATTGAAACACTGAAAGCCTGCCGTATAGATCGGCGGTATATGCATAAATTCATATTTGTGCGGATATGATAATATATTTTATACTTTGATTAAGTAATTATGTTGTATAAGCTTATACGACCGATAACAAAAAACGCTTTTAGGATTCCAAAAGCCTATTTTAAGGAGCAAGGGATGCAAATTCGTGCTTTTATTTTAGCGATCTTGTTTGCCGTATCGTTCGCAAAAGCGGATGATATAAAGCACCCATCGATGCCATGGCAACTGGAACCTATTTTATGGAAAATTCAAGATAAAAAAGTTGTAAGAAAAGCTCTTCACGAACCTATGATCCGGGGTGCAACTACCTTTAACGGCAAGAGTTTTTATTTTTTTACGATAGAAGATAATGCAACGCTCAAAAAAGAATATGAAGAGCATTTATCAAAAGAAAGAGACTTCTGCAACGACTTTTACGATGATCTGTTCGAGTGGAAAAATATAAATATAATAAACCCACTGGTTTTTGATACGACGGATTACAATAACCCAGTTTTAAAGAAAAATATGGGCGATTGCTGGTATATGGATATGAATAAAACGATTAAAGACGGCTTTAGCGGGCGCGGATTTACATTATATAAATTTGATAATAAGCTTTTGTATATTATGATTTACAAAACCACTCCTTATATATATCAGACGGATGATTTCGCAAATCTTGCTTACATTTTAGATCCCAAAGAGTGTAGTAAAATCACAAAAGATCCTCGTAGCAGGGTAAATTTGGAGATTCCAGGCAATATCATATATAAACGGCGTCTGTTTTATGCCGAACCGATACGTTATAAAGATATAGACTATCTACTTTTCATAGATTTTGACAATACGCATAGCGGTCAATTACTCAATGTCGCAATCAGGAAATTTAAAGACGGTATTTTACAAATGCCTGTTTGTAGTAATTCGTATTTAAACACGAAGCTTTATCAATAGGAGCAGTTAGTTATGCGGATTCATATTTTTATCTTAATGATCGTATTCGCACTATTTGCGAATGCAAACGATGTAAGCGATACGGAAATTCCTTTTGATTTAAAAATAGCTTTATGGAAAGCTAATGATAGGAAAGTAGTAAGAAACAATCCTTCCGGTATGGTAGAAGGAGAAACCACTTTCAACGGAAAAACCGTTAGCTTTTGGCAAATAGATAGAAATGCAACGCTCAAAAAAGAGTATGAAGAGCATTTATCAAAAGAAAGAGACTTCTGCAACGACTTTTACGATGATCTGTTCGAGTGGAAAAATATAAATATAATAAACCCACTGGTTTTTGATACGACGGATTACAATAACCCAGTTTTAAAGAAAAATATGGGCGATTGCTGGTATATGGATATGAATACAACGATTAGAGACGGCTTTACGGGGAGAGGATTTACGTTATATAAATTTGATAATAAGCTTTTGTATATTATGACGTATAGAGATTTTCGGCAATACGAGATGTCTTTTGCAAATTTTATGTATATTCTAGATCCGCAAGAGTGCAGTAAAATTATAAAAGACCCCTCATACGATTCATATTATAGCAGGGCAGATTTTGAGGATTATCGAAACAAGATCGCAGGAGATACCCTGATTTATTTCGGACCGATAAAATATAAGAGCGAAGATTATCTACTTTTTATCGATTCCGTAAATTTAATAAACGGTCTTAAAGCGATTTCTATTAAAATTAGTAAATTTAAAGACGGAGTTTCGCAAACATCCGTTTGTAGAAATTTGTATTTAAATACGAAAATTTACCATTAACGAGTAAAACATGCAATGCATTCAGTTGCCGTTGATAACTTTGAGCACGCGAAATTTTGGTTGGGAAATCATGGCGAATTTACCCTAAAAGATCCTTTTATCGCCGCGGTTTTGGGCTTGCAGTTTTTGCTCCTCAATCTGCGTTTTTAAAATTTGATTAGAATTTTACGTCGCCACACATGCCTTGCTCGCCCCTTTTCGATATACAGCGCTTACTCCTCGCTTTCATCCGTTCGCACGATCAGGCTTTTTGGAAGGCAAAATTTCTCGATGATCTCGCACTCCTTGGCGCGCATCTGCCCGCTGTCGCTTTCGTGGTCGAAGCCCAGCACGTGCAGCAGGCCGTGCGTAAAAAGCAGCGCCGTCTCGTCATCCGCGCCGTGCCCCAGCTGCGCGGCTTTGAGTTCCACGAGGTCTAAATTTATCACGATCGAGCCGAGCAGCGCGGGGACAAAATTCCCGTCGTCAAAATTTTCATTTTTTAAATTTTCATCGTTAGAACTTTCGCTCTCGGAATTTTCGGTATTAAAATTTTTGCTGGTAGAATTCCCGGCGACTGTATTTTCACTGGCGGAATTCGCAGTATTTAAAATTTTAGCGCCGCTGTTTTCATGCGCGGAATTTTCCTTGCTCAAATCTCCGCCGAAGCCCGCAAACGCCGCAGGATCGAGCGGGAAGCTCAGCACGTCGGTCGCCTTGTCGATGCCGCGCGTTTGCGCATTTAGCTGCCGCATCTCCTCGCCGCGCACGAAAATTAGCTCGACGCTCCCGCCGCCAAGCTCCGCCGCGATAGCGTCCAAAATTTCGGGATATGGCTGCTCGCAAAGTATCATTTTTACCCCTCTTTTATAAAATTTTCGTATAATTTTAGCAAAAAAAGGACGAAAATGAGAGCTTTATGCGTGATCAGCGGCGGCATGGACAGCGCGACCTGCGCATACATCGCGAGGCGCGAAGGTTACGAGATCGTGGCGCTGCATTTCGATTATAATCAGCGCACGATGGCCAAGGAGCGTGAGTGCTTCAGTAAAATTTGCGACGATTTAGGGGTCGCAAAGAGGTTGATTTTAGACGCTCGCTTCATCGCGCAGATCGGCGGCAGCGCCCTTACGGACGGTACCTTGCCGATCAGAAAGGGCGCGGCGGAGCTTTGCGGTGCGGTAAATACTACCGGCGCTAAGATTGATAGTGCGGCAAATTCCAAGAGCACCTGCCTAGAAGGGCAAAATTCTATTGCGGCAAATTCTACTAATGCCGAGATTGGCAGGCAAAATTTCATCGCATCAAATTTCTCGGAGGGCTCCGCGGACGCTACGCTCGGTGCAGATTTGGCGCGAAATAGCGGCGGTTGTGCGCAGAAAGACGAAATTTTAACCCAAAACGATGAAGCTTCACTTAGGGACGATGAAATTTCACCGCAAGGCAGTAAAAATCCGGCTCAAGGCGGCAAAATTTTAGCTAGCGATGACAAAATTTCACCGCAAGACGGCGAAATTTTACCTCAAAGCGAAGCCGAGCCGCAGCAGGGCGATAAAATTCCACCCAAGCACGCAGGCGATAAAATTCCACTTAAGCAGGCGGGGGGTAAAATTTTACCACAAAGCCAAAACAATCAAATTTCATCGCCAAGTCGAAGCGATAAAATTTCACCACCAAGCGGTGAGGGCGTGTTTTTGGATCTGCCGAGCACCTACGTGCCGTTTCGCAACGGCGTGTTTTTGAGCATCGCCGCCGCGCTCGCAGAGAAGGAGCGCTGCGACGCGATTTTCATCGGCGTGGTGCAGGAGGATAGCAGCGGCTACCCCGATTGCGGCGCGGAGTTCATCGGCGCGTTTGAGCGAGCGCTCGATCTGGGCACGAGCCGCGACTTTCATCCGCGCATCAAAACCCCGCTCGTGCACCTTAGCAAGGCGCAGATCGTCTCGCTGGCGCTTGAAATCGGCGTGCCGTTAGAGCTTACGTGGAGCTGCTACGAGCGCGAGGACGCTGCGTGCGGGCTTTGCGACAGCTGCCTGCTGCGACTTAAGGGCTTTGCGGGCGCCGGCGCGAAAGATAAAATCCCCTACGCGATAGAAGCTTAGGCGCGACGCGACGAAATTTAATCGCGACGCGCCGAAATTTACCGAGCCCGCGTAGCGTGTAATCCGCATAGCGTTTAAATTTGAAACACCGCATGATTTGCGGCTAGATTTAAACGCGCGGCGGCTTGCACTTTAGCGCGCGCCGAGCCGCGGCTGTAAATTTAAACTGCGCTTCGGAATTTGAAAAATTTTAACGCGAGCGTTGCATGTGGTTTGAGGCGAAAATCCATTATAAATTTACCTCCTACGCTATATTTATGAGCGCATAGGCGAATATAAACATAGCGTAGTATAATCTGAGAATTAAATTTTAAGGAGTGGAGAATGGCATTTGTTGCGGAATATATTTCGAAAGAGGATATTGAGAAATATGGCGTTATTGACATAGTAAATAGCTCCAGAGCAAATTTTGGTGAACTTCCATTGGGCGATCAACGTATAGAGCAGCTTGATTGGGTCATCGATAGGCAGAGGGATATTTGGTTTATCTTTGCTTGCGATCCGCACTTACCGGATCCGCGAGATGGATTTACGGGTTAGGAGATTTATATTTTATGCTATAAGGGTAATGTTATCGAGCTTGATATAAGGCGAATTTATGACGAGACTACAAGTAAAATGCTCGCAGATAATCCGTTTTTTATAAAATATAAGCTGGAAAATATCAATTCTAGTCTTGACGGAATTTCGTTAGACGAGCTTTATAAAATTTTAAAAAAAGCTCTAACGGAATATGGTAATCGCGGTATTGACGGTAGAGAAAATTTACCAAAAGAACACGAAGTCGTAACTTTTCTACACGATTAAGAAAACGTAAAAACGACAAGCTAACAAAAAGCCGATCAAATTTTAGTAGATATTGCAAGCGACAAGGACGTGCAACGTTAGCGGCACCGACGGCGGTGCGAGAACGAAAGGAATTTAGCAAAACATGGCGCGAGCCCGAAACGCGATGTGTAAATTCAAAGCGAATTTTATCCAAAATCTAACCGTGAGCGAGTGCGAGATAAAATTTTACTCAAACGTCCAGCGCGTGAGAATCCGCTAGCGGACGCAGATTATTTGTAAATTTTAAAATTTCACTCAAACGCCGAGCGCAGATTTAGATGCGGAATGATTTCAAGCTCTGCGGGCGCCGTAAATTCCTTTTTACGTAGCTTTTCTATCGCCGCGCGCGCGATCATAGCGGCATTGTCGGAGCAAAATTTCATCGGCGCAAAAAGCATCTCGCAGCTCGCCCGCCCGCACAAATCCGTCAAAAGCCCGCGCAGATGCAGGTTCGCGCTCGCTCCGCCCACGACGCCGAAGCGCTCAAAGCGGCGCAGCTCAAAGATCCGCTGTAATTTATCCAGTATGTGCGCGCACGCCGCGTCCTCAAAGCAGCGCGCCAGATCGCGCATCGCCCGCTCATCCAGCTCGCCCGCCTCTTTTAGCTTTTCGATCTGCACGCGCACGGCGTTTTTAAGCCCCGAAAAGCTATACTCCAGCCGCTTATCGCCCTTCAGCGGCACGGGCAGCTCAAACCGCGGCTCGCCCCCTTTTGCAAGCTCCTCGATGAGCGCGCCGCCCGGATAGCCGAGGCCTAGCATTTTGGCGATCTTATCGAAGCTCTCGCCGAAGCTGTCGTCGCCGGTGGTCGCTAAAATTTCGATACCCCCCGCAGCGCCGATATCCAAAACCATCGTATGCCCGCCGCTAACGAGTAAAACGCCCATCGGAAATCGCGCCTCGCCGCCTAAAAACAGCGAGTAAACGTGGCCTATGAGATGATTTACGCCGATGAGCGGCAAATTTAGCGCGAGCGCGAGCGCTTTTGCCATATTCACGCCGCCGATCAGGCTCACGCTAAGCCCTGGGGTATTGGTCGCTGCGACGGCGCTAAGCTCGCTAAAATAGGGCTTTGCGCGCTGCAAAATCCGCGGCAGCGCCTCCGTATGCAGCCTCGCGGCAAGCTCGGGCACGACGCCGCCGTATTTGGAGTGATCGGCCTCCTGGCTTATTTTTTCGTAAAATTTCAGCTCGAAACTGCGCTCATCCATCACCGCGACCGAGCTGTCGTCGCAGCTGCTTTCAATAGCAAGTATCACACAAAATCCTTAAAATTTTTCGCTCATTATACTCAAAAATCGGCGCTATGGAATAGATGAAATTTTAAAATTTAAAGCGGCGTGCCCTAGATTTGGTCGCGACTTGCTCGCGGGGCTAAATTTTAAAATGTGCCGTTCGGCTCGGTCGCGGTTTGTATGCCGCGTCGGGTAAAATTTCAGATAGATGAAATTTTAGCAGTTTAAATTTAGCGAGCAAATTTAAAAAGGCCTTTGGATTTTAAAGCTCCAAAGGCCGTTGTGATTAAATTTAGCGGCAAATTTAAAGGCTAAATTTCGGGCTCTTGCTCCTGCTTTTTCTCGCCGCTTGGGATTGCCGTGTCGTACCAGTCGAGCTTGCGCGTAAAATACATCACCAACGAGATCACCGCGAATATCATTAGACTTCCCATTAATAGGGCGTAGTCTTCGGAATTTAAGATGACGTAGAGGATCAGATATGAGACGAGCTGAACGCAGGTGATGAAAACGCCCCAGCGCACGCCTTTAAATATCGCGCTTGCGTAGAAAAACACTATCGCGCTGACCGCGATCGCCGAGATGGCGTAGCTAATCGCAAAGCCCATATGCTCGGAAAGCGAAAGCACCAACAGGTAGAAAACGACGTCTTCAAGACCGATGAGAAGGTACTGTATCGGGTGGATGCGCTCGCGGGTATATACTTCGCAAAGAAAGATCGCTAAAAACGGCACCGCTAAGAACAGCAGCGCGTAATTCGTGCAGCGCATAATTAGCGAGTAGTTGTTCACGGGCTCGATGAAGCTAATGCTTACGGCATCGTTTCTATCGTCGTCCCTGCGCCAGTTCGTCATAGCGACGCGGTCGTTTTGATCGGCAAGCCACGCAGGCGATATGCCCGCAGCAGGCCCAGTTACTTCCCAAGAGGCTTTAAAACCCTGCGCGCTTACTTCGCGCGATTTGGCGATGAAACCGCCGCCGAAGCTAGGCGATGCCCAGGTAGAGCTAACGTCGAAGCGGCTATTCTGCGCGATAGGAGCAAGATGCAAAGCCTTGCCGCCTTGAATTTTAAGCGTACCGGAGATATTGAAATCTGATGAGAGCACCGAAGACGGGAGTTTGTAGATTAAATTTCGCTCAAAGATCTTCGCTTCGACGTTGCCGTGATACTGTTTGAGCTCCGTGCCGTTTAAATTTAGACTAGGAAAGGCCGTGAAGGATTTTTGATCGCCGACTCCAAGCACCAGCACGGTTTCGTCGAAATTTAGCTTTGAGGGATCAACGCCGAGCTCCGCGTAGTTTATCGCCTCGAAGTCCGCCTTAAGCGCGAAGTCGCCGTTATATATCGGGACGCGAAAAATTCCGCGCTTTAGATAGATCGGATCGATCTCCGCCACGAGGGAGTAGTTTTTAGGCACGATGATAAAATTTTTGTTTATCTGCCTTTTTACGATATTTCCGCTGCTATCGTCCACCGCTCCGATTATCTCTTTATATGGCACCACGATCGCAAGTCCTTGGATTTGCAGCTCGCCGCCGACGGGATTGAGTATCGATTCCTCGGCGCGCATTTTGGTATCCGAGCGCGAATAGGTGATATTGTCGATGAAGGTAAGCGGGATCAGCAGCAATAAAAGCAGCACTAAAACGATGAACGGCTTCGTCCAAAACGCTCCTCGGATGGCATTTTTGGTGGAATTTAACATAGGCTCTCCTTTATATAAATTTAAAACGGAATTTTAACGATGAAGAGTAAACGGACGGCGCTTGAAGCGGGAGGAATTTTATAAATTCTAAAGGAACTTCGGATGTGAAGCGCTGCGAATATCGCTTTGAATTTTGGGAATTTCTCCGCAAGCTAGAATTTCATTGCGAATGAGAATTTTGCTATTCGCAAGAATTTTACGAGAAAATTTATGTTAGTAGAATTTAAAAGCTTGAAATTCTAAGTCTAAGAATTTCAAATTTATAAAGCCCTTAGAATTTTGAAATTCCAAGGGCTTTGAATTTTTAAAATTTCGCCGCTTTAGCGTGCAAAATTTCGTGCCGTCATCTCGCGTAAGCTTTAAAAATTTATACGCCACGCTTAGCTTGAAATTCCGTCCCGGCTCCCAGTCGATAGCGTTTGAATCACCGGTGAAATCGGCGCTGCGCTGCGAGTGCGACGCGTAGGCTTTATCAAAGAGATTATAAACACCCGCGTTGATCTCTAGCCCCTTAAATCGCCCGCTATCCGGAGCGTAGGTCGCATATAGATCGTGAACCGCGTAGCTAGGCACTTTTGTTTTTTCGTCGCTATTTGCGGAGGCTACGTTTTTGGAGTCGAAAAAGAGCAAGTTATAGCCCAGCAGTAGATCCGCCGCAGAGATTGCGTATTCGGCATTGAAGGTGTATTTATCGCCATAGTCGCGGTAGCCGATAATGTTTGAGCTTAGATAGCCCGAGCCGCTGCGCACGCGGTCTTTATATTCTACGTGCTGGTGTGTGTAACCCGCAGCAAGGCTCAAATCATCTAATATCAATCTTGCGAAAAGCTCGACGCCGTCAATGTCCGCACCGCCTGCATTAGCCCTGCATAAGGTGCCCTGCGCGCCTCCCGGGCAGCCGACGATTCCGCCCGCCGCATTGTTATCTACGATGAGATTTTTATATTCCGTCCTGAAATATTTTGCGGTTAGGCTTACCGAGGAATTCTCTCCTAGCTCGCTTTTGTAGCGACCGCCTATTTCGTAGGCGTTACCCGTAGTGGCTTTTAAATTTTCGTTAGCCATCCAGCTTAGTGGTCTGCCGCGGCTAGTGCCCGCAGCCATCATGCTCTCCATTACGTCAGGTCCTCTAAATACCCGCGCATAGCTCGCAAACGCTCCAAATCCCGCGCCAATCTCGTAATCAAGCGCTAAAGCAGGGCTTACTTCGTTGAATTTATATTTGTAGCTAGAGATATTAGCGCCTCTACCGTTGTAAGTCTTTAGCTCGTGCCTTTCGTAGCGCACGCCAGGAGTTACCGTAAGCCCGCCGTATCGCATAGCATCCTCGATATAAAAGCTATAATTATCGACCTTCTCGGGGCGTAGATTGCCGGGCTTGACGTAGTTTTCGGAGCGGTAGTAATCAAAGCCGTAACGCAATGTATGAGCAAGATCGCCCGTTTCAAATTTACTCTTAGCGCCGATTTTGCCACCCTTGGTCTCGACGCCCCATTTTGAGCCCGACGAAGTAGAGCCAATGCGTTGATGCTTTGTGTAGTATCCAGTGATGTCGAGTTCTAGCAGGTCGCTTGGATTATACGTGTATTTGATCGTGTGTGTATCGCGCTCGTATTTGCGGTTATCCAGCTGCCCGTTTAGCCATGAGCCGAATTCCGGTCGCAGCGGATAGAGACCTTTATACTGCATATGCTCGGTAGAGAGCGAAATTTTATGAAAATCCAAAAAGCTATAGCCCGCTTTTAATAAATAATTTATATCGTTGCCGTCGCCGCCCGTAGGCTTGCCGTTGCCCGATTCGCCGAAGCCGTATCCGTAGTGCTTAAACGCAGCAAGCATATCTAGGCTATCAAACGCTCTGCCGTAGAGCATCGCGCTTTGCGAATAGCCTTCGTTATTGCTCGTATAGCCCACTTTGAGCTTGGCGCCGATATCCCGACCGTCCTCCTCAAGCAGATCAGAAGCATCCACCGTCTTAAAAGCTACCGAGCCACCCAAGGCGCCCGAGCCGTTCACGACCGAGCGCGCGCCTACATCGACCTCTACGGCTTTGATAAGATCAGGATCGATTAGTAAATCGGCGTTGTGATGAAAAGTATTGCCGTTTTGCTTCGCGCCGTCAATCGTGATATTTAGACCGCGATCGCTCACGTCGCGCATATAAATTTTTTGATTCATGCCGTTGGTGCCGCCCACATAAACGCCTGGGATGTCGCGAAATACGTCTTTGACGAGCGTAGCGTTGCGAGTATTGATTTTGACATCATCCACGGTGCTAGGCGTGCTAGAATCGCTAGTAACTTCGATTACGCCCAGGCTTTGCGTATTTGAATCCTTGCTTTTGGATGCGTCCGTAGCGCTTGATTTCTCGTCTGCTTGCGCGCTTAAGCAAAGAACTGCCACAAGGACAAAGCCAGATGAAATTTTTTCATACGAAACTCCTAAATGATAATAAGATTAAAAAACGGCAAATAATATAAAATCAATCCTTTATTTTATATTAATTATCAAGACGTTTTAAAATCATTAGAATTTTATCTCCGAATGCTTTGTTATCATTAAATAAAGCTAAATGATAAAATATAATTTAAATATCGCTCATCAAAATTTTAGTAAAAATTAAATCTACTTTTGATAAAATCGCTCATTTTTAGCAAACCGATCTGCTAAATTTATAAAATTTTTAAAATTCTTAAGGAGAGCTTATGGGCATTATGGAATTTTTGGCGCGTTACGTGGATTACATTATCTTTGCAATCCTCGGATTTATGAGCTTTTTGGTCGTGTGGTTCAGTATCGAAAGGCTGCTTTTTTATTCGAAGGTTAAAGCTAGCAATTACAAAAGCAAGGCGCTATATGAAGAGGCTCTGACAAAAAATTTAACGACGCTTTATATTGTTTATTCAAATGCTCCGTACATCGGTCTTTTAGGTACTGTCATCGGCATTATGATCACATTTTTTGATATGAGTACTGCAAGCGGTATCGATACCAAGGCTATCATGCAAGGTCTCTCGCTTGCCCTTAAAGCTACGGCTACGGGTCTAGTAGTCGCCGTGCCTACGCTTATCATCTACAATGGCTTTGTTCGCAAGGTAGATGTGCTTCTAAACCGCTACGATGAGGTTAAATAAATGAGCATTCCTAGACGAGACGGGCTAAATATCGTCCCGTTCATTGACATTATGCTGGTGCTGTTAGCGATCGTGCTTAGTGTCTCGACTTTCATTGCGCAGGGGCATATCAAGGTAAATCTTCCATCTTCTTCAAGCTCGCAAAATCCGCAAGAGGATAAAAAAGTTACCATCAAAGTGGATAGCGAATCTAAAATTTATCTAGACGATATTGCAATAAGCGAGGATGAGCTTGAGAAAAAAATTGCCGCACTCGATAAAAACGATCTTGTCGTATTGAAAAACGATAAAGACTCGAAATTTTCCTCTTTCATTTCTATCATGGATGTCCTAAAAAAGGCGGGCCATGAAAAATTTGCGATCGTGACCGAAAAAGAGCAATGAATAAAGATAGCGCAATAGGCTTCATTGTATCTTTGGTGCTGCATTGCATCATCGCTGTGGGTGTTTTTGCTCTTTTATCGTCGGCACCGAAGCCGCCTAGCATGCCCGATATGATAGCCTTTTCCATCGATAGCATAATGGATGATGCCAAGCAGGGCGATATCTCCGATGAGCCCAATATCCCGCCTCCTTCCGATCAGTCCGAACCGGATCCTGAGCCCGAGCCCATTCCGCCGGAGCCCGAGCCCGAACCGGAACCAACTCCGCCTGAGTCAGAGCCAATACCGGAGCCCGAGCCGATTCCTGAACCGGAGCCTATACCAGAGCCTGTAGTTGAAAAACCAAAACCGGTCGAAAAGCCTAAGCCAAAGCCGGTAGAAAAACCAAAACCGATCGAAAAACCTAAGCCGAAAAAAGAGCATAAAGTTCAAAGCAGCGATAGGAATTTAACGGCTAAATTTGACCCGACAAAGCCTATTTCGCTGGGTAGCGGCGGGGGCGGCGGCTCTAGTAGTGCAGGTGGTGGTAGCGACGCTATAACAAGCCGCGGAGATCCTAGCAATAGCGATGTCGGCAAGAAAATTTTCGCCATCATTTCTCGCTACGCGCAGTCGCACTACCCTAAAAATGCGCAACGTATGCGTAAAATCGGCGTCGTAGGCGTGCACTTTACCTATACGACAAGCGGCGATGTTAAGGGTCTTCGCGTTACGTCCTCCTCGAATGTCGATTCGCTTGATGAGGGCGCGTTAAGCGCGGTCGAGCGCACAAAAGGTAGCTTTCCAAAGGTCGAGAAAGATATGGAATTTAACTTTAGCATAAAATATACGCTAAATTTTAACTAGCCTTAAAGATTCTACTAAAAACCCCTGCCTGGGCGGTGAAATTTTAAAATTTGCCGCCCTTACCGCTTTATCTTAGCTCACAAAATTCCATCTTGGCGAAGTAAAATTTTAAATTCGCCGCTTTTGCCGCATGAGCTTTTATAAACGGATTGGAGCCTTGAAATTTAAAATTTAAACGGAGAAAATTATGTCTTTTCAAATTTAGCCAAGCAAGCATCTTAAAGCGTTAAAATTTTAAATTTAAGCTGCGAAATTGCTAGGAAATTCCACTGATTTTAATGGAATTTTTACTATAATTTCGTATGAAATTTAAAAGATTAAAGGAAATTTATGATAGACGTTTACGACTTGGCGGTGATCGGCGGCGGTCCTTGCGGCATCGCTTCCGTAGTAGAAGCCAAAAGAAACGGGCTTGCGCACGTGCTTCTGCTTGAAAAAGGCGACAACCACTCTCAAACGATTAGGCAGTTTTACAAAGATAAAAAGCGCGTAGATAAAGAATATAAAGGTTTTGACAGCGAGACGCGCGGCTCTATTTCGTTTGAAACCGGCACAAAAGAGAGCGTGCTAAATTATTTCGACGAGCTCTTAGATAGCGACGAAATTGATACGAATTTCAAAAGTGAGGTCGAAAAGATCGAAAAGCACGCAGATGAGTTTTATATTACAACTAGCTCGGCTGGATACCGCGCGCGCAACGTCATCGTCGCAATTGGCAGGATGGGCAAGCCCAATAAGCCTGCTTATAAAATTCCGCCTTCGATCACGCAACGAGTAAATTTCAATCTTGATAAATGCACGATCAATGAAAAAATTCTAGTCGTCGGAGGCGGTAACTCAGCCGCGGAATACGCTATAGCGCTATGCAAGACCAATGTCGTGACGCTTTGCTATCGCAAGGCTAAATTTACCCGCCTAAACGAGACGAACGAAAGCGACGTAATGCGCGAGACCAAATACGGCAACATCATCTTGCGTTTAGGCATCGATATAGAGGCTCTTGAGAATGAAAACGGCAAGGTGCTGGTAAAATTTGATAATGGCACCGAGCTCGTATTTGACCGAGTGATCTACGCGATCGGCGGCACGAGCCCGATCGATTTTCTTAAAAAATGCGGCATCGCTTACGATGAAAACGGCGTACCGATCGTGGATGAAAATCTTCAAACCGCTACTAGCGGGCTTTACGTCGGCGGAGATCTCATCAGCAGAAGTGGTGGATCGATCGTGGTGGCGATAAATCACGCCCATACCATCATCAAAAACATCCGCAAATGAGGCTTTATCAGCCGAAAAAGGGCTACCGCTACACGAGCGATACGATTTTTTTGTGGAATTTCATTAGAACGAGAAATTTTAAAAACGGGCGGAATTCTGCGGTAAAAGAGGGCGCAAGCGACGTTTCAAAGGCGGAAAGAGGCGAAAGCTCCGCTTGCTGCGCGGTGGAGTTTAATCCGCGAGCGATCTGCGGCGACGTGCTTGACGTGGGAGCCGGGTGCGGGATTTTAGGGCTTTTGTTAAAGCGGGATTTTGAGAGCATTAATCTAAGCTTGTTAGAAATTCAAGAGCGAAATTTAGAAATCCTAAGGCTAAATTCTTTGCAAAACGATTTGCCTGCCGAGATTTTGCACGCGGATTTCGCGGAGTTTAAAAGCGAAAAGCGCTTCGATTTCATCGTCTCAAATCCGCCATTTTACCGCGAGCGCATTTCGCTTAGCAAAGAGCCTCACACGGCGCTTAGCAAAAGCGCTTCGAGCCTTAGTTTGCAAAGCTTTATAAGATCGGCGAACTCGCATCTTAAGCCTGACGGCGCGCTGATTTTTTGCTACGATGCGGGCAAGATCGGTAAAATTTGCGAAATTCTGGCTAAGCTTAAGCTAAATTTAGTGCGGCTCGGCTTTGTTTATCCAAGCTATGATAAAGCCGCCAAGCTAGCACTCGTCGAGGCTCGCAAAAACTCGCGCGCGCAGTGCGAAATCATCGCGCCGCTTTATGCCAGCGCGCAGGGCGAGCGCACCGAGCAAGCCCACGCGATCTACAAAAGCGCGGATCTGACGAGCGTGGATTATGAGTGAGTTCGGCTTTAGCTTCGATGCAAGCGCGTGCGAGCGCTGCGGCGGCAAGTGCTGCACGGGAGAGAGCGGCTATATCTGGATAGATGAGAGCGAGATCGCGGCACTTGCGGTAAAATTTGAAATTTCGCCCGCGGAGCTTAAAAGGGCGTATTTGGACAGGATAGGCGCTAGATTTAGCGTAAAAGAAAAGCCCTTTGAAGGCGGTTTGGCGTGCGTGTTTTTTGACGAGGCGCAGCGCAACTGCGGGATTTACGAGCTGCGCCCGAAGCAGTGTCGCAGCTTTCCGTTTTGGGAATATTTTAAAACGCATACTAAAGAATTGGAGGAAGAATGCATCGGGGTAAAATTCTAAATAAATTTTTGATCATTTCGGCGCTCTTTGCGGCGCTTAACCTAAGCGCGGCGGATGGCGCTATTAAATTTAACGGATCAAGTGGCGCCGTAAACGGCGATAATAACCTGATTTTAGATGAGAAAACAGCGGATCTAAATTTAAACCGCAGCATAGCGGACGCGGGATATGAGCAAAAACAGCGTCGCTCTAAGCCAAAGCGCGGCGTAAAAGGCGGCGCTAAAGATGCTGCAAAAATAGACGCTGCGAGACAGGACGCTTTAGATCACGGCGTGAGCGAGAAAGATATCACGCAAGAAAGACTTAAGCGCGCGCTGAAGGCGCAGGCAAACGCGGAGCTAAATTTCGACCTTTTAACGGCGATGGAGCTAGCCTACAAAGACCCGCTCGCATCTATGCTTTTATACGAAAAGGCGTATCAGAAAACGGGCTCGTCCGTCTATCTTTTAGAGGCGCTAAAGATGGCGTTTGCGATCAAAGATCGAAAAAATACCGAGCGCTATTTGAAGCTCGGAGAGAAGAGCTTGGCGGATGATTCCGAATATCTGCGCGTAAAGATCGGCTACTATCTAGGCAAAAAGGCGAACATAGACGCAAATACCGTGGCGCTTAAGCTCGTCACCGTCGATCCTAGCGCGCGCAGCTACGCGATCTTGGCGGCGACATATTACGCGATGGAAAATTACGAGCTCGCGAGGCAATATTTTGAAAAGGCCTACGGCTTAGACAAAACGGATGAAAATTTGATCCGCCTTTGCGACGTGCTGCTAAATAAACTAAACGATTCCGATTCCGCCATCCGCATCATTGAGACGCACAGGCGCATTTACGGCTGCGGAAGCGGCATGGCGTGCGAAGTGCTAGCCGACGTCTACCGCGCGGATAAGCGCTATTTGGATGTCGCCAAGATCGATGAGGCGCTTTACGAGGCGAAGGGCGATACGAAATTTTTAGACGATATGATCGCGATATATTATTATTCAAACGACTTTGACAAGATCATCGAACTGCTTAAAAAATATGACTACAAACCAGAGCTTTTGATTGACGCCTATGCGCGCAAGAAGGACTACAAAACCGCGATCAAAATGGCTCGCGACGAGTTTATAAAGACGAAAAATTATGATTTTTTAGCGATCGAGGCGATATACGAATATGAAAGCGTCGGCAAAAATGTGGACGCCAAGACCCTATCCAGCGTCGTGGAGAAGTTTGAAAATATCGCGCCGCAGCTTAAAGACCCTGTACATCTAAACTACTACGGCTACATTTTGATCGATCACGATCTGGACGTGAAAAAGGGGATAGACTACGTCCAAAAGGCGCTTAAGATCGAGCCCGATTCGCCATACTACATCGACTCGCTCGCTTGGGGATACTATAAGCTTGGCGAATGCGACAAAGCAAAGCAGCAGATGGATAGGATCAAAGACACGGAATTTTTCGAATCCCCCGAAGGCAAGGAGCATATAATGGCGATCGATGCGTGTATGCACGGCGGTAAAAGCTCCACTCCGCAAAGTCCGGCAGCTCAAAATTCTACTCCGCAGAGCTCGGCAGCTCAAAATTCTACTCCGCAGAGCTCGGCAGCAAATTCTATAAATTCCGCCGCGCAAACTCCCGGTAAAAATCCCGGAAATCTTGCGCCGATAGATTCCGCAAAGCAGGAGCCGCCCTCGTCAAATTTACCCGAAACGCACCCTACGAATAGGGGAGAGCAGTGATTTTAGACGAAATTTTAAAGCGCACCCGCGAGGATCTGGTGCTTCGTAAAGAAAGGCTGCCCGAGGATCTGCTCGGCCGCTCGCTAAGCGCCAATCCCTACGAGCCGCGCGACGTCATAAGAGCGCTTAGAAGCGATGAGAAGGATCCGCTTCGCATTATCGCCGAGATTAAAAAGGCAAGCCCGAGCAAGGGGATCATCCGCGAGGATTTTGAGCCGCTAAGCCTTGCGGTGGAGTACGAAAATGCAGGCGCCAGCGCCTTTTCGGTGCTTACCGAGCCGCATTATTTCAGGGGCGATTTGGAGTTCATCCCGCAGATCCGCCGCTACACTCGCACGCCCATTTTGCGCAAGGATTTCATCGTCGATCGTTATCAGGTCCTCGAGGCGCTGGTTTACGGCGCGGATTTTATCCTGCTGATCGCCAAAGCCCTGGAAGGCAAACAGCTAAGAGAGCTGCTCGAGTTTGCCCGCAGGCTGGGACTTGAGGCGCTGTGCGAGATCCATGATAAGGACGATCTGAAAAAAGTGGTCTTCGCAGGTGCGGGTATTATCGGCATCAACCATCGAAATTTAGAGACTTTCGAGGTCGATACGAGCCTGAGCGAGCGGTTGATCCCGCTGATTCCAAACGGCAAGATCATCGTTGCCGAAAGCGGCCTGCACTCGCACGAGCAGCTTAAAAGCCTGCACGAGGCGGGCGTAGATGCGTTTTTGATCGGCGAGCATTTTATGCGCCAAAATGACGTCGACGCGGCACTGCGCGAGATAAAGCTCGGCGCGGGCGGCAAAATTTAAATTTGGCTCGTTTGATCGCGCAAGCTTAACCCGAAGCGAGCGGTTAAATTTAGCGAACGGAGCGAAATTTTAAGACAGTAAATTTTAAAATTTGTAAAATTCGGCGGACTTTAAAATTTAACGTCTCTTTAAATTTAGCGCCGTGGCGCAATTTGATACCGCATGCCGCAATTTAATATCGCACATCGCGCGAGAATTCACGCTGCGCTTTGGCATAGTGAGTTTATTATTGCGCGCCGCGCGAGCGGTTGCGGAGTGAGGTTTAAATTTACGCTTTGCGTAGCTTCGCGCAGACCGAGGTTGCGCTTGTGGAATTTGACTGCTTAGGATTGCGCGTTTGCCGTAATGCCCCGCATGTCGTACGCTTACGCAAGCCTATTATTGGCGATTATATACGGCGCCGTAAATTTAATCGCAGCTCGCGATCTAAGCCGCCTTGGCTGCGATACGCCGCGATTAAACTTCGGCTGTATTACAGCTGTGCCGTGACCGCGCCGCGTTAAATTTTACCGCGTGTTGCGATGGTGATTGCAGCGCAGGTTTGGCACCGCGTACCGTGCCTGTGAGTGCGTCAAAGTTTTGTTATAATGCGCCGCGCAAACGACCGTGTAGATTCGATATCGCAGCCGTGTAGGCGTACGTGCGCTTTGGCATCGCGAGCTTGTTATCGCACGCCGCGCAAACGGCTACGGTGCGGATTAGACGCTATGTTTGCCGCGCGATAAGTGTTCGCCAAATGCGCACCAACGTCCGCCGCGGGCTTTGATCCGCAGAGTGCGTATTGCGCCGAAGTGCCTCGCGATTGCAAAGCGCGTCCCGTCCCGCCACGTGCATAGCTCCGCATCATGCGAGCAAACGCAAGTCGCGTAAATAAAATTCTATGAAATTTAGAAGTTTTAAATTCCAAATTTCATAGAATTTTGCGAAACGCAAATTTTAAAATTCCATAGAATTTTGGAATTTCGGAAAGGAAAAGAGATGGATTATCTTTGCGCCCCTTGGCGAAGCGAGTATTTTACCGAAAAAAGAAGCGGCTGTCCCTTCTGCGACGCGGCGGCGGATGCGGCGTTTGATGATCGCAACGGCGTGCTTTTTCGCGCGCGGCACTGCTTTGGGGTGATGAACCTCTACCCCTACAGCCCGGGCGCGTTTATGGTCATACCCTACGAGCATGTCGATAATATCGAGTGCCTTAGTGACGATACGTGGGCGGAGATGAGTCGCTACGTGCGCGCCGGAGTGGGGATTTTAAAGCACACTCTGGGCGCAAACGGCGTGAATATCGGCATGAACCTCGGCGCCGCCGCGGGTGCTGGTATCGCCGAGCACGTGCACTATCATCTCGTGCCACGGTGGCAGCGCGATACGAATTTTATCACTACTATCGCAAACGTCCGCGTAAACGGCGTTTCGTTCGCCCCGCTTTTTGAGAAGCTAAAAGCGGCTTACGCGGAGATTAAAATTTAAAACAGAGGATTGAGATGATTGCGTTTCAGGTAAAAAAAGATGGAAAATGGGGTTTTATCGATAAAACGGGAAAGGAAATAGCTTCTTGCATCTATGATGACGTTTCGTATTTTAGCGAAGGCCTAGCATGCGTTAGAAAGAACGATAAATTCGGCTTCGTCGATAAAACGGGCAAAGAAGTTATTCCCTGCATATATGATTGGGCCGAGGAGTTTTGCGAGGGCTTAGCGCGGGTTAATAAGAACGATAAATTCGGCTTTATTGATAAAACGGGTAAAGAGGTGATTTCTTGTATATATGATGATGCTTATAATTTTGACGAAGAACTGGCGGAAGTTCAAAAAAGCGGCTATTGGGGTTTTATCGATAAAACCGGCAAAGAGATCGTTCCTTGTATATATGATGACGTTGGCGTTTTTCGCGAAGGCTTGGCGGACGTTAAAAAGAACGGTTATTGGGGATATATCGATGAAACGGGAAAAGAAGTTATTCCTTGCATATATGATCGGGCCGGGAGTTTTTGCGAAGGCTTAGCAAAGATTGAAAAGGACGGCAAATGGGGCTTTATCGATAAAACGGGCGCAGAGGTAGTTTCTTGTGTATACGAGCTTGCTTGGGATTTTGACAATACTTTGTGCGGATATTATGACGAAATCAAATATTGCGAAGGATACGTTAAAGTCAAAAAAGACGGCAAATGGGGCCTGCTCGATAATGAGGATAATGAAATTGTAAAGCCGATGTTTTACGACGAGATAGAAGTTATTAAAATTCTAAGCGACGACTACGTCAAGATCAATTTAGACGGTCGCGAAACGATCGTGAATAAAAACGGCAAGATAATATCGTAAATTTAAAGGAGAGATAATGGTTAGCGTAGAGCAAGCGATCGAGGATCTGAAAAACGGCAAGATGCTCGTTATGGTCGATGACGTCGATCGCGAGAATGAAGGTGATTTGGTGTTTGCGAGCACCTTTAGCAGCGCACAGAAGGTAAATTTTGCGATCACGCACGCTCGCGGAGTGCTGTGCGTGGCGCTTAGCCCGGAGATTGCGCAGCAGCTAGATCTAAATTTGATGGTCGATAAAAACACCTCCAGCCACGAGACCGCCTTTACCGTCACGATCGACGCAAAGGACGCCAAGACGGGCGTAAGCGCGTATGAGCGCAATATGACGATCGAGCTGATGTCGCGCGTAGGCGCTCGCGCGGATGATTTCGTCCGCCCTGGGCATATCTTCCCGCTCATCGCCAAAAGCGGCGGCGTGCTCGCCCGCACGGGGCACACCGAGGGCTCTACGGATCTGTGCCGCTTGGCTGGGCTTTCGCAAAGCGCCGTGATCTGCGAGATCGTCAAAGACGACGGCGATATGGCGCGCAGGGACGATCTGGAAAAATTCTGCGCGCAGCACGACATCAATATGATCTCGGTCGCGCAGATCGTGCAGTACCGCCTAAAGCACGAAACTCTCGTTAAATTTAGCGAGCCAAAAAGCGCTCTGCTGTGCGGCGAAGCGGCGAAATTTTACGACGTGAGCGATCACGAGGGCAACGAGCACCGCGCCTATATTTTCGGCGAGCCCGAAAAGGGCGCGCAGACGAACGTGAAATTTCATAAAATTTCAAGCGATCTGGAATTTTTAAGCGATACAAAATTTAACGATTTCATGCGCGATCTGGACGTTTTGCGCAAAGAGGGCGGCGTACTTTTGATGCTAAAATCCGCGCAAAATCGTGCCGATTTTAAGAGCTTTGGCATCGGAGCGCAAATTTTAGCGCATCTGGGCGTGAAAAAAATCAAAATTTTAAGCAAGAGCGAGCCGAAAGACTACGCGGGGCTTAGCGGATTCGGGATCGATATAGTTTGATAGCTCACATCGATTTGGACAGCTTCTTCGTCTCTGTAGCTAGGCTCGCCGATCCCGCGCTTGTGGGCAAAAAGATCGCGGTCGTCGGTGGCGGCGACGAGGAGATTTTCGGCGGCGGGGGCGCGGAGCTTGGCAGCGTGATTTTAAGCGCGAGCTACGAGGCCAGAGCGGACGGCGTGCACTCGGCTCAGCCCGTTAAAATCGCGCTCGGACTCTGCCCGCAGCTGATTTTAGTGCGCGCGCGGCACGGCGAATACCGAAAAATTTCACGCGAAATTTATGAGTTTTTACTAAACTTTACGCCCGAGATCGAAAAATTTAGTATCGACGAGTTTTTTCTAAATTTACGCGGCACGGCTTACGACGCGGACGCGCTGAGCTTTGCCGCGTTTTTGCAAAGCGAGATTATGCGCCGCTTTAGTCTTCCGTGCAGCGTAGGTCTTAGCGAAGCAAAACTGATCGCAAAGCTCGCCACTAGCCTTGCCAAACCCTTCGGCGTGCGGCAAATTTTAAAATCGCAAATCGCGCGCGAGCTATCCGCCGTGCCTGTGGCAAAATTCCCGGGCATCGGCAAGGCGGCGCAAAAAACGCTCGGCAAATACGGTATCGTAACCTTCGGCGACGCGCTAGGGCACAGAGAAATTTTTGAAAAGATGGGCGCAAACGGCAGGAAAATTTTCGCAGCCCTTAGCGGCGAGGACGAGGGCGAGGTCGTCTCAAAGCGCGAGCGCAAGAGTATCGGCTTTGGGCGCAGCTTCGCGCCGTGCGCCGATCGGGACGAGCTGCGGCGCAAAATTTTAATTTTGGCGCGCCATTTGGCGGGCGAAGTGCTTGCGAGGGGTCTAAAGCCCGCGACGTATGATCTAAAGATCCGCTACAAATCGCGCGAGGAGTTTTCGCACCAAATCAGCCAGGATAGGGCATTTAGTCTAAGCTTGCTGAGCGAGACCGCGCTTGAGCTGTTTGAGCTCTGCGATGTGAAAAAAGGCGCGCAGATAATCCACGTAGCGCTAAATCTTTCAAATTTCGGCGGCAAATCGGGCGGCTCGCTGCTCTTTGGCGAGATCGATAAGAAGCAGCAGAGCTTAGATCGATCTTTAAGCAGGATTTGGGAAAAATTCGGCATCGAAAAGCTGAAAAAAGCGAGCGAAATTTGATTAAATTTAAAGGAAAAAGATGAAACTAGGCGAGCTATATTCGGTGATCTGCATAATCTTTGCGACGAATTTTAAAGGCGTGATAGATGAGCAGAAGTTGCGCAGCTTGGGCAAAAACTGGATCATCGTAAATAAAAATATCGAGAACAAAAACGGCCATGAACTTTGGCAAAAGGTGCAGAGCGAGGACTACGCGGCGCTAGAGCGCGATTTTGAGACGCTAAAAGGGGCGTTTGAGATGGATTTTTTTAAGCTCATAAGCGAAAGCGAAGTGGAGCTGTTTTATGAAAAATGTCGCTTCAAAAAGCCTTTTGCGGAGCTTAAAAGCGCTCACGCAGCCAATATGCTAGCACTGCTTGCCATGATCTTTAAGCAAAACACGGACGCGAAATCGCATAAAATTTTGACGCTATATCTGGCGCAATTTATTATTCCTAGCTTTTCTGCGCTTGCTACGCACGTGCAGATAAACGCCAAAAGCAGCTACTACAAGGCGCTCGGGTGGTTTTTGGCGGATTTTTGCCGCGTGATGAAAGAGACGCTAGGGCTAAGGGTTTAAAGAAGCGGAATTTTGAAGCTTTGCGGTGCAAAATTTTAAAATTCTAAACGATTTTGGTGGCGCAGCATTCTATGGAATTTTAGAATTTTGCCTGCGCGGAATTTTAGCGGCATGGAATTTTACAAAATTTTAAAATTTTGTAGTCCGTGAAATTTGAGATGAAATTTTAAAGGAAAAATTTGAATTACTGGAACGAAATTTACGCCCACTTTGATCCCGTGGC
>NZ_CALHIK010000119.1 GCF_938030785.1 uncultured Campylobacter sp.
AAATCCCTCGGATCGGCGATCTTGCCTGCGACGGCGCTAGCTGCGGCGACGGCGGAGTTTGCCAGATATACCTCGCTGCTACGATCTCCCATGCGGCCGACGAAATTTCGATTAGTCGTGCTTACGCAGCGCTCGCCCACGCCCAAAATCCCCATATATCCGCCCAGGCACGCGCCGCAGGTCGGGTTGCTCACGACTGCGCCCGCTTCGACGAAAATATCCCACAGCCCCTCTTTTTGCGCGGCCAGAGCGATTTTTTGCGTCGCAGGCGTGATGATGAGGCGAGTTTTGCGCGCGACCTTGCGACCTTTTAAAATTTGCGCGGCGATCCGCAGATCGGAGAGTCTGCCGTTGGTGCAGCTGCCGATAAATACCTGATCGACGGCGATGTCATCGCGCACTGCTTCGCGCACGCTCTTGCCGTTGCTAGGCAGAAACGGATACGCAATCACCGGATCGAGCCTGCTCACATCGATCTCTAAAATTTGCTCATAGTTCGCGCCCTCGTCGGAGTAGTGAAATTTCGGCTCGGCGCGCAAATTTTTATCTGCCAAAAATTCCTTCGTGATCTCATCGACCGCGACGATACCGCTCTTACCGCCCGCTTCGATCGCCATATTGCAAAGCGAAAATCTGCTATCCATATCCAAATGCTCCAGCGCGTCGCCGCAGAACTCCAGCGCCTTATAGCGCGCGCCATCCACGCCGATGAGGCGGATCACCTCTAAAATCAGATCTTTACCGTAGATGTGCGGCGCGGGCTTGCCGCGAAAGATCACTTTGATCGTAGGTGGCACCTTAAACCAATTCTTGCCCGTTATCATCGCAAAAGCAAGATCGGTGCTGCCCATACCGGTCGCAAAAGCCCCCAGCGCGCCGTGGGTACAGGTGTGGCTGTCCGCGCCGATGATGACGTCGCCGGGTACTACGAGCCCCTTTTCAGGCATCAGCGCGTGCTCGATACCCATATCCTTTTCGTCGAAATAGTTTTTCAAATCGTGCTTATAGGCAAACTCGCGTGAAATTTTAGCTTGGTTTGCGCTTAAAATATCCTTCGTAGGGATATAGTGATCCATCACGATCGCAAAGCCGTCCGGATTGGCGAGCTTTTTTGCGCCGCTAAGCTCAAACTGCTTGATCGAAATTGGCGTCGTGATGTCGTTGCCGATGACCATATCGATGGCGCTTTCGATGATCTGTCCCGCAAAAACCGCCTCGCCCACGTGCTCGCTAAAAATTTTCTCCGTGATCGTCTGCTTCATAAAATCTCCTTCGTGTCGGTTAAATTTGCGCGATTTTAGCTAAAAAATCATAAATTTTTGCAATTTTATGTATAATTGAGCCGCAAGGAGCGAGATGATGGAAATTTTAGATATTTTTGCAAACCGCAGAAGCGTAAGAAAATACGCGCCTAAGCCGCTTGAGGACGAGGCGCTGGATAAAATTTTAAAAGCGGGTCTGCTTGCGCCCTCAGGTCGCGCGCTCTGTCCGTGGGAGTTCATCCTCGTGCGCGACAAACGGATGCTTGAGCGGCTAAGCGCATGCCGCGAAAGCGGAGCGGATATGCTAAAACAGGCCACGGCCGCGATCGTAGTGATCGCAGATACGCAGAAGCAGGACGTCTGGATCGAGGACTGCTCGGTAGCGCTAGGCTACATGCACCTTGCCGCAAGCGCGCTAAATCTCGGCAGCTGCTGGGTGCAGGTAAGATTGCGCGCCGCCGCGGACGGACGCAGTAGCGAGGAGTTTTTGCGCGAGGCGCTGGGCTTTCCGCTAAATTTCAAAGCAGAAGCGATACTAGCCCTCGGCGTACCGCAGCAGCACCCGAGCCCGCACGATCTGCAAAAGCTAAATTTAGCCAAAATCCATAAAGAGAAATTTTAACGCGTATGAAGTATCAAAACTTAATTCAAATTTGCGACTATCTGCAAAGCAAAAAATTTATCTCGCACATAAAGCGCACGGGCGATAATCTTTTTAAAATTTGCTTCGACGGCGACGAGACGCTGTTTTTCGACATGGACAAAACGAGCTCAAACATCCACAAAAACGCCGCATTTACCGAGAGCAAAACCTACAAGGCGCCCTTTGACGTGGTGCTCGCCAAGCGCTTTGTGAAAAGTAAAATTTTAAAGATCGCCGTGCCGCAAAATAATAGAATTTTATCCATTCGCACCGAGCTTAGCGTGGGCTATAAAAGGCTCGTTTCGGAGATCTATTTCGAATTTACCGGGCGCTTTACGAACGTCATCATCACGGATGAGGCGGGGGTTATTTTGGAGGCGCTGCGCCACTTCGATAACGATTTTAGAAGCATTCGCGTCGGCAAAAAGCTGATCCCGCTGCCCCCGCGCGAGATAAAAGAGCAAAAGGTAGCGCGCATAGAGGATTTTGACGCCTTTTTTGAAGCAGAATTTAAAAGCTTAAACGAGCGCAAGATCACCTCGCTAAGAAACGTAAAGCTCGCTCGCATCGAGAAAAAAACGGAGGCTTTAAGCCAGAGCCTAAAGGAGCTTCCAAGCGCGGCCGAGCTTTTGAGGCAGGCCGAGCTTTTTAGCCTGCGCGCCGATCTGCTGAAGGAAAATTTATACAAAATCAAAGACTACGAAAGGCATATTTCGCTCATTTCGCGCGCTGGCGAGCGGGTGGAGTTTGATATACAAGACCCGCCTAAAATCGCACTTTCGCAGCTGTATGCCGAAGCAAAAAGGCTGCGAAACAAAAGCGCAAATTTGCATCTGGAGGAGCAAAATTTAAAAAGCAAGCTGGAATTTTACGAAAATCTGCGCGAGCTGATCCAAAACGCGCAGAGCGAGCAGGAGCTTGAAATTTTGCTTCCGCGCAAACG
>NZ_CALHIK010000120.1 GCF_938030785.1 uncultured Campylobacter sp.
CGTCGAGAGTATCTTTAAATGGGCAAATTTTATGAGCTTCGCGGCGTTTAAATAAATGGATTAGGAGGAAATAATGATTTTTGGCATGTTGATGAGGAATTATAAAAATTATACTGCTATAAATTATATATCGATGTTTTGCGGAGAGAAATTTGTGGCGTACTTAGGCGATAATGGCATTGGAAAAAGCTCGATACTAGAAGCGTTAGATACGTATTTTAATAACAAGGAATGGAATACGACGAAAGGGGTGGGCAATACTCCAGACAAAATTCCTTTTATAGCCTTATTCCATGTGCTTAAAAAGGACAGAACAGATGTTATTATAGCGAATTTGTATAACGATGCTGGGGAATATAAAAATATTATTCAAAAATATACAGATTATTTTAAAAATATGCTCGAAAGATCTGCAGAATCCAATGATACTGAAAATGAAGAAAGCCAAACCGATAACACAAAAAAACACAAAAAAGCTATTATGTCTGATCTTGTTAGCCTTAAAAAAATGCTATCAGATGATTATTATATATTTATTAGTGGAATAGCAAAAACTAGCAACGAGGAAAATGCGTGGTTTATATCTATCGATAACATATTAAAAGGATTACCGAATTTAGATACAAATAATAACATAGGAATAACTTGGGTAAACAACTTAATACGAGAATACTATTCTTATGTGTATATTCCTATAGAAATTTTAGTAGAAGATTTTACAAAAATATCAAATTTACAAATGCAAAAATTAATAGGGCTAAATATTAAAAATAATATCAAAAATCTTATAAGCCAAAATAATATACATAAAAATATTAATGAAGAGCTCAAAAATTTTATACAAAGCAATATAGAAAAATATTTAAATGGATACAAATACATAGGAGAAGGAAATAGAATAAATATATCGGAAGCCGAACTGGCAGAGACTATAATAGAAAAATATTTTAAGATTAAAGTTTTACACAAAAAAGAAGGTAAAGAATCTCCTATTCCGGTATATAATCTAAGTTCTGGCGAAAAAAGGCAGGCCCTAATAGATGTTGCCACAGCATTTATTAATAGTCAAGAAAATGAGAAAGAAATCATATTGGCTATAGACGAACCAGAATCTTCATTAAATTCTTCGAAAATCTACTATCAATTTGAAAAACTAAAAGATATTAGCGAAAGAGTATATGTTTTAATTACTACGCATTGGTACGGTTTTTTGCCAACCATAGAAAAAGGAATCGCTTATTATATAACAAAAAATGACAAGCAAAAAAATGAATTTTTAAAAATAAATTTATATAATCAGTTAAACAGAAGTTTTAAATTGCCTATCAATATAAATTTAAAAAGTAACAGTGAATTATTACACTCTATCATAACTTCATTGTATGCAGAAAAAGCATACAATTGGATCATATGTGAGGGTATTTCCGATAAAATTTATCTAAGCTATTTCCTAAAAGAATATATTAAGGGAAATAACTTAAGAATCATATCTATGAATGGAATTACAAATGTTATAAAGATTTATAAAAACTTATATTCTATTTTAAGCGATGATGAATTTAAGACAACGCAAGGGAGTGTACTATGCCTATGTGATACAGATAAAGAAAGAGAAAACGTTGAAAGCTATTATGTAGATAAAAATAATTTAAAATTATTTTTAATGAGGCTCTGCATAAAAGAGGATATAACCGACCTATCATCATATAATAATACCCAATATAAGGATGTTGTAACAATGGAGCATTGCCTTGATGGAAAGATATTTATTAAAACATTAAAGGAATTTGGAAACGATCGAATTAATAAGATATTTGAGACAACTGACTATCTATCGGATAATGACAGCTGTGTATTTAAGTATTTAAATCTAAGGCCAACCGATGAAAAAATTCTTCAAGATTTTATTGGAATAAATGGAAATAAAACAAATTTAGCAAACAAGTATATTAAAAATTGCGAAATAAATAAAACAGGAGCACCGACTTTTATTAATAAATTAATAAATAAGCTAAAGCTCAAAAAAACATAAGCGAAGAGTCGCGGCCAAAGCCGCGATACAAATATAAATCAAACTTATTTATCTCTTAAATTTAACTCGCTAACGAGCTTAGAATAAACTGCGTAGTCTTTATTTTTGAGATATTTCATCATTCTTTTGCGCTGACCTACTAGCTTTAGTAGTCCTAAACGAGATGAAAAATCTTTCGGATTTGCCTGGATGTGGGCGGTAAGAAGCGTGATCCTCTCGGTAAGAAGCGCGATTTGCACCTCCGCAGAACCCGTATCCTTCTCTCTTCTAGCGAATTTCGCAACTATCTGTGCTTTTTGAGCCGTGTCTAAAGCCATGATGACCTCCTGATCGGTAAAATAGGAAGCGATTATACTTAATTAACCTAAATTTTTGCTTTTTTGATGTAAAATGCACGCTTTGACACCAAAGGAGAAGATAAATGCTTTTTACTAAAGCAAGCGAATATGCGCTGCTTTCAATGATCTGTATCGCCGGCAAGAATGAGTCTATGGACGTGGATTCGATCTCTAGCGAGCTTGGAATTTCACGCAGCTTTTTAGCTAAAATTTTACAAAATTTGGCGCGCGCAAAACTTCTAAATTCTTACAAAGGCGCAAAAGGCGGCTTTGTGCTCGCGCGCAATGCGGATGAAATCACGCTAAGCGAGATCATCAAAAGCGCCGAAAGGCGCAAGGCGACGGTATTTGATTGCACCGCCGAGGGGATCGACGCTTGCCCGAACGGTCGCACGCTGTGCCGCGTCAATCTAATGTTCGGCGAGCTTCAGGAGAAGGTCGATGAGTATATGGATACGATCACTCTAGCAAACATCATCGGCAAAGAGCGCAAATGAAAATATATCACCTCAGCCACACCGATCTGGACGGCTACGGCGCACAGTTCGTCGCGGCGCACTACTTGACGGACGTGGAATTTTTCAACGCCAACTACGGCAAGGAGATAAACGAAAAATTTGAACTCATCCTCGCCGATATCGACGCAAGGCTTGCCGCAGGCGCAGACGAAAAAAGCCTAGTTTTAATCACCGATCTAAATTTACTACCCGCGCAGTGCGAGAAATTTAGCGGTGAACTGGCGCGCCGCAACGCCCGCGTGATCCTTCTGGATCATCATCAAAGCGGACTTGAGTGCGCGAAAAAATTCCCGTGGTATTTTTTGGACTCGTCGCGCTGCGCCACGAAGATAACGTATGATTTTTTCAGCGCGATGTTCGGCGGCGAGACGCGGCTGGATAAGCTCGTGCGCGTCGTAAACGCCGTGGATATCTGGCTGAAGGAGCAGAGCGAGTTTGAGCTCGGCAAGGTCTGCCTCGGCATGGTCTCGGGCGCGAAAGAGATCAATAAAATTATGTTTGAGCAGGAGAGCAGGGATTATATCTTTTTCCTGTTAGAAAAAATTTTTAAATTTCAAGACGAGCCGAATGCGCACATAGCGCTAGATAGCGCGCTGCACGGCATAAAGAAGGAATTTTTTAAAGGCGAGCGCGACGATACGCTAAGCAATCTCGTCTCGCATTTCGTAGTCGCCCGCCTAAGCACGCAAAAGCAGCGCTTCGAGATCAGCTACCTCGATAAAAAGGGCATTTTGACCTACAATATCGGCAACGTAAGCGTCATCGGCAACGATTTTTTGACGCAAAATCCCGATATTGATTTCTTTATCGACGTAACGAGCAAAAAAACGCTCAGCTTCCGCGCCGACGGCAAGATCGATGTTAGCGAAATGGCAAAGCTGCTCCTCGGCGGCGGCGGGCACGTAAACGCGAGCGGCGGGATGTTTGCGGGCTTTAAGGACGCGAGCTCGTACGAAGCCGTAAAGGCGCAAATCGTGGATCTGATCGAGAAAAAAACCCAAATTTCAAAGGAAGAAGATGAAAGCTAATGACGAAAAAATCGCCGAGCAAGACCTCATCTACGAGATCAATATCCTGCTTGACGCGATGCTGCTTTATGCGGGCGTGAAGCGCGAGCGGCTCGCCGACGCGGCGCAGCTCTACATCGAAAATATCGACACGGTGCTTGAAAACTCGGACGCTAGCGGCGCGGACGAAGTGATCGCCGTGGTTGAGTTTTTGCGCGGCAAACACGCGGATCTGTTTGAAAACAAACCCTCGGCGTAAATTTTAAAATTTTAAAATTTAGCCGACGGCCGGCTTTTATCGGATTTATTGACGCCATAAAGCTAGTAACCGCGGCCTTGCCGAGCCTGATCGGCTTTATTTCAAAACGACTTTTATCTGGTTTTAAAACGGCTACTCACCGTAAAATTTTAAGCACTCGGGCGCTTTAAATTTAGCAGAGCTTAAAAAAAACCATTTGACTGCTTTAATATCTATTGAACGTTTTTAAATTTACACAAATTTCTTTACGACGGCTACCGCTGCCGACTGTTTAAATTTATTTAGCGCTCTAAATTTAGTGGCGACACAGTGAGCGCTGTCCGTAACTGATTTTTGGTGAAATTCGTCGCTCTTCTAGTCCTCGCCGTCCATTTTGCAACAGCCGGTTAAATTTAAAACTCCAATGCGCTATTTTTTCCAAGTCTGATCTTTTTAAAATTTTATAGATATTTAGAAAAATACAGCACCGATTTGTAGCGTAATTAAAATTTTACGATTTTTGCGGCGGTAAATTTAAAATCGTAGAAATAATTTTAAAGAAGCCGAGCACAATTATAAAATTTAACGCGGACCCAGTCCGCACCGCTAGCGTCGCGCGGGTGGGGGTTGGTAAGGGGGCGCCCCGCTAACTTCTGAGCGCCGCCCCCTTACTGGTCATGTATGGCACACAACGTCAACGTAAATATGCATAAATTTTTTGGAATTTAACTGATAAATTTACAACTTAAATTTAAAGCGTCGCTTTACCTTATAAAATTCCGTTTAAATTTTAGCTCGTGATATCGTAATCTTGGGACAGGAAGGGAGCCCCAATTGCGAGGTCACACTTCTTGCAAGACGCCGCCTCCGCAGCACCGCATTGTTCTGCTCGCCCGCAAGCCCCACCCATCCCCCGACGACGCTTTAAGCGGTGCAGGCTACGCCTGGGTTAAATTTATAAGGTGGAGCCTGACGCACAAAAACTATGCGTAAAACGTACTCGCATTAAATTTAAGCTATAGGTGCCGCTCGCTCTGCTTCGCTGCGCTCGCAAGAAACGTCGCAGGCTAAAGCCTTGCGTCGCTACACTCGTTTTGCGAGGTGCTCCCCTTCCCCCTTAAAACCCCCTAACCCCTGGCGCGCTCAAGGGGGCGAGCTTTCAGCTCGCGTTAAATTTAAATTGTAGCGTGCGCCGCATATTTGAAATTTTAAATTCTACGTAAAATTTAAAATCATGAACTACAAAGTATTTCGGCGCGGCGGGTATAAGACGAGGGTAAATTTAAAATTTAAGCGCGGCGAGCCATGAGCCAAGATAAAAACCCAAGCCCGAAGCTCCCACGAAATTTTATAAAGCAAACAAGCAAATTTAAAAAGAGCGATTTCTCAAACCGACGAATTTTAAAATAATGGATTTCCGAGTAAGTCAATTTAAAGATAGTAATTTTCCTAACTAGCAAATTCCCAAACGAACGAATTTTCAAACGAACTGTTTTGAATCAAAAGTTGAAATTTTACGCATGCAAAGCGCATAAAAAAAGCGGACCGCGCTAGGCGATCCGCTGCGTTAAATCCCGCTTTATAATTAGAATTTAATCGGATGGTGGTGGAAGTCGTCGTAAATAACCTTGTTGGTCTGGAACTTAATGCGCTTAAGCTCGCGGATACGCAAGAACTCCGCCTCATCGATCTTTTTAATCTGAATCGCCGCCTTAAACGTAGGAGTTTTGGCGATTAGATCCCAGCCGCCGCTCGTTAGCTCGTTGCAGCAGCTCTCCCAGTAGTGATAAGACATCTGAATGATACCATCCATTATACACTCGGTGATGTCCGCCTTGATCGCGATATAGCCGTAGCGGCTCCACGCAACGATGAAATCGCCCTGTGAAATTCCGTATCGCTCGGCGAGTTTCGGATTCATTTCCGCAATCGGTCCTATCGCGTCGCCGCCCTGCTCGACGGTCTTAGAGCGCCTAGTCATAGCGCCTCCTGCATACTCGTAAACCTTACGCGTAGTTAGAAGCTGGATCGGGAACTCCTCGTCGGTCTTCTCATCGACCGAGCCCGCCATTACAGGATAATCTTTCGGCATATTCATACGCTTTGCGAATTCCTCTTTGGCGCTTTCGATCTTGCTCTTATCGTCCACGAATAGCACAGGGATGAAATTTCCCTTGCCGTCAGGAGTAAAGAATTTCTTATCAAGATACAATGCAGGTCCGCCCATAGAATTCTCATCAGGGCACGGCCAGTGAAGTCCGTGATATTTTTTGATGCGGTAATAGCTCATACCGCCGTAGTTGTGCGGAGCTACTCTGCGCACCTCTTCCCAAATTTGCTCAGGAGATTGGAACGTAAAATGATCCCCGAGACCCAAGCGTCTGGCAAGCTCGCAGATGATCTGCCAGTCTTGCTTGGCTTGTCCCGGAGGCGTTACTACGATCTCGCTGTGCTGTACGCGGCGCTCGGCGTTGGCGTAAGTACCCTCTTTCTCGCCGCTACAAGCCCCAGGAAGTACGACGTCCGCCTTGCGGCTAGTCTCGGTTAAGAATATATCTTGGATTACATACATCTCTACCTCGGAGATCGCGCGTAGGAAGTGGTTTGCGTTCGGATCGGTCATAACCGGGTTTTCGCCCATCGTCCAGAAAAATTTTACCCTGCCATCAAGTATCGCATCCGGTACTTCGGTCTTGTGGATACCGATCTTGCCATTTAGATGGCCTTTCGGTAAATTCCACTGCTGCTCGAACCATGCGCGTGCGTTCTCATCGGTTACGGCTTTGTAGCCGGTAAAGACGTTAGGAAGCATTCCCATATCGCAGCATCCTTGGACGTTTTCTTGTCCGCGGATCGGCAGATCGCCGCTTCCGAGCTCGCCTACGTTGCCTGTTATGAGCATTAAATTTGAAATGTCGCAAACTGCGCCTACGCCGTGGTTGAAATGGGTTACACCCATTCCGTGGGTAATTACCGCAGGGCGAGTAGTAGCGTAAATTCTAGCTGCTTTTCTGATATCTTCCGGATTTAGTCTCGTATATTTCGCTACGGCTTCCGGAGAGTAATCTTTTACCGCCTCTTTTACGTATTCAATACCTTTGGTGTATTTCTCAACGAATTCGTGATTTACCAAGTCCTCGTCGATGACGGCGTGGATTAAGGCGTTGATGACTGGTATGTTATGCTCCGGCTCAAGCTGCAAATGCACGGTAGCGCGGTTTGCAAATTCTGTTTTTACCGGGTCGATAACGATAAGTTTAGCGCCTCTATTCAGCGCTCTTTGTACGTGCATCGCGACGATAGGGTGACCGTTTTCAGGGTTCGAGCCGATCATCATAATGCAGTTGCTATGAATTCCGATCTCCGTAAAGCTATTTGTGGCAGCTCCGTTTCCGATTGTTTTAGCAAGTCCTGCTACTGTCGGAGCGTGTCAAATGCGTGCACAGTGATCGATATTATTCGTGCCTAAAATTCTAAGCAGCTTCTGCGCTACGTAGTTATCCTCATGCGTGCAGCGCGCGGAATAGTTTCCCGCTATCGCGTCGGCGCCATATTTTTCTTTGACTTCTAGCATTTTTTTAGCAACCAGATCAAGCGCTTCGTCCCAGCTAGCTTCGACCAAATCGCCGTCTTTGCTAAATTTACCGTCCTTTTTTCGGATCAACGGTGTCGTAAGCCTATCTCTCGAGCCTACGTAGTTCCAGCCGTAATATCCTTTCAAACACAAACATCCCTGATTTACGGGGTTGTCACCTACGCCGACCGCGGATTTGATGAAGTTGTCTTCAGCGGTTAGCTCGATTTGACAGCCTGTGCCGCAATAAGGGCATATGACCTTGCCTTTATTCGCCATATTTTCTCCTTTCGAAAATACTGATATGCAAAATTACCATATATGCAATTTCGGCAGAATTATATAAATTATTGCCTAAAAATAAATTGAAATTTTGTCTTAAGCAAAAAGAATTTTTTTAACCAAAATCGAGAATAAGTGAAGGAAATTTTAATGATAATTTAAATTTCAAAAGTATATTGCATACTGAAATTATAGTGATTAAAAGCTAGTGACAAATTAATTTTATTTAAAGAATTAATTAGTTTTTAAATTTAAGCAAAAAGTGCAAATTTATCAAATAAATTCAAAATATCGTCAGATAAATGACGGAATTTTTTTAACGACTTAAATATAATTACCCCAAAATTT
>NZ_CALHIK010000121.1 GCF_938030785.1 uncultured Campylobacter sp.
ACGACGCTAAAGCCTCTTAAGCTTTGATTGATCGACGGCGGCAAAAGCCCGATACCCAGGCGGCTAGCCTCGTCGATATACTTTGAAATTTTATCGGTATTGCCCTCCTCTGAAGTAAGCAGCGCCGCCATAAACTCCGCCGGATAGTAGGTCTTAAGATAGGCTGTTTGAAAGGTGATCATCGAATATGCCGCGGCGTGAGATTTGTTAAAGCCGTAGGAAGCAAATTTCATAATCAGGTCAAATAGCTCATCCGCCTTAGCTACGTCAAAGCCCAGCTCTTTGGCGCCGCTTAGATACTGCTCGCGCATATGAGCGAGCTTCTTTTCATCCTTCTTACCCATCGCGCGGCGTACCAGATCGGCATCGCCCAAGCTAAAGCCGCCTACCTTCTGCACGATCTGCATGACCTGCTCTTGATAGACGATGATACCGTAGGTAGGCTCTAAAATTTCTTTTATCTCTGGGAAGATATAGCTTGCTTTTAGCTCGCCATGTTTGATCCTGATAAAATCAGGGATTAGATCCATCGGTCCCGGGCGGTATAGCGAGATCATCGCGATGATATCCTCGAAGCGGTCGGGGCGCAGGTTCATCGCAAGATCCTGCATGCCCGCGCCCTCGATTTGGAAAATCCCTAGCGTATTGCCGCTTTGAATCGTCTCATAGGTCTTGTGGTCGTTAAAATCGATCTCCTCCCAGACGATATCGCGACCGTAGCGGCGCTTTACGAGCTTGGCGGCGTTGTCGATCACATCGAGGTTTTTTAGACCCAGGAAGTCAAATTTTATCAGATCGACGTCCTCAAGGTAATTTTTGGTGTATTGCGTTACCAGGCGCGCATCCTCGCCCTTATCCTGCTTAAATAGCGGCGCTTTGTTCCACAGCGGCTCGTTTGAGATCACCACGCCCGCGGCGTGCATGCCTGCGTTGCGATTGAGCCCTTCAAGACCCAGCGCAAACTCCCAAACCTGCTGTGCGATCGGATCTGCGTCGATAAATTCTTTCAGCTTCGGCTCGGCGTCGTAAGCCTGCTTGAGCGTGATGCCGAGCTTATCGGGGATCAGCTTCGCCATCTTATCGGCTTGCGAAAGCGGCATGTCGCAGACGCGAGCCACGTCGCGGATGACGCCGCGCGCGAGCAGCTTACCGAAGGTCGCAACCTGCGCGACGTTAAATTTGCCGTACTGATCGATGACGTAGTCGATCACCTCGCCTCTGCGCGCCTGGCAAAAATCCACGTCGATGTCGGGCATCGAGATACGCGACGGATTTAAAAATCGCTCGAAAAGCAGATTATACGGGATCGGATCGAGGTCGGTAATGCGAAGCGCATACGCGCAGATGCTGCCTGCCGCAGAGCCGCGACCGGGGCCCACGGGGATGTCGTGATCCTTCGCCCAGTTGATGAAATCCTGCACGATTACCATATAGCCCGAAAAATGCATGTTTTTGATGATGGCAAGCTCCTTTTCTAGGCGCTCGCGATAAATTTCGTGCCTCGCGGGATCGATAAATTTAAGGCGCTCTTTAAGCCCCTCTCGGCAGAGATGATCGAATAAAAAATCGTCATTTGCAAAGCTATAACGCTCGTCCGGCTGCGGCAGCGAAAGCCCGAGCCTAGCGGCGTATTCGATCGTAAATTTAAAATTCGGCGGCGTCGGCGCGTAGTCCTTCTCGTCGAAAGCAAATTTCAGATTGCACTTATCTACGATCTCGGCGGTATTTTCGATCACTTCGGGAATGTCCGCAAAAAGCCGCCTCATCTCCTCGTCGCTTTTTACGTAAAATTCCGAAACGACGTGTTTTAGGCGGTCGCCGTCGTTGATCGTCTTGCCCATCGAGATGCACTGATAGACGTCGTGAGCCTTAGCGCGGTCTTTGCGCGAGTAGTGAGCGTCATTGGTAGCGATGATCTTGACGCCGATTTCGCGCGAGAGGCGTATAAGCTCCTTATCGACGTTTAACTGCTCGCCGATGCCGTGGCGCATGATCTCGAGATAAAAATCCTCGCCGAAAATTTCCTTATACTCAAGCGCCGCTTTTTTCGCCGCTTCGTAGCCGCCCGCGCCGCGCTTTAAATTTCGCTCGCTTCTATTTAGATGAAATTCCACCTCGCCCGCTAGGCACGCTGAGGAGCAGATGAGACCCTCGCTGTACTCTTTTAAAATTTTTTTGTTGATCCTCGGGTAGTAGTAGAAGCCGTCCAAAAACGCGCGCGAGCTAAGATACATTAAATTTTTATAACCCGTCTCGTTTTTGGCAAGCAGTATCAAGTGGTAGCGCTGGCGGTCGCTTTTATCGCCGATATCGTCGTGGTTGTGCAGATAGGTCTCGATGCCGATGATCGGCTTGATGCCGTGCTTTTTCATCGTCTGATAAAAGTCTATCGCGCCGAACATATTGCCGTGATCGGTGATCGCGCACGCCTTGGTACCGCGGCTCTGCAAAAGCTCGGCGAGCTCGCTTACTTTATTCGCGCCGTCTAGCAGCGAATACTCGGTGTGAAGGTGCAGGTGGGTGTAGTCGCTCATTTTTGGTCCTTTTTTGATTTGGAAATTATATTAAATTCGGGCTTTAGAAACGGTCAAATTTAATGGAATTTTAGCTTAAATTTGGGCGCGAAATTTCGCAGGAAAATTTTGTACATAATTTATGAAATTTAAAAAGAGCGAATATGCGTGGCGATCGATATAAAGCCTGCTTTAGTATTTTAAGGAGGGCGAAATTCTTATCATTTAAATTTAATGAACTTGGCGAATGAAAGCTTACAAAAGGGCAAATTCTATTTTGAGGCGGCGCGGCGAAGTATTAAATTTTACGCCGATTGTGGCGCGATAGCTCAGCAGGCGGGCATTTCGTATTTTTGCTCTCCACGCCTTAGTCGCTCAAAAAGCCACTTTGGCTACTTAAAAAGCAGATCGTCTTTTAGCTTCGCGTAGATCTCATCGCCTTTTAGCTCGCGGACGATTTGCAGCGCGAATTCCATCGCGGTGGCAGGTCCGCGCGAGGTCATTATGTTTTGGTCTTTCACGACGTTTGCAGATGGGGTATATCCAGCGTGCGCGACGATCTTTTCAAAGCCGGGATAGCAAGTATAGGCGCTTTTGAGCACGCCTGCGGTAGCTAGCGCCCATGGAGCCGCGCATATCGCGCCGATCTTGGCATTGTTTGCATCAAAGTCGCGCAGTATCTGCCCTAGCTTCTCGCTCTTTGCCAAATTTTCGGCTCCAGGTAAGCCGCCGGGCAAAACGATCATATCAAATTCCGAAACTTTTATATCGTCTAAAATTTCATCGGCGATCATCTCTACGCCGTGTGCGCCGCAGACGCATTTTTTATCCAGCCCCACGGATACCGCATCGATCTCTGCGCGGCGCAAAACATCGATCAGATTTACCGCCTCGATCTCTTCAAATCCGTTTGCTAAAATGATCGCTACTTTCATCTACGCTCCTTTATTTTAGATATGAGCCCTGCTCGCTCGGGGCGGTCGAAATTTCGGTATTCGTGCTCCTACTAGACGAGCTATCGTATAGGAACGAATCATCGCCTTTTAGATAAGCGATGATGTAGCCTAGCTCCGTAGCGCCCGTTTTAGCGGCGATCGGCTGCATGATATTTTTCATCTTGCCGCCGTGGCTTAGATCCGTGGTGTATTGCGAAATAGCTATCGAAATCTCCTTGGCGTCCATATCTTTGAGTTTACGAGATACTCCATAAGCTTTTTTTTGCCCGTTTTCGCCGTGGCAGGAAGCGCACTTTTCGGCAAAGATCGCTCCGCCTTTTTCTTTTAAAGAGTTTATATTTCGATTTACCTTGCCGCTATGAGCTTTGCCGCCTGCGGCAGGAGCGCTTTTATAGATATTTACGGTTATATTTTCGTCTTTAGAATGCTTTTCGATTAGGGATTTTAACTCTTTGGCAAACTCACCTTTGGCTTCAAATACGTATGTATCGTCGTTTGCATTATCCGCAGCATTTAGAGTGAAGGCAAAAAAACATGCTAAAAAAGAAATTTTAAAAATTTTCATAAAAAACCTTGATTTTAAATTTAAAAAGGGCGAAGCAAAAGCTTCGCCCTAATTTTACCCGTGGAAGGTAAATAATTAGAAGCTGTATTTAGCCTCGAATCTGATTCGATCATTTTTCTCATCAGCAGCACCTGCAGCGCCATCAATCTTATAGTGTGAATACCAAGTTTTGAAGCTTAGTTTCTGATTATATTTATAAGAAATTCTACCTACTACCTCGTATGCATCGTCGCCATGCGCTTTACCGTCTAGGTAATCGGCGCCGATTCTGATACCTGTATCAGGGATAGTATATCCTGCTACTACATACCAGTATTCGTTTTTGCCGGTAAAGTTCGTATAATCTAGCAACTGCTCACCCGGACTGATGAAAGAGCCTTGATCTTCAAATGATACAAAAGAATCTTTGCTTTTATTATCAGGCTCAAATCTTAAGTAACCTGCGGCTAAATCGATACCGAATAGACCCATGCTAGCCTCTGCAGCCCAGAAATCCGCATCATCAGCGTTTGCGTTTTTATAGCTTCCGTCAAAATCAGAGAATGCATATTGACCTTTTATACCAAGGCTAAAATCATCGGAAATATCAAAGTTAAATGCTAACTCTGCAGCGAAAAGATCGGCTACATCCTCTAAAGAGTTATACCATAGTTGGAAAGCTACCGGATCGTATGAGCCTGCAATTCCTGCGCCATATAGATTGTGATCGGTAGTTAATTTGTTCATTGCACCTATGCCAGCCCAATCAAGGCTTCCAATATCACCGTCGTTTTCTAAAGAATCCATCCAAAAGCCGGTAAGAGTTAAGCCCTCGATATCGGTGCTAGTAATCTTAACGCCGTCTCCATACATATCATCAGTAAAGAATGAACCTACGCCTTGGCGACCGACTGCGATTACAGTACCGCCGACGGTATATCCTAAGTAAGCTTTAGCGATATCAAAATGGGAGTCTTTGTCGCTTGGATTTTGTCCACCATGGTATTGGCTGTTTGAAGAAGATAATGATTCGCCGCCATCTCTATCCATAAATCGAATACCGACTACACCAAAGAAGTTATCGTCGATTTTAGCTTTGAAATCTGCTTCGGATTTAAACTCCCAAGTGCTCTTGCTGCTATTTCCGGCATTTTTATCGCGATCGTGTGTATATCGCATACGAGCATATCCATTTAGATCAACATCCTTGATAGCCTCTTCTAGCGGAACAGCGCTTGCGCTTGTAGCAAGAGCACCTGCAGCGATAGCTGCTGCTAAACTAAGTTTGAATAGTTTCATTTGAACTCCTTTAAAAGTTTGTAGGTGCAATAGTAGCACAAAATGGCAAATTATATGCTTAAAATAGGCTGAAAAATACCAAAATATGACTAAATTGTTACCGAGTGTTTACCAAAATCGCAAAAATTTCGGGCATAAAAAAAGCGAGGCTCACACAAGCCTCGCTGATTATTGAAAGGAGTTCTAGTTTCGATGGCAGGATTATAGCAAGCCGCGGTAAACAGACGGCAACATAGGATTTTACGCCTTATCTTTTTCGGCTTTAAATTTATATCTAAAATTTTAAATTTAAGCCGATATTTTGTTTGACTTTTGTTTATCGATTATTTTCGTGTAGATTTGGCGCGGATTAAATTTAGTAAAATTTTTTCGTATAAAAAGCGGCGGTTAAATTTAAACAAGCCGGATAGCGCAATAAGGATCAATCCTCGCACCGTAGAAAAAGCCGCGGAGGCGGCGTACCCAAAAAGCGATCCGCAGGTTAAAACGGCGAGCGACAAGGGCGATCAAAAAGCGATCGGCGGCCAAATAACCTGCGGACAAAAGGCATAAAGCAGATTAAAAGCTTATATTTTCGCTATCTGGTACGGCTATGGAGTCGTTTTTATAGACCTGCTTGGTTACGATCTTCTCGCCGCTATAAGCGCGCGGAGAGCTCGCGCCCGCTTTGCGCGAGATGATTCTAAACTCGGTGATAGTGCCGTTACTGGTGCTCACGTAGGCGACGTCGCCCGAGGCTGCGTAGTATCTACCCGAGCGCGCTATGTAGGCGTCGCCGCTAGAGAGGTCTTTGAGCGTGTAGATATATGAAGTGGAGCCTTGGCGCGTATAGCTGAGCACTTCCGATTTGACGGCGTTTATATTGCCCGCCATGGCAGGCGCATCGTTGGATGTAAACAGCGCGCAGCCCGATACTGCAAACGCTACAAACGCCGAGAGTATAAAATTTTTCATATTCAATCCTTGTGTTGATTTGGAGTTTAAGGGTAGTGGGTTTAGGCTTAAAATTTGCTTTCGACGCGGAATTTTAACGCGCAAGATAAAATTTACGGCAGCCATTTATCCGCCGTAAGCTAAAAAATTTACTAAATTTCAAAGCTTACCGCTAGCGGTCAATTTCGGCTTTCATAGATTAAATTTAGATCGATTTGCGGCCGCGGTACCAGCAAATTTAAAATTTTAAATTTCGCAGACGCAACGACTAAATTTAAAAGCGACTCGTTTTAGAATTTTATAGAGCTAAATTTTAAAGCAGCGCCGCGCGAAATAACGCTTCCTGTGCGCGGCGCCTTTAAGCGGTAGCCTTTAAATTTACGAGCGCGAAAACTCCACGATCGCCTTGGCAAGCTCCAGCGTCGGATCGACAAAAATTTTATCGCTTTTAATTAACGGCAAAAATAGCGGTATTTCGGTGCAGCCCGCGATGAAAATATCGGCATCGATCCTGCCCAAAAGATCCTCGAAAATGCCTACGTATTCGTTAATATTGCCCGCTTTGACCCCTTTGTAGATGCAGTCCATCAGCGTGTTTTGGATCTGCTCTCCCAGTTCGACGCTGATTAGCCCCGCGGATTTTAGCGGCTCGTCGTAGATTCGCGCCTTTTTCGTGCCGATCGTAGCCAAAACGGCGATCTTGCGCGCTTCTTTGTGATTCTGCAGGATCGATTTTACCGTTACTTCGGCGATATGGATGATTGGCAGATCCACCGCCGCGACGATGTCATCGGCAAAAAAATGCGCCGTATTGCAGCCCATCGCAAACGCCGCGCAGTTCGCATTTTTAAGACGATTAGCGCTCTCGATCAGGCGCGGCAGCGGATTTTCGCCCTTACCCAAGATGAACGCCGTGCGATCTTCGATCTGCGGGTAGCTGTCGATTACGAGCGGGATATTTTCCTGATCGCTCTTAGCCGCGGTCGCCTCGATTATTTTAAGATACAGATCCGCACTCGCCAAAGGCCCCATTCCACCGATAATTCCAACTCTTTTCATCTAAAATCCTTTCTAAATTTATCAAATTTAAACTTGCTCTTGCGAAATTTCATCTAGCCGTAAGCCATACAAACATGCGGCGATGAAATTTGCCAAGCCGCCTAAACCTCGCCGCAGCAGAAATTTTATCGCGACAAAATTTTATTGCCGCAATAGCCTGGTGACGCAAACGCGCTATAAAAAGCTAAATTTAACGCCGCAAGGGCAAAAAGCCTAAAATTTCAGCTCTCCCACTTGCTCATATCCATTTCATTTTCGGTTTTCGCGACGTAGATCGACGCCACGACGTCGCCCGTTACGTTCATCGAGGTTCGCCCCATATCCAAAATCGCGTCGATACCGAGGATCATGCCGTATGCGATCGCGACGTTGCCGCTTACTTTAAGACCGATCGATTCAAGTACCAAAAGCAGCATCAGCGCGCCCGCACCGGGCACTCCCGCCGTTCCGATCGCAGCAAGCATCGAAGTGATAATGATCGTGAGGTAGTGGCCGCCGTTTAGATCGATACCGCAGGCGTTAGCGATAAAAAGCGAGCAAACGCCCAGATATACGGTCGTGCCGTTCATATTGATAGTAGCGCCCACAGGCAAAACAAAGCCGTAGATCGCCTTTGGGATCCCCATATCTTCGGCAGTTTGCATCGTGATAGGCAGGGTGCCGTTTGAGCTACGGGTAACAAAAGCCGTAAGCATCGGCGGGCGCACCTTTTTGAGAAATTTAACCGGGCTAATGCCAAGCAGCATACAAATAACGCAATAAACCAAAAATACTTGAATCGCAAGTCCCAAATATAGGGTGATCGTAACGTTTAGCAGCGAGCTAAAGGCTTCGATGCCGTTTTTATTAAACACGACGAACATCATCGCAAAAACGCCGATCGGCGCGTATTGCATCACCCAGCGCACGACCTTAAACATAATCTCGCTCATTCCGTCGAAAAAATTATAAACCGTGTCGGCGGAATTTTTAATGCGCGCATCGTCGCTGTCGCGGCAAAACGCAAGCCCCACGCCGAAAAATAGACAAAACGCGAT
>NZ_CALHIK010000122.1 GCF_938030785.1 uncultured Campylobacter sp.
TTTTTTCAAACCTTTTCGGCCCCGTGCTGGGCGGCGACGCGCTGCCGAACTACAAACTCAAGCAGGGCGAGAGATTCGGCGGCATAGACGCGGCGAAATTTTATCGCGATAGCTTTTCCGCCACGCTGGATCGGTATCTGGCGGATGAGTGCGTCGTGGACCTGCGCGCGGGATTTTATGAGAAATTTTACGAGATGAAGCACGAATATTTGAGTTTTAGTTTCATCAAAGGTGGCAAGGTGCTGAGCCACTACGCCAAGGCTTGGCGCGGCAAGATACTGCGCGAAATCGCTCTTGCAGGCGCTTGCAGCGAGGCGGAGGTGCTCGCGCTGCGCTTGGGCGGCGCTTCCGTGCTAGAGATCAAACAGATCGGGTTAAAAAAGGAGATTGTGCTGGAAATTTCATAAGGCGCGAAAACCGCTCGGAGAAATTTACGATAAATTTTGCAGGTTTAATGCAGATTTTTGCGTAAAATTTAGCTCGTAAAAATTTGCCGCGAGTTCAAATCCCACTCCATCCAAAGCGATTTTACCAGGAGAAATTTGCGGGCTGAATTTCATCGCGAGGATTTTGTGGCGGCGGCTTTTTAGTCCTTTGGCACTCTTTTGGCGGGTCTTGGACGGCCTTAAACGAGCTTTTGGCGGCGAAATTTCGTCGTAAATTTTACAAAAAATTCGCGCTCTTTTCGTTTGTATGCGCTCCGCATAAAATTTTACGGCGATATTGTCGTGACTTTGCGGCGATTTTGCGGCGATTTTTAAAATACGGAGCGCGAAAATTTCGCCGTAGAATTTTGACTGAAATTTTACCGTGCGGAATTTTGCCGCGATAGAATTCCGTCGAAATTTAATCGCGGCAAAGATACGGCGCCCGCGATCTAAACGTAAAATTTTATCTCAAATTTGCGCTAAACCGCCACAGTCTAGGCGCAGAATTCCGATCTAAAATTCTACCGCCAGACTGCAATGCGAACAAACACAGATGGGCTGATTTGCATAAAATTTCAAGCCGAAATCCCGCGATCAAAATTCCCTGCCTAGAAATCTCACAAATCCCCGCTCTCAAAGCCAAAATTCCGCAAATTTATCAAGCTTTAAATTTTAAAGCTATAAACTTCGCTTCAAATTTCAAGGATCAAAATGTTAGAACTCCCCTTTATCGGCGCCGTCGTAGGCTTCATATCGGGCTTTTTCGGTATCGGCGGCGGCACGGTCGTAATGCCCGTGATGATGGCTCTCGGGTACGATGTCAAGAGCGCCGCGGGCATCTCGGTGATGCAGATGTTCATCGTCTCGCTTTTCGGCTCATACCTGAACTACCGCGCGGGCAGGCTCCGTCTAGATAGCGGCATCGCAGTGGGGCTCGGCGGGCTGTGCGGCGCGAGCCTATCGGGCTTCATCGTAAAATACTCGCCCGAAATCGTGCTTGAGATCGGTCTTCTGCTGACGCTTGCCGTCTCATTTCTCAAGCTCTTTAGCACGAACGTAGCAAGCGGCGGCAACGCCAATCCCCACGGCGCGATATTATTTTTCATCGGCTTTGCTATCGGCGCGATCGCGCTTAGCATGGGCGTGGGCGGCGCGGTATTTCTAACGCCCGTATTGGTCGGATTTTTGGGCGTCGATATCAAAAGAGCGGTTTGTATGGGGCTATTTTTTATCGTTTTCGGCTCATTTAGCGCGCTTTTGAGCCTTTCGTACAACGGCCACGTAGATTACGAGCGCGGCGCGCTGCTAGCCGTGGGCGGGCTTTTGGGCGTATATTTCGGTACCTCTCAGGCTCACCGCGTAAGGCGCGAAACGCAGAAAAAATGGCTGCTCGTCTTATACGTCGTGCTATTTGCGCTGGCGCTAAAAAAGGTGCTGCAGTAGCGGCGCGAGTGATTTTGCCGCGTTACGTTTTGCCCTGCCATCGTTTCGCTACAAGTGCGATTTAAGCGCCCGCGCGCTTTGATATACGGGGATGCTCGTAAGTGGAGCGCTTACGAGCAGCAATATTAAAATTTATCCAGAAACTCGCCGAATTTCACTGCGCTTGTGGCTACGAAATCCTCGCTCGGATTAAACGAGAAGCCGTAGTAGAAAAAGCTCGGCAACAACGTGGCTCCTACGAAATTTACAGCGCATTTAAAAGGCGTGATCACCTCATCCATGCTAAAGCCTACCGCGCCGCCTTTTGCGTAGCTTGTAGGCTCGTCTCCAATCGAAACGGCGAGCGCAAAACTCTTTCCTTTTAGTGCGCCGCCGCCCGTGCCGTAAGCCCATCCATGGGCGAATACGTCATCAAACCACTTCTTAAGCAGCGGCGGGTAGCTGTACCAATAAAGCGGGAATTCGATGATGATCTTTTCATATTTTTCGAGCATTTTTTGCTCTTTTGCGACGTCGATTTTGAAGTCCGAGTAGAGCGGATACAGCTCGTGCAGATCAAACCTGGCAGCGCGCTTTAAGGCCTGCTCGCGCCATGCTTTGTTCGCACGCGAGTTTGCGATGTCGGGATGGACTAAGACGATAAGATTTTTCATTATGGCTCCTTGAGATAAAATTCGTACAAGTATAGTATTAAATCTCGAATTCGCGGCTTAAATTTCATTAAATCGGCAGGTAAAACGACGGACGGCGCGCTTCTCGCGAGTGAATTTTAAAAATTTATATCACGCAGTAAGACCGTAAAGAAGCGAATTTACCGAGCAAATTTAACCATTTTAACGATCTATTCTCGTCGCTTTAATTTGACATAGATCTCGTCACCGCTCGCCGCCGAATTTATACAATTTATCAATGCGCAGGCGATATATGGGCGAGCCCGTCGATAGATTCGGCCGACTTAAGCTCATACGCGTTCGCGCACTTTATCCGCGCCCTAGTCTAAATTTAAAATTTCAAATCCGCGGCGAAATTTCACGCCTTAAACCAGAGCGGCCCCGCGACGAAATTTAGCGAGCGCGTCTTAATAAAATTCCGCCGAAGCTCGGTGAAGCTCCACACGAAATTTCAGGGCATGACGGCAAAACGTCGCGGATCGGCGATAAATACAGCGCGGCGGCGAGAATAAATCTCAACGCCCTAAGTGCGAGCAAATTTAAAGCGCTCTTCAAGAAGCATGCGCAAAATTTAATCTCTAGCAGCGGGCTAAATTTCATGGCTCGCGCGCCCGTGCCCTATCAAATTTTAAAATTTCAAATCCACAACGAAATTTCACGACACCACGGCAAAGCGTCGCAGGCCGGCGATGAGTACGGCGCGACCGCGCCCTTTCGCCGCTATCAGCACTTGACGTTTTTTGCCTTGCTATCTTGCATCGCGCGGAAAAATTCCGCCCTGCTTAGCGGGATTTCGTCCGGATGAGCGCTTCTGAAATGGCTCAGATAGCCCTCGTAATCGCCGAGCCCGATGAGCGGCGCAAGTGCGGCATCCGCGCGCGCCAAAAACCTCGCCACCGCCTTCGGGGCCGCGAGCGGATTAAATTTAAACTTTTTCATAAACGCCCCTGTCCACGTACTCGCTTTCTGCTAGCTTGAAATATCCATCGCTCGCGCCGCCTTTTGAAATTTTAAGGCACATTCGAATCGTTTGAGCGATAACTATGATCGTAACGACGACGAAAAGAGCACATAGCACGGCGTCGATGACGTTGTTTCTGATGATAGCCTGCGCCTTTTCTATCGCCGCAGGATCGCTTAGGCCGGCGAGCTTGGTGGCGGTATTTTGCGCGATAGCCACGTGGCTTACCGCGTCGTGCACGCGCTCGCCGTTAGCCGGCATAAGCTTTAAGATCGCCGCATAAAGCGTGGTTATAAGCACCCAGATCGCAGGAGCGATCGTAACGAAGGCGTATTTTTGCTTGCCCATTTTAAAAAGCACCACCGTAGCGAGCAGCAGCGCAATGCCCGCGAGCATCTGATTGGACGCGCCGAAAAGCGGCCACAGCGTGTAAATTCCGCCCATAGGATCGGTAACGCCGCTGTAAAGCAGATAGCCCCAGCCCGCCACGCAGATCACCGTCGCGATGATGCCGTAGAGGGAATTTTTGGTATCGGAAAAGGGCTTATAGACGTTGCCTAAAATTTCTTGCACCATAAAGCGCCCCGTGCGCGTGCCCGCATCGACCGCTGTCAGAATAAACAGCGCCTCAAACAAGATCGCGAAATGGTACCAAAACGCCATCAGCTCCTTGCCGCCGATGATCTGATGCAGCAGCATCGTTAGCCCCATCGCAAAGGTAGGAGCGCCGCCCGTGCGGCTCATCATCGTGGTTTCGCCGACGTTTGAAGCCAAAGCGCCGATCTGCTCGGGCGTAATGCTAAATCCGATAGAATTTATATACGCCGCGGCGCTTACCGCGTCTTTGCCCAGCACCGCAGCGGGCGAGTTGATAGCGAAGTATTCGCCCGGGCTTAGGATGCACGCCGCTACTAGCGCCATTACGCCCACGAGGCTCTCCATAAGCATCGAGCCGTAGCCGATGAAAAGAGTGTGGGTTTCGCGCTCCACCATCTTCGGCGTCGTGCCGCTGGAGATCAGCGCGTGAAAGCCCGAGATCGCGCCGCACGCGATAGTGATAAACAAAAATGGAAATATCGGGCCTGCGAAAACAGGACCCGTGCCGTCGATAAATTTCGTCGTAGCGGGCATTTTAAGCTCGGGTGCGACGAAAATTATCGCGACCGCCATGCCAATGATGACACCGAGCTTAAGGAAGGTGCTTAGATAATCGCGCGGCGCGAGCAGCAGCCACACGGGCAAGATCGCCGCGATAAAGCCGTAGCCGATCGTAAGAAGCGCGAGCGTCTCGCCCTTTAGCGAAAAGACGTCGTGCCAGTACGGATCGATCGCCACGTAATGCCCGCCCCAAAGCGAAAGCATCAGCAAAACAAAGCCGATAATCGATGCCTCGCTGACCTTGCCCGGACGCAAAAATCTCATATAAGCTCCCATAAATATCGCAATCGGTATCGTCATCGCGATCGTAAAAAGCCCCCACGGCGAGTTCGCAAGCGCCTTTACGACGACCATAGCCAAGATCGCCACGATGATCAGCATGATGAAAAAAATCCCGATCATCGCGATGCCGCCGGTGAGATTGCCCATCTCATCTTTGATCATCTCGCCGAGGCTCTTGCCGCCGCGTCGCGTGGAGAGCACGAGCACGATAAAATCATGCACCGCGCCTGCAAGCACTACGCCTACCAAAAGCCAAATAGTGCCGGGCAGATAGCCCATCTGTGCGGCCACTACGGGGCCTACGAGCGGTCCTGCGCCAGCGATAGCGGCGAAATGGTGACCGAAAAGGACGTATTTGTTCGTAGGGACGTAATCGCGTCCGTCGTTTCGGATCACCGCAGGAGTTGCGCGGCGATCGTCCAGCTCAAAGACGCGATACGCGATAAAGCGCCCGTAGAAGGTGTATCCGATCAGATAGATGCACGCGCTAGCCACTACGAGCCAGACGGCGCTGATGCTCTCGCCTTTATTTAGCGCAAGTACGCCGAAACACCACGCCCCTATGACGGCGACCGCCGCCCAAAGGATCTTTTGCCAAAATTTCATGCTCACTCCTTAAAACTTAGCGAGCGGCTTGGGCAGTATGTCGTTTTAACAAAACGGCTTGCGTCTTTGAAGCAGAGCTCGCTAAATAAAATTTAGTGCGTATTTTATCGGCGTTTTTATAATTTAAAGCTGAATTGCAAAAATTAAAAAGAGCTTTCGACGTTTAAATTTAATGCCTGAATTTTGAATTTCAAATTTAAAGAGGCGGCTTGGCGGCGCGCGAAATTTTAATATCTAATCGCCCTAAATTTAACTCCGCAGCTCTTGGCCGTTACGGAATTTATCGCGGTTTAAGAAACCAAGCGATAAAATCTCATGATAACGATTTTAATTTCTTAACAAAAATCGTAAATATTTTAGGAGGAAATTTATGCCGAATCAGGTGTGCGGCTACGTACTTTTTCGCGCCCATATCAAAAGCTATGCAAGCTGCAAAAATGATGGCGCCAGCCGCGAGAATTTCATAAATTCCGCGCGTATAAATTCCTGGCACCGCTTAAATTTTAAAAATATCCGCCGCGACGAAATCTGCGCGTATAGTTCGCCTGGTGGGCTATGAGCTTTAAATTTTATCTCTTTCTAATCGTAGCTTTTATATTGCTTGCTTTAGTAGCCGTAAGTAGCGGTGGGGCGAGCATTTCGCTAGGCGACATCGTAAAATTTTTCACCTTCGGCGAGATAGACGAGACCAAGCAGCTCATCTTGCTGCAAATGCGCCTGCCGCGCCTCGTGCTTGGAATTTTAATAGGCGCGCTGTTGGCAACTTCGGGGGTGGTAGTGCAAAGCGTATTTTTAAACCCGCTTGCGGACCCTTACATCATCGGCATCGCCTCGGCAGCGACCTTCGGCGCGGTCATAGCTTACCTGCTGGGGCTTAGCGACGTTTTTTACGGAATTTTCGCGTTTTTGGCCGCCAGCGGGCTTTCGCTCGTGATCTTTAAGCTCGCAGCCCATACCCGCTCGATCTCTACTCTGCTGATCGTAGGCATCGCCGTATCGTCCTTTTTAGGCGCATTTACATCCTTCGCGGTCTATCTAATCGGAGAGGATAGCTTTAGGATTACGGCGTGGATGATGGGCTATCTAGGCGGCGCAAACTGGCAAAAGATCGCGCTTTTGCTGCCGCCGCTGCTGTTTTGCATGGCGTATTTTTATGCAAAGCGCCACGAGCTAAATATCATCTTAAACGGCGACGAGGAGGCGAAATCGCTGGGGCTCAACGTCGAGAAGTCCAAAAAGAGCCTACTCATCGTCTCCTCGCTCATCATCGGCTTTTCGGTCGCATTTACGGGGATGATAGGCTTCGTGGGGCTCATCATTCCGCACACGCTTCGCATGGCGCTTCATACGGCGAGCAACGCCGTGCTGATCCCCGCTAGCGCGCTTACCGGCGGAGTTTTTTTGGTTTTTTGCGACGTAATCGCCAAAAACACCCTCTCGCCGGTAGAAATTCCGATCGGCGTGGTGACCTCCTTTTTCGGCGCGCCCTTTTTTCTATACCTCGCGTTTAGGAAGCATGCATGAAAATTTCGGCGCTAAACTTCAGCTACGGCAAGCGGGCGATCTTGCGAGGCATCGAGTTAAATTTAAAGCGGGGTGAATTTTACGGGATTTTGGGTCCTAACGGCTGCGGCAAGAGTACCTTGCTAAAAAACATATTGCAAATTTTAAAGCCTGCAAGCGGGATCATCGAAATAAACGGCAAAAAAGCAAGCGAATATAGCCTCAAAGAGCTTGCCGCACTCATCGGCTTCGTGCCGCAAAAAACAGCCCTCGCAGCCGCGCTGAACGTGAATGAAATTTTACTTGCGGGCAGATTTTGCCGCCTAAAAAGCGCATTTAGCGGCTACGATGCGAGCGACCGCGACAAGGTAGAGCAAATCGCCGAGCTTTTGGACGTGAAGAAATTTTTAAATCGCAGCGCGTTTGAGCTAAGCGGCGGCGAGTTCGGGCGCGTGCTGCTTGCCAGAGCGCTCGTAAGCGAGCCTGAAATTTTACTGCTTGATGAGCCCACGGGCGCGCTTGATATGAACTACGCGATCGAGGCGATGAGGATCTGCGAAAATTTAACCAAAACGCTAAATTTAACTAGCGTCATCGTACTGCACGATCTAAATTTAGCCTCGCTGTTTTGCGATGAAATTTTGATGCTAAAAGATGGCGCAGTGAGGTATCGCGGTAGCGCGAGCGAGCTTTTTACGCCGCAGATCATAAAAGAAATTTACGGCTTTGACGCCCTGATAGTCGAAAATTTAGGAACCAAATTTATCTTACCGCAAAAGGAGAAATTATGAAAAAAATTCTTATAGCTTTGCTTTCGGCGAGTTTTGCGCTCGCCAAAGGTCTAGTCGTACTTGATCCCGCCGCAGTCGAGATCATCTACGCTTTAGGAGCGCAGGACCAGATCGCTGCGATCTCAACTACCTCGATGAGCAAGATCCGCCCGGAGGCAGAAACCGCGAAACTGCCTAGCGTAGGCACCTACGTAAAGCCGAATATGGAAAAGATCGTCGAACTTAAGCCCGATCTGGTTATCACGAGCTTTCACTCAGCGGGCGTGAGCGATAGCCTACAAAAGCTCAGTCTTAAGAGCCTTGCGATGGATGCAAACTCCACCGCAGATATCTGCAAAAACGTAAAAACCATCGCGACTATCGTAAAAAAAGAGAGCGAGGCGGATAAAATTTGCGCGCGGATGGATGGAATTTTTGCAGATAAACCCGCTCTTCGCGGTAAAAAAGTAGCGCTATTTTTCGGCTCAAACGCCACTATGGCCTTTAACGACAAAACCCTAGTAGGCGATATTTTCGCTCGCCTAGGCGCCAAAAATATCGCAGACGGCCTAAAAGGCAGCACGCCTTCGGTATCTGCCGAATACATCTTGGAGCAAAACCCCGACATTATGGTCATCGTAGGCGGTGAGACGGAAGATTTTTTAAAAGCAAATCCGATCCTTAGAAATACCAAAGCGGTAAAATCGGGCAAAATTTTAAAAGCCCCGACGCTCATCTTGCGGGGCAGCCCGCAGATCGGCGAGACGGTGGATGAAATTTACGCAGAGGCGGCCAAATAGATGTTTAAAGAACGCATTAAATCCCACCACCGCTCCAAACTTTTCGAGAGCGTCTCCGCAAGCGAAAACGAGCTGTTCGATGCGCTAGAGCAGCCCGCGAAAGACAGTGACTGCGTGATCTATCTGCATGTGCCCTTTTGCGACAACATCTGCTCGTTTTGTTCGATGATGCGCTCCAAGCTTGGCGACGAGCTGGACGAATACGCTAAATTTTTAATCCGCCAGATCAAAGACTACGGCGAGATGCCCTACTTCGATACCAAAAGCGTTAAAAGTATCTACTTCGGCGGCGGCACGCCGAGCGTATTTAGCGAAGCTCACTTCGAAAAGGTTCTGGGTGCGCTGCATAAAAATTTCAAGATCGCGGACGACTGCGAGATCAGCATAGAAACCACTCTGCATAATCTAGATACGCAAAAAGCGCTCGCCCTGCAAAGCTTCGGCGTAAACCGCTTTAGCATCGGCGTGCAGACCTTCAGCAGACAGGGGCGCGCGCTTCTAAACCGCGTGCATAAGCCCGCTCGCGCGATCGAGCGACTAAAGGATCTTAGAGAAAAATTTGACGGCATGCTCTGCTGCGACATCATCTACAACTTCCCGAACGAAAGCGTGGAGGAAGCGCTAGAGGACGCGCGCTACGTAGATGAGCTAGGTCTAGATAGCGCCAGCTTTTACTCGTTGATGTTTTTCGATGGCTCGGAGCTATCCAAAAAGATCGACACCTCCTACTACGATCTGCCGACTGATAAAAAGCTACACCACGCTTTCGCGGAGACGCTGCTGCAAAGCGGGAATTTCGAGGTTTTGGAGCTTACTAAGCTTGCTCGCAAAGGTCGCGATAACTACGGCTACATCAAGCTAAGTCACAAGGGCACGGATATCCTACCTATCGGTAACGGCGCGGGCGGACACGTAGCGGGCTTCGGAATTTACGGCGTGTCGGGACACAAGATGATCTCGCGAATCGATGAGCGCGAGGCAAAATATAGCGTGCTAAACAATCTGTTTCAATACCCGATCGTAAGCTTAAACGAGCTAAAAGAGGCTCTGAGCGCGAGCATTTACGACGAAGCGGTGCAAAAGCTCAAAGAATTTGAAAGCTGGGGGCTTTTGGAGCTAAAAGATCAAAGATCGATCTTGAGCTTGGACGGAATTTTTTGGGGCAACAACATCAACGAAGAGATAGCAAACATTATTAGAAAGGATTTTGTATGAAAAAAATCGTGCTTTACACCTCACAAACGGGTAACACGAAAAAGGTGGGCGACGCGATCGCCGAGCAACTAGGCTGCGAGAGCCTAAATTTCCGTGACTTTGAAGGCGAGGTCGATGACTACGACTTCATAGCCTTAGGCTTTTACGTCGATAAGGGCGAAGCAGAGGCGAAATTTATGCGCTTTTTACGCAAGATTCACGGCAAGAAGCTTGGCGTTTTCATGACGCTTGGCGCAGAGCCAGACGGCGAGCACTCGCGCAAGTGCCTGGATACCTTTGAAGAGGGGCTTAAAGCAAACGGCAACGAGATTATAAGGGAGTTTGCCTGCCAGGGCGCGATCGATCCGAACCTGCTTGAGACGATGCGCAAAATGGCGGCCGGCGGCAACTCGCCCCACCCTATCACCCCCGAGCGACTTGCGCGCTGGGCGGAGGCTGCGAAACACCCGGACGAGAAGGATCTGGCGGACGCAAAAGCAGCATTTGCGGGGATAGAATAAAATTTAAAGCAAGCCGCACAGACCGCTGCGCGGCGAAACAAAACCAAATAAAATTTCACACTACTTAATGCGCGATTTGGAATTTTATCTTTTACTAAATTTGGACGATAAATTTCATCCCTACAAGCAAATTTGCCGCCGCAGGCGCAGGTCTTGCTCTGGAATTTAAACGATAAAATTTCATTTCGCACGCAACGGATCGAATAATGCCGCCGACTTTGCGCCGCTAATGCGCGCTCTTAGCGTGAAAAGCCCGCTTTTGCGAGCAAGCTGCCGCGAGTACTGAGATCTCCGCCGTCATCTAATACACCACCCGTCGCCGCTCATCGCCGCGCGACAACTTATCTATCGTCGCTCATTACCGCACCGCCGCAGCGGTACGGAGCGTGAGCATAAAAATATTTTAGGCGTACTCTCAAGAGGACATCACCGAGCTTAATAAATTTTAGTGCGATACTTTTACTATGCGTTCGTAAGCATAAATAAAATTCTTTAGCAAAAATTTTTAAGACAAAAATAGCAAAAGATTTGCAAGCAACGGATAAAATTTCATTATGGCTAAGATTCCATTGTGATCGCAATCATATCCGTTCTATCTGCCCATAGCTTTTTAAATTTCGCTTTTTGCCTCGCTTATTGTTTTGTTTAATTTTGCAGCAAATTCCTCCTTGCCTATTTCTTTAAACGCTTCGTTGGGTACGGCGATAAAAAGACTTCCTTCCAGCAAAATTACCAAAAAATCGCGCTCCATTACCACCTCACAAAATTCCGCATCGTAAGTGAGCGTATCTCGTTCACTTACGAATATAAATTGCCCCTTTAAATCGTCTGAAATTTCAATGCTAAAATCGCCGAAAGTGACATTTTTATTCTTATCATATATCGCGGAATTTAGTAGCCACGATCTAACGCAAATAGCGTAAATATAAAAAACTGCGCAAGCAGTAGGCAAGATCGCTCCTAAGCTCTTTACCCAGGACTTATCGCCATAGTACTCGCGTACAAACTCTATCCAATCGTCCTCAAAAATAAAAAGACAAGCCGAAAACGCAAAAGCAAAAAGCAAATCCGTCGCGCAGACGGCGCGGATGAACTTGTTCCCTTTATAAATTCTACGCGAAATTCTAGTTCTCATTTTAGAGAATTTTCGGTTATCTTGCAGCGAGTAAGAAATCAGCATATCTTTCCTTTAAAATTTTGCTTATTTTAGCTAAAATAAAAAGATATGTAAAATTACATTGTATACTGCGTTTGCCCTCTTCGGCGATACGGCCAGTAGATGGAAGGGCACTACTAATGCAAGCGGTAAAAGGGCGAGCTAAATTTAATAAAATTCCTACCGAAGGAGGGATTATAAAAAACACGGCATTCATCACGGGCGCTACAAGCGCCACCGTCATCCAATACATCGCCCGTCGCCTTGCAATAGCCTGAGCACGAAAGGCCCGCTTCTGTAAGAGACCGGTCTGCGAGCGCTGCGGTCGCGATCATCGGCTACCCCTGTCGTCACGTGCCGTAGGCGCCGTCGTCGGGCGCCGCCTTCTCGCCGCGCGATAACCTATCTGCTGCCGCTCATCACCCCGTCACGCGACACCTGCCGCCGCCAATCGCCCCGCCGCCTTGCCGCAGGATAAAATCCAAACCGAACCGCTAAATTTTAAATTCCATAAAAGGCTCATCGCACATAAATTTTAATTCGGCAAATGCGTAAAATTTAGGTAAAATTCCACGCAAACGCTTTGACGGTCAAATTTAAAAGGGCGAAAATGACGAATTTCGAGTACGCTAGTCGCATTAACGAGGCTGCGGGGCTAGATTTAAGCTTAGATTGCGAAGAGATCGATCTGCAGGATAAGCTTTACGGGCTTTTTCAGTGCTTTATGCCTGAGGGTGCGGGCGTAGAAGCGGTGTTTGCGCCGATGCAAAACGGCGCTGAGCCACAAGCGCGTATAATGCCGATCTACGCAGCCACGGCGCAGCAGACGCGAGAGGCGTTCGATCAGGGCGTGGCGCCCGGGTATTTTTGCCCGCCGCAGGATCCGAAATTTGATGACGAAGCGCTTAAGAGCTTAGCTTTAGCGTACGTTCGAAATTTAAAAATTTTCGCCGAGTTTCTCGGCGATGACGAGCTTTTAGAGATGCTTGAGCAGATAAAATTCGCTCGCGTGCAGGAGAGCTTTGATCTCGCGCATAACAAAGACGAGCTTGCGAACGCCGTCTATGAGGCGATCACGGAGTGGATGATAGACGCGCCTAAGCTCGATGCGAAGCTGTGGGTGCTCGGCGAAGCGTATTATTCGATCGACTACGACTACCTGCTCTCGGCGTATTTACAGTATCCAAACTACGCGCAAAGGCCGCAGGAGGACTTTTTGAAGCCCTACTTCGAGCTGTATCTGGCGGGACGGCAGATCGCGTTTGAGCGCGGCGAGGTCGTGGTTTTTACGCGCTAAATTTACGCAGGCAAAGGAAGTGAATGAGCGCTCACGAAGAGCTAAAATTTAAACCGGGCGAATATCTTTTAAAAGATATTGAGCGTAAATTTAAAGAAAGATTCGACAAGGTGCGCTTTAGAGACGACGTAGCGCGCACAAATACCGCGCGCGAGGGATCGATATGATTTGCGTCCGAGGATATCGCACAATAAGCCCGAGAGAAAGTTCTCGCGAAAGTACGGCGCAGATCGCTCTAAACCGCCTAGCGATGCCGCATCGCGCAGGTATCGGCGCCGTAAAGAAGGCGACAACGCGCGATAATAGGCGTGGCGCGAGCGGCAAAACCTTTCAGTGCCGAAACTGTAAGGGTTATGACGATGCTTCGACGAGTTGCAAGAGCAAAACGATAAGCTCGTGTGCCGTAGC
>NZ_CALHIK010000123.1 GCF_938030785.1 uncultured Campylobacter sp.
TCAACAACTCCTATCTGACGCTAGCCCTTTGTCTTATAGCCGCACTAGTTGCTCTGCTTACGGTATTGCGTGCGCCAAGGCGAGTACCTCGCGAAGCGGATATTATAAAATTTAGAGAGGTTAAAGCGGGCAGATTCGCCATTTTTAGAGATTTCAGCTTAATCTTATCGCTTGGAGCTTTAATAAGCTTTTTGGGGCTTTATTATATCTTGATCGCCTCAAGACCGCCCGCGATCGATGAGCCTAAGATTATTGAGCCGCAAGGCACGGAGTTTGTGATCGACGCAAATATCGTAAAGGACGGCAAGCTGCACCGCTTTGCCTACGTTACCGACGACGGACATAAGGTCAGGTTTTTTCTACTCAACCGCTTCACGGATAAATTTGCCCCGGTCGCAGTTTTTGACGCATGCTCGATCTGCGGCGATATGGGCTATATCAAAAAAGGCGACGAGCTCATCTGTATCGCTTGCAACGTGCGGATCTTTCTGCCGAGCGTCGGCAAGCTTGGCGGCTGCAACCCGCTTCCGCTAGATTATAAATTTGACGGACAGAATATCACCATCGCGCTTAAGACGATCGAGGACGGCGCGTCCTATTTCTCGGAGATCGTGGATAAAAAGGTAATCGATCCGGTCAGCAGAAAAGAAATTTTAAACACCTCTAAATTTAGCTATCTTTACTACGGACGCACCTACTTTTTCGAAAGCAAAGAAAACGAAGACGCTTTCACCGCGCACCCCGAGCGCTACGTGGATTTTAACGGCACGCCAAAGGAGCTTAAATAATGTTTTTACGCATCATCAAATCCTCCATTTTAAACTCCAAAGACAGCAAATTCTTAGCGTTTTTGACCATATTTTTATCGGTCTCGCTGATCGCTTGCATGCTAAATATCACGCTAAAAATCGGCGACGAGGTCGCCAAGGAGCTGCGCAGCTACGGCTCTAATATCGTCGTGCTGCCGCGCTCGCAAAGCCTAAGTATCGAGATCGGCGGACGCGAATACTCGCCGCTTAAAAACGACGATTTCTTAAAAGAGAGCGATCTGCATAAAATCAAAGAAATTTTTTGGCGCAACAATATTACCGCCTTTGCGCCCTTTTTAACTACCCGCGCGGGAGATTACGACGTCGTGGGAACTTATTTCGAAAAGGACGTAGGCGTTAGCGACGAACCCGATTTCAGATCGGGCGTGCGCTCGCTCTATCCGTTTTGGAGCGTAGAGGGGCAGTGGGTAAAAGATGGCGCCGATGACGAAGTGCTCGCAGGCGACGGGCTGGGGCTAAAGATCGGCGATACGATAAAGCTTGGAGATTATGAGGTTAAAGTCGTTGGGATTTTGCACGGCGCGGAGGATGAAGCCAAAAAGCTGATCGCAAATTTATCTCTGGTACAAAAGCTAACGCACAAAGAGGGTCTCATCGCCAAGGCTGAAGTCAGCGCTATGACGATCCCCGAAGACGATCTGTCCGTAAAGGCAAGAAGAAGCCTCGATAACCTAGACGCCACAGAATACGACACCTGGTATTGCTCGGCATACGTAAGCTCCATCGCGTATCAGATCACCGAGGAGTATCCAAACGCAAGCGCCAAGGCGGTGCTTAGCGTCAGCGAAGCTCAAAGCGGCATCACGAAGAAGATTCAAAATTTAATGGGCGTCGTAAGCATTCTGTCGCTGCTGATTTCAAGCATCTGCATCACGAGCCTACTAAGCAGCGAAATTTATAAGCGCAAAAAGGAGATCGGTCTGCTTAAGGCGCTGGGAGCGAGTAATTTTATGATCTATATCCAGTTCGCCGCCGAAATTTTCGTCATCTGCATACTTAGCTCACTCGTGGGCGCAGTCGTGGGCTACGTGCTTAGCTGGGCGATCGCATATCAAATTTTTGGCTCATTCATTGGCGTCTCGCTGATGGTCTTTCCGCTTAGCATAGTCTTTGGACTTCTTATTTGCATTATCGGCTCGATTCTACCGCTACGCGGAGTGATCAAGCTACTGCCTGCGGAGGTGCTTTATGGCAGGAAATAACGGCGCGTTTTTTAGAGGCGCGATCTTTAAAAGTATCATCAACAGCGGCATTCGCAGCTTCGTGATTTTTGTCGCGATAATGCTAGGCAGCGCAGTTTGTGCGGCGTTCGTAAATATCTACGCCGACATCGATAAAAAGGTCGCCAGCGAGTTAAACAGCTACGGCGCAAATTTAATCGTAAGCCCCGCAAATTTAGAAAATTCCCATATGGACGAAGCGGCGCTCGATGCGAAATTTGCTAAAATTCCAGCTCTAAAAAGCGCGAATAAATATCTTTTCGGCAGCGCAAATTTAGGCGTCAATTCAGGCATCATCATGGGAGTAAATTTCTCCTCTCTGCGCGATACGATGCCGTTTTTGGATCTTAAAGAGGGCTCGTTTATCGGCGTGGATTTCGACGATAAAAACGCTCTCATCGGGCAGGATCTCGCCAAACTTTTGGGCGCGAAGCTCGGCGATAGTATCGAGATCACGCCGATCGGCTCAAACGAAACGAGCAAGGTAAAGATAAAAGGCATCGTCTATGACGGGCAGAAAGAGGACGGCATGCTGCTAATCTCGCTGCCGCTGGCGCAAAAAATTTTAAATCAGCCTGCGCAGGTAAATTACGCCGAAGCGATCGTAAGCGGTGATTTTAAGCAGCTAAGCGAAATTTCAAAAAGCCTAAGCGATGCGCAGATGAGCTTCGCGCCGATCGGCAAGGTATCCAAGACTCAGGGCATCATCTTAAACAAAATCAAGCTCTTGATGCTTCTTATCGGCATTACGATCCTTCTAATCACTTCGGTCTGCATCAACACAAGCCTTAGCTCGATCCTGCTTTCGCGTATCAAAGAGTTCGCGCTCATCCGCGCAATCGGCGCGAGCAAACAAAATTTGCTCCACCTGATCCTGAGCGAAATTTTAACCGTCTGCGTCGCAGGCTCGCTAGCTGGAGTATTCGTGGGATACCTGCTCGCGATCTTGCTGGGGCATCTGATATTTTCAAGCAGCGTGGATTTTAGGCTAATCAGCCTCTTTGCGGCGGTAGCGCTGAGCCTGATTTTTGCGCTCGCGGCAAGCTACTATCCGATCAAAAAGGCGCTGAATCCGAATTTAGCGAATCTATTAAGGGAATGACATGGAAATTTTAAAATTTGAAGGCATCTGCAAATACTTCGGCGAGGTTAAGGCTCTGGATAATATCAGCTTCGACGTTTTAAGCGGCGAGTGGGTCAGCATAATGGGCCCAAGCGGCAGCGGCAAGAGCACGCTTGTAAATATCCTAAGCCTGATGGACGCTCCGACCGCGGGCAGATACATCCTAGGCGGAGCCGACGCGAGCGCGCTAAACGACGAGCAAATTTTAGAATTTCGCCGCAAAAAGATCGGCCTCGTGTTTCAGCAGTTTCACCTAATCCCCTACCTAACGGCCGTCGAAAACGTTATGTTAAATCAATACTACCACAGCTGCGTGGATGAGGACAGTGCCAAAGCGGCACTTGAGAAAGTCGGTCTCGCGCACCGCATCACGCACCGGCCTAGCGAGCTTAGCGGCGGCGAGCAGCAACGCCTCTGCATCGCGCGCGCACTCATCAACGACCCCGACATCATCATCGCTGACGAGCCTACGGGTAACCTCGACGAGGCCAACGAGCGCGTGGTTTTGCAGCTCTTTCAGACGCTTCGCGGCGAGGGCAAGACCCTGCTTTTGGTCACGCACAATGAAGAGCTCGGCAAATTTGCCGACAAAGTGGTGCGCCTAAGACACGGCAAGCTCGATCGAATAGAGCTTTTGGATCAAAGCACGATGAAGCACAATCTCGGCTCGCAGGATAAAATTTCAGATCGCGATTTAAACGGAAGCGCTTCGCAAAGCTCTAACGCCGAAGCTGCGAGCGAGCAAAATTCGGGCGGCGAAGATCGGGGCGCTAAAAATTTAAGCGGCGAAAATTCCGATACCGAAAATTCGGGCGCGCAGAATGACGGTGCGTAAAATTTGGCTCGCATGATGAAAAATAAAGCTACGTTAAAATTTAAAAATTTCACAGCCCGCGCGCGCTCTTTTTGGGTTCACTTGCAGTTTGCGCGAGTAGGCGCGGCTTTTTGCTGCGCACGTCCTGCTGAAGCTGCTTGCCTCGAAAGATCAAGCGCAGTTGCGAAGTCTAGCGGAGCGGGTAAAAATTTTAAAAGCCGAAATTTTAAAAACCGAAACGCTACGGGCGCAGATTGCGGCGCGGATTGCGGCATACGTCTCGGCGCAGGTCGTGATATAAATTCCTGCAGGGATCGCGCCGCAAATTTTAAAATTTCAAACGCAAATTTAAAAGCAGATTTAGCGCGCCCGAAGGCTGGTTTTAGATGATAAAATTTTTAAATTTAAAAGTTGCGGCCGCCATGTTCGTGCTGCTACTCGCAGGCTGCGACGGGCAGAAACACCATCTAAGCACTGACGGCACCTCGCTTGCCTCCAAGTTCGATCCCTCCGAGCGCACGCTAAAGATCGAGGGCAACGACAAACCGTTCGTGCTGTTTTTCTACACTAGCAGCTGCGGTGCGTGCAAGGAGCAGGTACCTGCGCTAAACGAGCTGCAAGCTAGCGGCGATGCACTGATCATCGGCGTTTTGGGCGGCGGCAAGGGGCTAGAAGCCGACGCCGCGGTCGCTCGCGAAAAGGGGATAAAATTCCCAAGCGTCAGCGGCGCGAGCTCGGTGAAATACTTCGAATCCATCGTAGGCGGCATTTTCGGCACCCCTACGTCGGTGATCTACGATAAAAACGGTAAAGCGGTCAAAAAGCTCATCGGCCTCTATCCTAAATCCGCCTTCGAAACCCAACTCAAACTCATAAATTAGCCCGCCTAAAAGGGCCTAGCGTTTGGTAAATTTCGCTAAAATCGGCTTAAAATTTCATCTTAAGGAAACGATATGTTTACAAAAACCGCATTAGCAGCCGCTCTAGCCCTTAGTTGCGCACTCGCAGCGCCTTATGAGCCCTACGATCACGACGCGATGATAAAGACGGCGCCGGACGGCTCGCGCGCCCTGGATATCGGCGGCATCTACCGCTCCGTGGATAATCTCTGCGCCCACGCATGCGAGTATCCGCTAAACTTCGACAGCGAGAAGGACGCTGAGGCTGCCTACCGGGATGCGCGAGCGCTTGAAGAAATTTTTAAATTTCTAAGTCAGGAGCTGTTTAAAAAGGATATCGACGCCAAGGACCGATATGAGTTTGAGCATAAATTTGCCAGAATTTACGTCATTCAGCACAATTTCGACATCAAAGGCGCCGCGGAGAAAGCAGACGCGCTCTACGACAAGCTCGTGCAAGAGGAGCCCAAAAACGGCGAGATCCGCACGGAATACGGCGAGTTTTTACTAAACTCCTCCCGCGATCAAAAGGCGCAGCAGATGCTCTCTAGCGCGCTTGAGCTCGGTTCGATGCGCGCTCACCACGCTCTTGCGCTGTTTAGCTTGATGCATGACGACAAAGAGGGCGCGATTAAGCACTTGCAGACCTACCTTGAGGCCTATCCGAAAAATAGTTCCGCCGCGCAACTGCTCGAGGGGCTAAAAAGCAGCAATATCAAGATCGAAAAGAAGCAGCAGTGAGTAAAAAATCCCTTGCCTTAGGCGCTGCCGCGATGCTTTGCGGCGCGTTAAGCCTAAACGCCGAGGCGGCGACGCAGAGCGCGCAAGAAGATTTGAAATTTAACGCCGCAAATTTCACGCAAGAAAGCGTGATCGTAGGCGGCAAAAAGATAAAATTTTGCGCCTACAAAAACATAATCTACGTCACAAAACCCGCAAGCGCGCACTATCAGAGCATGAATATCTTCATCCCGCAGCAGTATTTTGAGGGGCGCAAGAGCGGCAAATTTGACGCCGCGAGCGCGCCGATATTTTTGCCAAACGGCGTGGGCGGCTACATGCCGGGCGAAGCGGGCGAGGTCAAAATAGACGCAAGCGGTAAGCCAAACGCGATCGCTACGGCGCTTTCGCGCGGTTACGTCGTAGCCGCTCCCGCAGCGCGCGGACGCACGCTAAAGGGCGCAAACGGCGATTATATCGGTAAGGCGCCCGCGGCAATCGTCGATCTAAAAGCGGCCGTGCGGTATCTGAAATTTAACGACGCGGCGATGCCCGGGGACGCAAACAAGATCGTCTCAAACGGCACGAGCGCGGGCGGAGCGCTCTCGGCACTTTTGGGCACGAGTGGGGACGAGGCCGCGTACGAGCCGTATCTGCAGGAGTTGGGCGCTGCGAAGGCGAGCGATAAAATTTACGCGGCGTCCGCATACTGCCCGATCACAAATCTAAAGCACGCGGACGCGGCGTATGAGTGGATGTTCGGCGCGCAGAGCAAATATGAAAAGATGGATTTTAGCGGGCTTGATGCAGCGGGATTTAACGAGCGCGGCGAAAATTCTAGCGGCGCTGAAAAAAATTCCAAAAAAGACGCAAATCAAAGCGCCGCAAAGCCCGCGCGCAAGATGCTAAGCGGCAAGCTAAGCACGGCGCAGATTAAAATTTCAGACGAGCTAAAGGCGCAATTCCCCGCCTATCTGAACTCGCTAAGCTTAAAGGACGGGGGCGGCCGCGCGCTAAGCCTGGATAAAAACGGCGACGGCAGTTTCAAAGATTACATAAACGGGCTCATATCAGCCTCATTTGCCAATTTTGCGGCGAAAAATCCGCGCGCGAAGGCGCCCCTATACCTCGCTGCAAAGATAAAGGACGACGCGTCGCAATCGCATATGCTTTTTTGGGGCTACGCGACTGCCGAGCCGCGCGCCAAGACCCCGCCCGCATTCGACGGCTTCGCGCTTGAAAATCCCGAAAACGAGCTGTTCGGCGGCGCTAAATTTAACGCGGCGCATTTTACGGATTTTAGCGCGATGAATGACCCCGCCAAAGGGGTGCTAATCGCAGATGCCCAGCTCGTGGAGATGATGGATGCGATGAGCTTCGTGCGCAACGAAAACGGCGTGAAGCATTATCGCATCCGACACGGCGCGAGCGATCGCGATACGACGCTTGCGATCCCCGCGATTTTGGCGCTTAGCTTGCAAAATGCGGGCAAGAACGTCGATTTTGCGGTACCTTGGGGGCAAGGACACGGCGGCGATTACGATCTAGAGGAGCTTTTTGACTGGATCGATAAAGTAGTCGCGCAGTAGGCTTAACGGGCGAAATTTTACTTTGGATTTAGAATTTTGCCCGCAGCTCTGCCGTAAAATTTTATCGCCCAAACACTCTCTAGCGAATACGCCAAGCGGTGTAAAATTCCGCTGCGAAATTCTATCGCGTCAGAATTTTAGCGTCTCCGCAAGACGCATAACGATTTGAAATTTTACAGCTAGCACTGGGAGAATTCCTTAGAATTTTATCGCGGCAAAACGGCGCGAATTAAAAATTTAGCGGCTGCGACGATTTATGGCTCGGGGCTTTTAGCGCAATCCGCGCTAAAGTTCGGCGCAATCAAATTCTGCAAGCTAAATTTAAATTTAAAGACCGAAGTGCGCGATAAAATTTCACAGCGTTTATACTGTCCGATCGCAGCTCTTTGAGCGCGCAGGTATCGCGCACGAGCGCACATTCGGCGCGCGGACTAAAATCCGCTAAAATGAACGCAGAAAACCCAAGCAAGCGCGGCAGGCAGGCTAAATTTAAGGCGCGCTTCGCGATATCCCGCGGATCCAAGCCCGCTTTTGCTATCCACCCAGACTGCTTCAATAATTCACCGGCGCCCAAAAAGCGCCGCTTGAGGTCTGTATTTTTACGCCCGTGTGCATAAATTTCATAATTTAACGGCGCTTTTGAGCGCAGCTTAGCCTATTTAAAGATCATCGCGCCGCGTCAGGATCGTTTCCCAAAGCTGGTGCGCCGGTATCTTTACGGCAGCGGTGCAACTCGGCGCCAAATTTAACGCTAGCTAGCATTGCGCTGCCTTTAGCTCGCGTGCGGCAAGCGCTCTATCTATGGCAACGCAACTTCAACTTAAATTTAAACGCGCTGTCTTTGCACCGCCTCTCTAGCTTGCGTACGACGGGCACCGCCTGCGACGACGCCAAAATGCAAGCCCCTTTTTGCCGCGCCGCAAAAGAGCTTTTAAAATTTAACGCCCTAGCCTTTTGCGATCTCGTAAAAACCGTCTTTGAAAACGACCTTGCCCGCACCCACGAGACGCTTTAAAAGCTGCGCGCTGGGCTCGTCAAACATCGCCTCCACGTCGCTCGTGCGCTGCGGACGGCGCGAAAGGGTGCGCAAAATTTCATCCTCGCTGAAGCTCAGCCGCTCGCTTGCGTATTTGGGCGCGGCGATGATATTTACGTTTTGATTTTCGATAAAAGTGGCCAGATAGCGCAGCTGCGCCTCGCTCACCCCCTGCACGCGGTATGCGGGCGGGCGATCGATCGTGCCGAGATCGATCCGGTGCGGGTTTATGCGCGCCAGAGCCCTATTTAGCGCCGCAAAGTCCTCTTGCGTGTCGTTGATGCCGCGCACGACTAGGATTTCGATATCAAGCTCGCCGCGAAACTCGCGCGCAAAATCCGCTATCTCGCTTACGATCTGCTCGGCGCTAATGCCCGCGTGCGGACCGTCCACCTTGCGAAAGCTTTTCGCAAGCGCGCTATCTAGCGAAAATTTGCAGATATCAAGCTTCGCTAGCGATGCGCTGTTTTCGCGCACGAGCGAGCCGTTTGACAAAACGAGTAGTTTCTGCGGCAGGCGCAGCGCCTTTAGTGCATCCACGAGCTCGGCGAAGCGCGGATGCAGCGTGGGCTCGCCGTTTGCCGTGATCGTGATGACGTCAATGCCCGCATGGCTTTGTAGCGCGGTTTTCAGCTCGGCGATGACCGGGCCGATCTCACAGGGCTCGCCCATCGCGCTTACCGGCTTGCCCGCGCCCAGCTCGCAATATACACAGTTGAAGTTGCATTGCTTGCGCTGCGGGCTCAGATCGATGCCGAGGCTACGCCCGAACCTGCGCGAGGTCACGGGCCCGAAAATATATCTCATTTTTACTCCATGATTTGATTTGCGGGGTTTGCTTGCGCACAAAATTTTACTTTAAATTGCACTTTAAATTTTGCTTCCGCGCGCCAAAATTCGGCGCCGCTTTTATACGAAATTCACTTCCGCGCGCCGCCCCGCTACGGCGAAATTTTAAACTTAGAGCTTTGAATTTATCCTTAAATTCAGGGCGCGCGAGCTATAAATTTAAGGCGTGAGCCAAATTTAGCTCGCAAGCTCGCGATATTTTACGCCGCCGTGGACACAGCGCATAGAATTTCAGATCCTCGCTCGGCATAAAATTTCAAACTGCGGCTAAATTTTAAAATTTGAGATACCACCGCGCTAAAACGGCGCAGAATTTTAAAATTTAGAGATTTGCGTTTTGCGAGCTGTTTTGGCGGCGTGAAATTTGAAATTTATGAACAGCGGAAAGATCGCGCGAAAGCAAAGCAAGCGACACAGGCGAATGAAATTTTAAATTACGGCTCTATGAAATTTCACAGCGACGCGCCGCAAGCAGCCTCTCGCAAAATAAGGTTTTAGCGTGCGCTTAGCTCGTGCACCAGATCCACCAGATATTTGGCGTTTTGCACGCTTACGTCGGGCAAAATTCCATGCCCTAGATTAAAGATATGCGCAGCACCCTTCATCGCTGCTAAAATCTCGCGCACGCCCGATTCTATCGCGCCGCGATCGTATAGCCGCATCGGCTCCAAGTTGCCTTGAAGCGCAAATTTACCCCCGAGCTGCTCGCGTGCAAGCTCAATCGGAGTGCTCCAATCCACGCCCCATACGTCAAAGCTCGCCGCGCTTCTCTGCTCCGCGATACGGCTCAACCGCGACATCTGCGCGCCCGTGCCCTTGGCAAAGACAATGAGCGGGATATGCGGGAATTTCGCCTTTAAAAATTCCGTGATTTCTAGGATGTATCGCCAGCCAAACTCCTCATATGCGCTCGGCTCCAGCGCGCCCGCCCAGCTGTCGAATATCTGCACCGCATCGACGCCCGAGCCGATCTGGCGCGCCAGATAAAGCTTCGTCGCCTCCGTAACGAGGCGCAAAATTTCATGCAGAAGCTGCGGATTTTCGTAGAGCATCCTTTTGCAAACGGCGTAATTTTTACTGCCGCCGCCCTCGATCATATAGGTAGCGATCGTCCACGGTGCGCCGCAAAAGCCGATGAGAGCTTTATCCGCGGCAAGGCGCGAGCGAGTAAGCGAGATCGTATCATAAACGTATCCGAGCTCTGCCGCGGCCTTTTGCGGATCTAGGCGCGTCAGATCGTCCCGCGAGCGGATCGGATCACTAAAGCGCGGCCCCTCGCCCGCTTCGAAGCGCAGATCCATCCCCATCTGCATCGGCACGACCAAGATATCGCTAAAAAGTATCGCCGCATCGACGCCCAAAATCTCCACGGGCTGAATCGTCACCTCGCTAGCGGCGCGGTAGTCGCGGCACAGGCTCAAAAAATCGCCCGCCCTCTCGCGCACCGCCATGTATTGCGGCAGGTAGCGCCCCGCCTGGCGCATCATCCAAATGGGCGTGTATGGGGTCTCTTTGCCGAAGCATGCGTCGATGAAAACCATTTTTATCCTTTAAATTTAGCTGTTTTGTCGCGTCGTGTTTAGCTCGCAAATACATGCTGAAGCAATCTGCGCGAATAAAATTTCGCCGAGCCGGAAATTGAGCGCGCTTAAATTTAGATACTCGGTGCGGTTTAGATTACGGTGCGCCCTAATCGCTCAAATCTAAATTTTACGGCACAGAATTTTAAAACGGGCTTTTATGCACCGATCTGCGCGCCTGATTTATAAATTTACGCGGCGCACGGTAATTTATAAAATTTCAGATCCGCGCCGATTTAAGCGGCGCAAAATTTTAACGCTCAAGTCTGCGGCGCCGTAAAATTTAAGCGTCCGAGCCTATGGCGGCATAAAATTTCATCGTTAAATTTCGTGCGCAAGTTGCGAAGCTCCGAAATTCTGCGCCGCGAAATTTAACGATCGCCGCCTCAGATACCTTATTTTTGCTGTATATCGATCCAGCGAAGCGCGATGCGTACGGCATTTGTCGCCGCTCCTACGCGGATCTGATCGGCGCTGCACCAAAGATGCAGAATTTTATCGTCGAAATTATCCCTGCGGAGCCTACCGACGTAGGTTTCGTTCGTGTCGCTAGAAAGCAGCGGCATCGGGTATTCGTTTTTGCTCGGATCGTCTGCGAGCACGATACTAGGCGCGTTTCTTAAAATTTCACGCACGCGGCTAATCTCGAAATCCTTTTTAAATTTAATCGTGATCGCCTCGCTGTGGCTTCGAAGTACCGGCACGCGCACGCAGGTAGCCGAAACGGCGAAGTTTTTATGCAAAATTTTCTGCGTTTCGTTCACCATCTTCATCTCTTCTTTGGTGTAGTCGTTGTCCAAAAAAACGTCGATGTGCGGGATGACGTTAAATGCTAGCTGGTGCGCGAAAACTTTAGGTTTGCACTCATCAAGCTTAAATTCAAAAAATTTCTGCAGCTGAAACACAAGCTCCTCCATACCCTCTTTGCCTGCGCCGCTGGCGGCTTGATAGGTGCTTACGTCCACGCGCTCTATTTCAAACGCATCATCAAGCGGCTTTAAAATTTGAACCATCTGGATGGTCGAGCAGTTCGGGTTGGAGATGATGCCCGTTTCTTTCCACAGCTCGATATCCTGCGGGTTGCACTCGGGCACTACGAGCGGAACGTCCTCTTGCATACGAAAGTGGCTTGTGTTGTCGATCACCACCGCGCCGCTTGCCGCAGCAAATGGCACGTAATGCGCCGAAATGGAGCCGCCCGCGCTAAAAAACGCGATGTCGATCTCGTTTTCGTCGAAGGTACTGTCCGTTAGCTCCCTCACGACGTATTCCTTGCCGCGGAATTCCACCTTCTCGCCCGCGCTCTTTGCGCTCGCAAGCGGCAGTATGTCCTTCACGGGGAAGTTCATCTCGTCTAAGACGCGTAAAATCTCCTCGCCTACGGCGCCGGTAGCGCCTACGATGGCGATATTGTAACTACTCATCCTCTCCTCCTTTTAAAATTTCATCGCCAGGGCCGTCGCTCTGCGAATCTTTACTATCTAAATTTGAATTTAATAAATTTTCATCCTGCGCAAGCTCGTCCGCTTCGCCCTCGTCGCCCTCCTCGGCTTTCGGGCAGGTCGCGATGCTCACGACGTCGTCGCCCTCGACATTTACGACGATGACGCCGCTGGTGTTGCGGCCCGCTTTGCGGATGCTTTGCATATCGACGCGGATCATCTTGCCGCTGGTGGTTAGCGCCATAAGATCCATCTCCTCATCGACCATCACGACGCCGATGAGCTCGCCCGTGCGGTTGGTGAGCTTCATGCAGATGACGCCCTTGCCGCCGCGGTTTGTGAGACGATACTCGCTCGCGGTGGTGCGCTTGCCGATACCCTTTTGGCTTACGCTTAAAATTTCTTGCATGTCGCTTAGAATAAACGCGGCGCCGATGACTTCGTCGCCTTTTTCTTTAAATTTAATACCCTTGACGCCGCGAGCGATGCGCCCCATCTGGCGAATTTTATTTAGATTAAATTTAAGGCACATTCCCTTTTTCGTAGCGATGAAGAGCATATTTTCGTTAGCGCTTTGCGGCTCGCCATCTTGAGCGCCCTCGCCTTGCGAAATTTCATCTGAAATTTCATTCTCGCTTCCCTCCAAAATATCCTGCTCGGTCTGCTCTAAGGCTTCTTCAGCCTCGCCGCCGTCCAGATCGTCGCCGCTTAAGGCGCCTCCTTTGTAGTTTTGCATCTCCTCGGCGCTGTTTGGAGCGATGAGAGCGGTTACGAGAGTATCGTCCTCATCTAGGCTGATAGCGCGGATACCGAGCGAGCGGATGTTTTTAAACTCGCTTAAATTCGTGCGTTTTACGATGCCGTTGCGAGTGAAAAATACGAGCGACTTGCTCGGATCAAAATCGGTCGTAGGGATGATTGCCATTATCTTTTCGTCCGCGCCGAGCTGGATTAAATTTACGACCGCCTTGCCCTTTGCGGTGCGCGAGCCCTCCGGAATTTTATAGACCTTAAGCCAGTAGAGCTGCCCGCGGTCGGTGATAAACATAAGCGTATCGTGGGTGTTGCTCGTAAAAAAGCTCTCGATGAAATCATCATCATACGTCGTGACCGCCACGCGCCCCTTGCCGCCGCGCTTTTGCTTCTCGTAAGTCTTGCTAGGCACGCGCTTGATGTAGCCGCGGTGAGTGATCGTAACGACCATATTTTCATTCGCGATGAGATCTTCGATGTCGATATCCTCGTAGTCATCGACGATTTCGGTAATTCGCGGGCATTTAAATTTATCCTTGATCTCCAAAAGCTCATCTTTGATGATCCCCTCAATCAACTCCTCGCTCTTTAGGATCGCGTCAAGCCGCTTGATCTCGGCTAAAATTTCTTTTAGCTCCTCCTCGATCTTTTCACGCTCAAGTCCAGTGAGGCGGCTTAGCCTCATATCCAAAATCGCGCCCGATTGCGCCTCGCTGAGGCCGAATCTGCTCATTAAATTTTCGCGCGCGACGTTGGTATCGGCGGAATTTCTAATTACGTCAATCACTTCATCGATATTATCTAGCGCGATCTTTAAGCCCTCCAAGATATGCGCTCTAGCGCGCGCCTTTTGAAGCTCAAAAATCGTGCGGCGGATGATGACGGTTTTTCTGTGGTTTAAAAACAGCTTCAAAAGCTCTATCAACGTAAAAATCTTCGGCTCTTTGCCGTCGATTGCGAGCATTATCACGCCGAAGGTCGCCTCCATCGTAGTTTGCTTAAATAGATTATTCAGCACGATCTCGCTCATCGCGTCGCGCTTAAGCTCGATTACTACCCGAATTCCGTCACGATCGCTCTCGTCGCGCACCTCGGAGATGCCCTCGATCTGTTTTTCTTTTACGAGATCTGCAATCTGCTCGATCAGGCGCGCTTTATTGGTCTGATACGGCAGCTCGTCGATTACGATGACGTCTTTGTTAGATTTTTTTTCGATATGGGTTTTAGCGCGAATTTTAACTCGCCCTCTGCCCGTTTTATACGCTTCGATAATCCCCTTTTTGCCGTAGATGATGCCGCCGGTCGGAAAATCTGGACCCTTGATCTCGTCCATGATCTCCTCTAGGCTTGCGTTTTTATTCTCAAGCAGTATCAAAAGACCGTCCACGAGCTCATCTAAGCTGTGCGGCGGGATATTCGTCGCCATTCCCACGGCGATTCCGCTTGAACCGTTAAGCAGCAAATTAGGCACGCGCGCAGGCAATACGTCGGGCTCATTCAGGCTCTCGTCGTAGTTCGGCACGAAATCGACCGTCTCTTTATCTAGGTCTTTTAAAAGCTCCTCGGCTAGCGGCGTCATACGCGCTTCGGTATACCTCATCGCCGCCGCGCCGTCGCCGTCAATCGAACCAAAGTTACCCTGTCCGTCCACGGAAGGAATTCTCATCGAAAAGCTCTGCGCCATTCGCACGAGCGCATCATAAACGGCGGTATCGCCGTGCGGATGGTATTTACCGATGACGTCGCCTACGATACGGGCGGATTTTTTGTAAGGCTGGCGAGAGCCCACGCCAAGATCGTTCATCGCGTATAAAATTCGCCTATGCACCGGCTTTAGGCCGTCTCTGGCGTCCGGCAGCGCACGACCGATGATAACGCTCATCGAGTAATCAAGATAGCTCGTCTTGATCGATTCTTCGACGTCGATATCGATGATCTCCTGATTTTCAAACATATTTGATTGCATAAATATCCTTTTAAATTTTAAAGCGCGATTATAGCGAATTATTCTTTTGCATTAGCTAAAACTAAGCCACACACGGGCATAAAGCCGCCATCGATCAAGCTCTCGCGCGCTTGCAGCATGCTAAGACCCGAGGTGATGATGTCGTCTACCAGGATTACGGGGAATTTCGGCGGAGTTAAAATTTTAAAATTTCGCTTGTGTTTTAGGCGAAATTCCAAACTCTGCCCCGTGTATTTGACGCGATTTTGCGCGCGCAGGCAGTGAAATTTTGGCTCCACGAGCTCGCTTTTTAGCGCGCGGGCTAGGATCGCCGTGTGCGAATAGCCACTGCGAGCGTCATCATCCAGCGGCACGGCGTTAAATTTAAAAATCCCGTCCGTTTTAAACGTTTCGTAATTTTGCGGATTTGCAGAAATTTCGCGCTGCAGATGAAGCGGGAATTTCGCCAGGCTTAAAGAAGCTATGCGCGCAAGCACCGTAGCGCCGTATTCGTGGTGTTTAGAAAGTATAAGCTCTCGAATTTCAGAGTAGCCATAGTAGTAAAATACGCTAAAGCCCTCCACCTGCCGCATACTTAGGCGGCATTCGGCTAAATTTGCGGCGCAGGTGGCGCAGATCATGCGCAGGCTAAACGCGCCGCAATTTATGCAGCGCATCTAAAGCGTAGAGATGATTTGATCGGCGGATTTTTTGACGATGTCGTCTAGCAGGCTTTGCACGAAAGGATTAAGCGATCTAGCCGTGCGAAGCGCCGTAAATTTGCTCTGATCTTGAGCTACGCGCTTGGTCGTGGTTTGGCTGCCCTGCACTATCGCGATCGCGACCTCGCCTCTTGCGCTCATATTTTCCTTCGAGTAGCCGTTGATCGCCGCCGAGATGCTTCTAATGTTTACGGTTACGATATTCGGGCTTGCAGGATCGATCCTTACGCCGCGAGCCTCAAGCTCCGCGCGCAAAGCCTTGTCGAACCACGCCGAGAGATTGTTTTTTAAAAGTACCTCATCGACCAGCTTGCCGTTATTATCGTTGATGACGGCGATTACCATCTGATTTTCGCGCTGATCGTTGATCGCATTGATATTTACCGACTTGCCGCTTACGGTCTGATCGGCCTTAGAAAGATACGGATTTAGGCTGATGACACTGCTGGTTTGCGAGCAGGCGACAAAAAATAGCGCAAATACGCCGATTAAAAATTTTTTCATTTTTATCCTTTTTCTGAAATTCGGGCGCATTGTAGCACTAAATTTAAAATTTATAGATTTTTTTGTATCATTGCGAGATCAAAGGAGAAATTTTGCAAGCACTCGCTTTAAAATACAGACCCAAAAGCTTCGAGCAGCTCATCGGTCAAGACGCTGTCGCCAAAAGCCTCGCGCACGCGCTGGATTCGGGCAGGCTGAGCCACGCATATCTTTTCAGCGGACTTCGCGGCAGCGGCAAAACCTCGACGGCTAGGATTTTTGCCAAAGCGCTTTTATGCGATAAAGGCCCTGCCGGCAAGCCGTGCGAGATCTGCGATAACTGCGTAATGGCAAACGAGGGGCGCCACATCGACATCATCGAGATGGACGCTGCCAGCCACCGTAAGATCGACGATATCCGCGAGCTCATCGAGCAGACGAAGTATCATCCCGCAAGCGCGCGCTTTAAAATTTTCATCATCGACGAGGTGCATATGCTCACCAAAGAGGCCTCCAATGCGCTTTTAAAGACGCTTGAGGAGCCGCCTAGCTACGTAAAATTTATCCTTGCGACCACCGATCCGCTTAAGCTTCCAGTCACCGTGCTATCGCGCACGCAGCACTTTCGCTTTAAGCCGATCGCTAAAAGCGCCGTCGTAGCGCACCTAGAGCAAATTTTAAAAACCGAAAACATCGCTTACGAAGAGGGCGCGCTCGAAATTCTAGCACGCAGCGGCTCGGGCTCGCTACGAGACACGCTCACGCTCCTCGATCAGGCGATTATCTTTAGCCGCGAGGGTATTACGGAGCGGGCGATCGCCGATATGCTTGGCCTGCTCGATCCTGCTAAAATAGGCGAAATTTTAGACGTCGTGCTGCGCCAGGACCGCGCGGGCGCGATCGAGATCATCAAAGAGGTCGAGAACTACAACGCCGAGACAATAATCGACGAAATGATCGCAAATTTAAAGGATAAATTCCTACGCCGCGACGCGAAATTTAGCCTGCTGATGTATGAGCGGTTTTTCCGCATTTTAGCGGGCGCCAAGAGCATGCTCGCCATCAGCCCCGACAACACCTACGCAATTTCTATGATGATTTTTATGATGATGGAGGCGGTAAATTTGCGCGAGATCGACGAGCTGATCGAGGTCGGAAGATCCCTGGATCAAGGCGAGGGCTATCCTTCCGCTTCGGCGCCTAATTTAAACGCACAAAGCTCCGCGCCGAATTTTAGGTCAAATTTCAACCAAAGCGCGGCATTTGCGCCAAACAGCGAGCCGAGCGGCACAAATTTTGCACCGAGTGAGGCGAATGACGCGACAAGCGGCGTGCCTAGCTTTACGGCAAGCACAAAACATCCCGCAAACTCAGCGCAAAACTTCGGTGCGAGCGCTGCGGCAAAACAGGGCCTTGACACAGGCGGCGAGATCAGACCGGGCGCGGCGGCACAGGCGCAAAATTCTAACTCTTCCGTCAAAACGGGCGCTCAAAATGAAATTTACGAGAATTTTTTAGCCAAAATTTACGACCGCGATTACGATCTGGGCGAAAAATTTAGCAAGTGCGTGGAATTTTTAAAATTTGAACGCGGCACGCTGTATCTGCTCTCGCGCGCGCAGGGGCAGGATAGAGAGTACCTACGCAAGGGCTCGCGAGCGATAAATACTGTGTTAAAATCGCTTTTCGGTGAGAGCGCGGCCATCAAGATCGAGCAAGGCGCGCCGCAAAAGCAAAATTCTGCGGAAAATAGCGCAGAAAATTCTGCCCCAAGCAGCGTAGATAGCGCAGCAAAAGACGCTACAAGCAGTACAAAAAAACCGCTTGAAAATTCCAGCGACACCACAAGCGGCGCGCAGAATTCCGAGACGGGCGCGATAAATGCCGAAAGCTCCGAGCAAAATGAAATTTCAAGCGGCGGTGAAAATTCCGAAGAAAATTCCGCCGCAAAAGCGGCAAAACCGAAAAAAAACGGCGATAACAGCGAGGGCGAAAAACAACCGCCCAAGGACGATCTGCTAAGATCCACCGATCCGCAAACCTACGCCGCAAAGCCTCGCGATACGAGCAAGAGCGTGCGCGCCGCCAAGGCAGGTCTCGCCGAGCTCGCAAACGGCGCGCAGGACGGCAAGGAAATTTTAATCTCCGAGATGAATAGGCTCTTCGGCGAGCCCACTAAAATCACGGAATAGCGCCCGCTGCGGATAAATTTACGCCGCATCGCGCGATTTTAAAATTTAAGCGTGTAAAAACGATATAGAAATTTACGCGGTGAGAGGGTCTGTGCGATTTTAAAATTTAAGCGCGCAAAGACGGTGTCTAAATTTACGCGACAGACCAAAGTCGCGCGATAAATTTTAAAATTTTGCGGCGGGCGGACAGGTTTTAAAAGCCGAGCTTTAAATTTGATCGTCAAAGCGCGTTTTAAATTTTCACCAAAACAAAGCAAGCTTTAAATTTAACCGCGCTAGCGATCTAAATTTATACGCCGCGGCAGTCTAAATTTAGCGCGCCAAGTATCCGCACAGTCTGTCCCGTGCGAGCTAAAAATTTAAATTTAAACGCACTCTCCGCAGCTCTAAAGATAAAATTTTGCGCGTCTGTATCGCAAAGACAAAATTTTGCGCCAACCAGCGCCCGCCCTCTGCGATAGGATTTTAACCGCCCATACCCACGTTTGATGCGCTCTCTCAAACTTTCATCAAACTTTGCAATTACGGTTTTAGCCACATCTGCGTAGCTGCTCGTGCAAAAACGCAGGCTACGATCGCTCGCGGGCGCCGTAAGCCAAAGCCGAATTTCGCCAAAGTAAAGCCGCGGCGAGCCGAACCGCTCTTAAATTTCAAAGAATTTATCCAGCAAATGGACGGCGGTTCGCAATGCTTGCTTATTAATTTTACGCAGGCGTGGCGGGCGAATTAGCTAAAATTTAGCGCTTTTGGTGTAGAATTCGAGCAAATTTCAATCCAAAGGTCATTAAAATGCGCGGATATAAAATTTTCTCCGGCACCGCAAATCCCGAATTTGCCAAAAAAATCTCCAAATATCTCTCGCTGCCGCTTAGCGAGTGCGCGATCAAAACCTTCAGCGACGGCGAAATCAGCGTCCAGATCGGCGAGAGCGTGCGCGGCAAGGACGTCTTCGTCATCCAACCGACCTGCGCGCCCGCAAACTCCAATCTGATGGAGCTTCTGATCCTAACCGACGCGCTGAAGCGCTCCAGCGCGAACTCGATCACGGCGGTCGTGCCATACTTCGGCTACGCTCGCCAAGACCGCAAGGCAGCTCCGCGCGTGCCGATCAGCGCGAAGCTCGTGGCGAATATGATGCAGACGGCGGGGATCGACCGCGTCGTCACGATGGATCTGCACGCGGGGCAGATACAGGGCTTTTTCGACGTGCCGGTCGATAACCTCTACGGCTCGCTGATATTTTTGGACTACCTGAAAGATAAAAATTTAAAAAATCCGATCATCGCTAGCCCCGACGTGGGCGGAGTCGCGCGTGCCAGAAGCTTCGCCAAAAAGCTCTCGCTCGATCTGGTGATCGTCGATAAACGCCGCGAGGAGGCGAACAAAAGCGAGGTGATGAACATCATCGGCGACGTTGCGGGCAAGGACGTGATCCTAATCGACGATATGATCGATACCGCGGGCACCATCGTCAAGGCCGCGGGCGCGTTTAAAGAGCAAGGCGCAAAGAGCGTCAGCGCGTTTTGCACGCACGCCGTGCTAAGCGGTCCGGCATACGAGCGCATCGAAAGCGGCGCGCTGGACGGCCTCGTCGTGACCGACACGATCCCGCTAAAGCAGGAAAGTGACCGCATCAAGGTAATCAGCGTCGCTCCGCTCTTCGGCGAGGTCATAAGACGCGTATATCACGACGAGAGCGTAAACAGCTTATTCAAATAAAATTTTAAAATTTAAAACGTCGTGCGGTTTGTTTTAAACAGCCGCGAAAATGCGAACTAGGCGCTTTGCAGTAAGAGGCCGCGGTATAGCCGCAAGCCAAGTGGTTACGCTTGTAGGCTTTGAATTTGCAGCGTTGAGCTCGCTGTGATTTAACTATCGGAAATTTAACTACGACGCGGAATTTAACTACGACGTGAGATTTATCTTTTACGCGGCAAATTTACTCTGCGCGGCGGAAATTTTAACTGCAACCGCGGAGCAAATTTACAGCTTTAGCCGCTGCAAGCCGCATTTTAATCCGCCATATTAACTCCGCGAGACTGCATTTAAATTTGCCGTAATTTTTCCGTATATTTGATGAGATCGCGCAGCGCAGCGCCGCTTAAAATTTTTGATAATACGCGCATTCGCCATCTGTCCGTGCAGCTGAGCTTCTGCAAAACTCGTACTCGCTAAATCTTGCAAAGCCGCGCTTTAAATTTCGCCGCAAAATCAGCAGCCCTCTCGGCAAGAATGCACCCGAGCCGATCGCATTTAAAATTTAGCGCCGAAATTCCTTTATATTTTAAAGTGTTGCAAGGATTCAAAATGCCGTCTTTTCCAAAGCGTTCGCCGCCCTATTGGCGAGAGGCTACCGATATATCGGCAGCCCGCAAGCGATCCGCTTCTTTAAATTTTACCGCTCAAGCTCGCTGCATATTTTTACAATTCCGCGATTAAAAGCCCGCGAACTGCAAAAAATTCTTTATGATTTAATCAAATGTAATACCGGCGCGTGCGTTGCGCTTGAGCAGGCCGCTAAAATTTCTTTATGATTTCCATCAAGCGCTTAACCATGGCCGTGATCGCGTCATTTTCATAGCTATCGTCTGTATTTTGCATCGCTACGGTTTTCATGGTGGCGAAAAATCCCGGATTGTAAAACTCAAACTCATCCTGCGTGTAGTTTCTTAGCACCTGGCCGCCTCTTATAATTTGAACCTGATAAGCAACATCTATGCCGCCGATTCTGTCGCTAGTAAACGGACTATCCTCGCCCATAAAACCCCTGTGGTGTTTTATTGTGATTTTAAGCTCGTCGGTAGAGTTTTGATCCAGCAGGTTCGCCTCTTTTAGCGCCGCTAAGAGCTGCTCGTTGTATCTCTTCTCAACCGCTTCCGGCGATTGATAGACAAATTTTCTCGGATTGTGCTTTTGTAGGTGAGTGTAGGTGATGCCATCAAATTTATACGCGCTTGCGATCGGCACTTTCGGCTGAGTCTGTCCGCAACCTACGAAAAATAGCGCCGCAAAAAGCAAAGCTAGAAATTTTTTCATTTTTTCTCCTTTAAAATTTTGTGCGATTATACAAAAACAGGGTTTAGTCTAGGCTAAATTTCCAATCTTTCGGTGCCGCTACGCGTTTAAATTTTGATAAATTTAAGCGGAAGCGCAAAATTTTAAGTAGGGCTCGTCGGCTAAATTTCAAACCCTTCAAATTTGAAACCAGCTTAAATTTCAAAACCTCTTCAAATTTAAAATTTAATCCGAATTTGATCTGAAATTTTATAAAATTCCACCGTTTTAAAAGGGCTTTGAAAGTGCAAAAGAGTTTCGCAAGCCCGAAAGAAAGGAGGCTTTATGCCTACTTTTAGCACCAAAGACTACAAAGCCGCCCTTCGCAGCCGCGGCGCACGAACCGCGAGTGCAGGCGGATTTAGCGTCAAAAACGACAACTCCTTCATCGTGATCTTTGTCATTGCGATGATGGTCTTTATATTTTTTTACGGCGTGCCGGCCGGGCTTGATTTAGATGAAATTTTTTTAGGCAACGGACGCGGTCGCGGCGGAGGCGGGATTTTGGGGCTTTTGATCGCGGGCGTAGCTTGGTATCAGGGGCGCGACGGCGGCGGACTGTATAAATTTAGCGACCACGCGATCACCTTCGTCTCGGGCGCGGGCAAGAGCGAAATTCTACTCTTCAATATCGACTACGTTAGGCTCACTCCGGGTTTTTTGCGCACCTGCACCAGCTACACGGCGCTTAGTCACTCCCGCTACGTAAAGCACGAACGACTCTTTAAATTTGGAATCGGATCGATGATCGTGCTGTGGCTAGTCGGCATCGCTATGAGCGAGCGCGTGGGGATGGCGTTCATGATAATGGTAGCGGGCGTCGTGATCTTTATCTTCGCCAAGGCGCTCTCGTCGTGGCGGCTAAACGGCGACTTTCACGACATCTTGCTGCGCGACACCGTGCTGATCCGCGGCAAGGATTTAAACGACCGCGTGCTGTGGTTTGCGATCACGCCCGGTCGCAACGACCGCCGCAAGCTGCGCGCTTATTTCAAAGAGCATCTTGACTTCGACATCGACGGCGGCTGATTTTGATTTAAAATTTAGAGGCTCAGGCGCGACCCCGATAGCGGAATTTTGCGATCTAAATTTTATCGAGCGAAATTGCAAGGCGCAAAATTCTACGATATAAAATTTACGAAGCAGAATTTCACGGCGTAAATTTCAAAGCCGCAAATGCACGGCGCGATATCTGCGGCTTCTATACGGAGAACTTCACCTCGCTTAGCCGCCCCAAATTATCGAACGAAAAGACTGCGTCATTTTTAAAATTTGCTACGATCTTACCCGCCGATTCGCTAAATTTCGTGCCGTTTCTCATCAAAAGCGCCCCCGATAAAACGGCGTGATTTAACTGAAATGCGCCTATATAATCGCGCGCCAAAGAGATAAAGCTCGCTTGCGTCCATACTGCTTACGATCGCACCCTCGGAGCTCACGCACTCGCCCGCCGCAAACGCCACAAACACCGCTCCGCCGGCATGCGGCAGCGGTAGTAACATACCGGTTCCTGCGATAATCCGCACGCGATCGCGCTTAGAGCGTGGCCGTTTATCTTCGCGCTTAGTGCGAGCTTAGGCGTGCTAAGCTCGGCTAGCCCGTGCCGCAAGCCGAAGTCGCGCACATATCGCGCAAGGGCAAGCAGCCGCTCATCAAGGCGGTTTATGTTTTCGTATCCCCACAGCCACGTGCGGCCGGCGTTTGCTTCGCTGCCGATATACCAGATGGCGCGCGGCGCATCATCGCCGAAACCGATCTCGCCGCGCTCAAAATCCACAGACCGGCGCCTGCCCTTTACGATCAGCTTCGAGCCCGCCTCTTGCACCCTTGCGCCCGCAACCCAAACACGCCGAAAACAGATCAATAAAGCTGCTCCTATCCACGCCCAAGCGGTCCAAAAATTTCATTTTTCTCCTTTGATATCGCGCCGATAAATTTAGCGCTTTTGTGGGATTTACGCTTCGCCCTCTTATACGCCGCTTTGCTATAAAACATTCGCGCTATGAAATTTCACGCGACGCGCAGTAAAATTTAATCAAATTTACAAAACCGCAGCGGGTAAAATTTCATAAGGATCGTTAAATTTGAAAGGCAAAATTTTAGTCTAACGGCAAGCAGCAGAATTCTACGACCGAGCAGCGAGCGCTAGAGCTTAAAGCGGCGCAAAATGGGTGCGCAGCAGCGAATGTATCAGCTCGGACGACGAGCGATAGAGCTCAAAACGCCGTGCAGTTATAAAATTTAAATCGTCTCTTAAGATCGTGAAATTTAAAGACGAAATTTCATACCGAACGGCGAGCTGCTTAAATTTAAACTGCCCGAGCGATCGTCAAAATTTAAAATCAAATTTTACGGCCGCGCGGCAAAAGATGAAATTTAGATTGCCCGCACACTAAATTTAATCGATCTTCAGCACGCTCAAAAACGCCTC
>NZ_CALHIK010000124.1 GCF_938030785.1 uncultured Campylobacter sp.
GATCGCCAAGCTCCAGCTTATCCAAAAGCTCCACCGCCCGTTTCGTCCGTTCGCTTGCCCCTACGCCCGCATACACCGCAGGCAGCGAGACATTTGCGGTCGCGTCCATCGTAGCGATGAGATTGTATTTTTGAAAGACAAAGCCAAATTTTTTACTTCTAAGCGCCGCAAGCTCGTCGCCGCTTAAATTCGCAGTCTCGCGGCCCTCGATCTTGTAGCTTCCGCTGCTTGGCGTATCGATGCAGCCGATTATATTCATCAGAGTCGATTTTCCGCTTCCCGATTGCCCGATTATCGATATAAATTCGCCCGCTTTGATATTTAAGTTTACGTCCTTTAGGACGTGGATTTCGTTATCGCCGAGAATGAATTTTTTGTTTATATCTTTAAGCTCTAGCATCTTCACACCATAAAATTCTCTAAAACACCATCGGAGGTCCGTCCATATTTAACGGCGCGGCTTTTCCGTCGGCGATAAGCACCTCATCTTTTTCATCCAAACCGCTTAAAATTTCGGTATTCAGATCGTCGTTGACGCCCGTTTTCACGTATCGCTGCTCGGGCTCTTTGCCGTTAAGCACAGTGACGTAATCGCCTCCCCCGTCGCGCTTAATGACGGAGGTAGGCAGGTAGCTCGTATTGTTCGCTTCGCTTACGATTATGTTGTTTTCGGTCGTCATTCCGATCTTTAAAAAATCGTTTTCGTTATCCACGAGCATCTTTGCGTAAAAATAGATCGCACTGTCGCTGCTACTCGAAGAATAGGACGAACCGCTAGAGGTTTTATCGTACGTCCCGTCGCTAAGCGTAGTAAGACCCGGATCGATCTTGTAAATTTTAGCCTTTTTGATATTATCCAGATCCGATAGTATGGAGTATTCTACGTCCATTCCAACCTTTACTTTAGATATATCGCCCTCTGCGATCTGCATCTTGATCTCCATCTTGCTTAGATCGGCGATCTTTACGATCGTGGGCGTCGTTTGGTTGAAATTTACCGTCTTACCCTCCTCTACCGGCATCGAAACGATCGTGCCGCTTATCGGAGCCGTGATCTTGGTGTAGCCGAAATTCGTCTCCGCCGTGCTTAGCTGAAGTTTGGTCTGCTCGATCTGCGCCTCAATCTGCTTCTGCTCGGCCTCTTTTAAAGCGGCGCTATCTTTAGCGTTTTCCACCGCCTCTTTGGAAGCGGCGTTTCTTTTATACAGCTCAAGCTCGCGGTTATACTGCGTTTTGGCGTTTTCTGCAGCGATCTTTGCCGAAGCCAAATTTGCCTCATGGATCAGAAGCTGCGCCTTTTGCTGCGCGATCTCATTTTCTTGAGTGACCGAGTCGATCTGTGCGATCATATCGCCTTTTTGAACCTTATCGCCCACTTTGACGTAGAGCTTTTTGATCTGTCCGCTTACCTGCGCGCCCACATCTACCAAATCCCTGGCATAAACCTCTCCCGCAGCCGTCACCGTGCCTCTGATACTGCCCTTCTCAAGCCTTGTGGTAAGGGCCTTCGGCGCCTCTTCTTGCTTAAAAAATTTGCCGTATAAGAAATATATCGCAATGACTATGAGCAGGGTAAAGGCGATAAATTTCAAGGTTTTTTTCATTTTGCCAACTTCAAATAAAATAAGGGCTAATTCTAATGTAAAAATATAAAATTTTAGTTAAATACTAAATTCTTTGCTCGCGCACGGCGTAAAATTTCATAATCTTTTTATGCAAAATTAGCGAAACATAAATCAGTGCCGAGCCCGCAAGTAGGCGCGCTATATCGGCATCCTTTTGCCAAAACACTAAATTTACGACGATCGCTGCGGGGATGAGCGCGTTATTCATAATCGCAAGCACGCCGCTATCGACTTCGCACGCGCCTTTGTTCCACAAAAAATACCCCAGAGCGCTTGCCACAGTTCCTAGATACACGATCACCGCGCCCTGCGAGAAGCTGGGATTAAATTTAGAAAAATCTCCGAGCACGATCGCCGCAATCGCCGTAACCGCGGTAGCTCCGACGAAAAAATAGCCGAAAAGCTCCTTCTGCTCGCTAAAACCGTGGCGCTCCAGCATAAATTTATACGCGCTCTGTCCGAGCCCGAAGCATAAATTTGCGCCTTGTACGAGCAAGAAGCCCGTCAAAAACTCGGAGCTTATCGTGCCGAATTTTATCACCAAAGCCCCGAGCACCGCAACTGCGACGCTGAAAAGATATAGCGCGCGAAATCTAAGCTTAAGCGCATCGTAAAGCAGCGTCACGTAAAACGGAGTAAATATCGTAAAAAGCGCCACTTCATAGACCTTCAAATACGCAAAGCTGCGGTAGTAGAAGATATACATCACGCCGATCTGCACGGCGCCCACGGCGCAAATTTTAAGCGCCAGGGCTGGATTTACGCCACGAAATTTCATAAACGGCAAAAAGCAAATTAGTGCCAACGATACGCGCGAAAACGCCAAATACGCGCTGTCTATGCCGCGCAAAAACTCGCCTATCAGCGAGAAGCTAAACGCCCAAATACAAGTAACTAAAATCAGTTTTTTCAAAATGTCCGCCTAAGCTTTAAAATTTAGGCGGAATTTTATAAAATTTTAGTTGAATTTGGGATTTAAATTTCGCCCGCGCGGCATAAATTTAGGTTTTTATTTATTTTAAATGTGTTAAAATTATCCGATTTTTGAAATTTAAGGGTAAAAATGAACGACGTTTCGGTTATAGTTCTTGCCGCAGGACTCGGCACTCGGATGAAGTCGCAAAAAGCTAAAGTTCTTTTCGAGCTTTGCGGCGAGCCGATGATAATCCACATCCTAAAGAAAGCTTACGAAATTTCAAACGACGTGAGCGTGATTTTACACTACCAATTCGATGAGGTTAAAAGCGCGGTTCTAGCGCAGTTCCCAAACGCTAAAATTTATAAACAAGATCACGAGCATTTCCCCGGCACTGCGGGCGGACTAAAAGAGGTCGAAATCCGCGGAGCCAAAACGCTCATAATCTGCGGCGATATGCCTTTGGTAAAAAGCGCCGAGCTTCGCAAACTCTGCGAGGGGAACGCGGAGGTAAATTTAAGCGTTTTTAGCGCGCGCGATCCATTCGGATACGGCCGCGTAATCACCCGCGGCGGCGAAATTTTAAAGATCGTCGAGCAAAAGGACGCAAGCGAGGAAGAAAAGGCGGTAAAAGACGCAAACGCAGGCTGCTACTGCTTCAAAAGCGAGGCATTGAAACAAATTCTGCCGCAGATCAAACCCGATAACGCGCAAAAAGAATACTACCTCACGGATGCAATCAAAATCGCCAAAGATATGGGCTTAAAATGCGCCGCCGTGTGGGTGGACGAGCAAAATTTCATGGGCATAAACGATAAATTTGCCCTCAGCATCGCCGAAAATTTAATGCAAAACGAGATCAAAGAAAATTTGATGAAGCAAGGCGTTTTGATGCGCCTACCGCAAAGTATCTACATCGACAGTAGAGCAAAATTTATCGGCGAATGCGAGCTGCAAGAAAACGTAAGTATCATAGGTCCTTGCGTGATCGAAAGCTCGCTCATCAAAAGCGGCTGCGTCATCGAAGATAGCGTCGTAAAAAACTCCGACATCGGTCCGATGGCACATCTGCGCCCAAAATGCGAAGTTGCTGATACTCATATCGGAAATTTCGTCGAGCTTAAAAACGCAAAAGTAAACAAGATCAAGGCGGGGCATTTAAGCTACCTCGGAGATTGCGAGATCGATGAGGGCAGCAATATCGGCTGCGGCACGATTACGTGCAACTACGACGGCAAGAAAAAATACAAAACGATAATCGGCAAAAACGTCTTTATCGGCTCGGACACGCAGCTAGTAGCGCCCGTGCGAGTGGCCGACGACGTCATAATCGCTGCGGGCACGACGGTTACGAGCGACGTTCCGAGCGGCGCGCTGGCGATCAGTCGAAGCAAACAAATCAACAAAGATGGGTTTTTCCATAAATTTTTTAGGAGCGAAGATGAGTAAGAAAAAGGTTTTACTGGCGGTTTGCGGGAGTATCAGTTTTTACAAAGCGTTTGAAATTTTATCCGCTCTGAAAAAGTCGAATTTCGACGTCTATGTCGCGCTTAGCGACGGCGTGCAGGAGTTTGTCAGCTACAAGGCATTCGAGGCGCTGTGCGATCACCCGGTGCTTTGCAAAGCCAACGAAAACTGGCAGGCGGGCATCAACCACATCGCTTACTCCAAGGTGGATTTAGTTTTGATAGCGCCTGCGACGGCAAATACGATAAACAAGCTCGCGTGGGGCGTCTGCGACAACGTATTTTTAGAGGTGCTAAACGCGGCTTTCGCTCACGCTAAGGTAGTCATCGCGCCGGCCGCGAACCCCGCGCTGCTTGAAAACAACATCACGAAAAACTGCATCGATATGCTAAAAGCAAGCGTCAATGCGTATTTTGTGAATCCGATAGAAAAAATCCTAGCTTGCGGAGATACCGGCAAGGGCGGGCTAGCGACGACCGAAGCGATCATGCAAACGCTAAAGCGTGCGCTTTACAACGATAAATTTTGGGAGGATAAAACCGTCATCATCACCGGAGGCGCAACGATCGAAAAGATCGACAGCGTGCGCGGCATTACGAATTTTTCCAGCGGCAAAACCTCCAAAGCGATTGCCGACGCGCTGTTTTACCTAGGCGCGGACGTGACGCTGATCTCTAGCAACGAATATGAAAATTTACCGTACAAGCTCGTTAAATTTGAAAGCACTATCGGTCTAAAATCGGCGCTTGACAGCACAAAATTCCCCGACGGCGCGTATTTGATAATGGCCGCCGCGGTAAGCGATTACTCGCCGAAGGTGCGTTACAAAGACAAGGTGAAAAAGGCGGAGATCGGCGAAATTTGGAATTTACGCCTGGGTGAAAACGAGGATATATTAAGCTCCGTGCGCGGAAATATCAAAAAAGTGGGCTTTAAACTCGAAACCGACCGCGAAAACGCCGTCGGCGAGGCCAAACGCATGCTTAACGAAAAGCATCTCGACGCCGTTTGCCTAAACGTGCTGGATGACATCATCAAGCTCGGCGGCGACGTCCTTAAGGTCACCTTTATCACGAAAAACGATCAGGTCGTAATCGACACCGCGCCGAAGGACGAAGTCGCCCTAAAAATCGCGGCTGAGCTGAAAAAAATCTGATCCGTGAATAGCCTAAATCATCTCGCTCTTGTGATGGACGGCAACGGGCGCTGGGCGAAAAAGCGCGGTTTGCTGCGCACCGGCGGGCACGAAGCAGGCGCGGAGGTCGTGGAGCAGATCTGCGAGTTTTGCATCGACGAAGGCATCGCAAACCTCACGCTCTACGCCTTTAGCACCGAAAATTGGAAGCGCCCGAAAAGCGAAGTGGAATTTTTGATGAAGTTGCTTCAAAAATTCCTAATTTCGCGCCGCGAAAAATTTATCCAAAACGGGATAAAATTCTATCCGATCGGCGATATATCGGCTTTTGATGGCGATCTGCGAAGCGAGATCGAATATCTTTCAAATTTAACTCAAAACGGGCGGGCGCTAAATTTTAACCTAGCTATCAACTACGGCTCGCGCGACGAGATCGTGCGAGCGTGCGAGCGGCTGCTTGCAAGCGGCGAGCGACTAAGCGAAGCGGGCATCGGCGCGCATTTGGATACCGCGCACAGCGGCGACGTGGACCTGCTGGTGCGCACGGGCGGCGAGCAGCGGCTGTCGAATTTCTTGCTCTGGCAGGCGAGCTACGCCGAGCTTGCGTTTACGCCGACGCTGTGGCCGGATTTCACGCGCGAGGAGCTTGCGCGCATAGTGGATGATTTCCGCCGCAAACAACGCCGCTTCGGCGGTCTTTGAGCTGCGGCGCAGTCGCTCTAACGGTCGCTTTAAATTTTAAAATTTTGTTTTGCAGAGCCGCTTAGACGCGATAAATTTTAAAATTTAATCCGCGGGCGCTCGCGAAACCTTGGAATTTTAAAATTTCAAGATTTTAATTTACGGCATCGTAAAATTTAAAATTTTAATTACGTAGGCGTGCGACGCCATAGAAATTTAAAATTTCGCACCGCTTAAATTTAAAGCTCTAGCGCGAGCTGCATTACGCTGCGCAGCAAATTTACGCGGCAGGATTTTAAAAACCGCGCCGCGTGTTCGTGCAAAGAATGACAAGGAAGGCTATGAGCTACTACATACAATGTGGTTGCGGCAAAAAGCTTACCAAAAAGCCGATAAAAACTCTCAGATGCCCAAGATGCGGCAGCGTGTATAAAAAACCAAAGAAATTTATACTGGCGGTCTACATTTGCCTGCTGCTGTTTTTTATGCTAGCGTTTGCCCTCATCCCCGATAAAATGGGGATTTTGGCATCTGCAGGCAGCGGGATAGGCGCATATATTATGTTTTTATGGATCGTAGATACTTTGAACTTCGATCTTTTGGACGCCGTGATACTGGTGGCGGGATTTTTGATTTTCGGCGGATTATATGTGGGGTATGGGGCGAGCCGCTAATCGCCGGGCTCATAGCTATTTTATTTTGCGTAGGCGCGGCGGCGATTTTTGTAAAATTTTTCCCTTATGAGAGGCAAGAAATCAATGAAAACTAAGAAATTTCTCGCTACCATAGAGCGTTTGATTAAATTTTAAAAAGTTAAAGCTTCAAAGGAAAAAGATGGATTTAAATATCGTTGACGGCGTGATTTTTGCGGTATTCGGCACCTGCGTGGGTTCGTTTTGCAACGTCCTGATCTACCGCCTGCCGCGCGGACAGAGCGTCAATTTCCCCGCATCGCACTGCCCCAAATGCTCTCACGCTTTAAAATTTTACCACAACATCCCGCTGCTTTCGTGGCTCTTTTTGGGCGGCAAATGCGCCTTTTGCAAAACCAAAATTTCGATCCGCTACCCGATCGTCGAGCTTTTAGGCGGCGCGCTTGCACTTGCGGCGTATTTCGGCGAGCCCGATCTTGCAAAAGCCGCGGTGCTCGGGCTTTGCTTCATCTTGCTTATGGCGCTTTCGGCGATCGATTTTGAGTACAAAGCCGTACCGGAGAGCCTTCTTTACGTAGTTACGGCGCTTTCGCTTGCCTATACGCTGATGTATGATTTTGATCTTAGCGGCGTGGGCGCGGCGGCGGGATACGCGGCGATATTTTTCGTGCTACGCCTCATCGTCACCTTCGTGCTAAAGCGCGAAGCGATGGGTAGCGCGGATATTTTTATCGCGGGCGTTATGGGGGCGATTTTGGGCTGGAAGCTTGGCGGCATCTCGATCTACATCGGCGCGATTTTGACGCTGCCTGCGTATCTCATCGCGCACAAAAGAGGCTATGAGCTGCCGTTCGTGCCGTTTTTATCGATGGGGCTGCTTCTTACTTTTATTTTTAGAGATCAAATTTTAAGGCTCTTGGACGTCATTTATGGATAGGGTGCAGCGCTATTTATTTAGCAACTTCGTAAGCTCGTTCGCGTCGCTTTTCAGCACGCTTTTTATCATAATGTCGATCGTATTTTTCCTTCAGATCGCGCGCATTACGTCGTTTATCGAGATAAATTTTTCAGAGCTAGTCAAGCTATATCTTTTCATGCTACCGCGCATCCTCATATTTACGGTGCCGATCGCGTTTTTCGTAGCGCTTAGTATCTCGCTTTTTAGGCTATCTAAAGAGAACGAAACCATCGTCATCTTTACCATCGGCTACGCCACGCGCAAGATCGCGCTATTTTTCGGCATAAGCGCCGCGCTGTGTTCCTTGGCGCTACTTTTCGTATCGCTTTTTATGATGCCGATAGCCGAAAATTTAAAGGACAATTTCATCGATTACAAAAAAATTAGCGCGACGCTAAATATCAAATCCAACGAATTCGGGCAGAAATTTTCCGACTGGCTCGTTTTTATCGACTCGCAGGAAAACAACGGCACAAGCACGCTGTATAAGGATCTGGTGCTGTATAATCCGGGCAACTCGCAGGATCATGAGCGGATGATCGTAGCGCGCAGCGGCGAGTTTAAAAACGAAAACGCGAGCTTTTCCGCGATGCTGCACGACGGCAAAATTTACACGATGGGCGGCGAGCAGTGGCACGTAAGCGAGTTTGAAAGCCTAACCCTGCGCACGCAAAGCGACCGCAATATCCGCGGCGGAGGCGGCGTGATCGGATACTGGAGCGATATGAGCGGCAGCGAGAAGCGCAGGAAAGAATTTAGCATCTACACCCTCGTCTCGCTCTTTCCGCTAGCGAGCTTTCTGTTTGCGCTAAGCCTCGGCATCGTGACCTATCGTTACGAAAAGGGCTTCGTTTACGCAGGGATCTTCGGCGTGCTTTTTAGCTACTTCGCGATGATCATGCTGCTCTCTAAATACCCAAGCATCGCGCTTCCCGTGACATTTGGCGTTACGCTTATCGGCTCGCTGCTTTACTACAGGATCAAAATTGCCCCGAGATACTGAAAAAGACTCCAAGCTTTGCCGCGGCGAAATTTTAAATAAAAGCTCGTCCGCTCGAAATTTAGCGGATAAAATTTCGACGAACAAGTCTAGCGCGTCTAAAATTTTGCGTGGCGTAAATTTAAAACGCGAAGCGCAAAACGGCGAGCAGGTTTTGATCTTAAACGACGAGTTTTCAAATTTTAAAAATTCCGCCATCGCAAGCTCGGCGAGCGATACGGCTACCTATACTGCGCCTGATTGCGAGTTGAATCACGAAAATTTCGAGCGGAATTTGGATACTGTTCGCGCCAAAGAGACCGCGCGTGCGGCAGATTTAAATTCCGCCTGCAAAAATTCTGCTGATACAGCCGCTTCCGATATTTGCGCGATAAGCGCAGAGGAAATTTATACGACCGTGCGCGCAGACGACCGCACCGCAAATTCTCTCAAAGCAGATACCGCCTACAAAGCGGGCATTTCCGCAAACACCCTTACAAGCGCGTCCGAACTCAAAAATATTATTGAAAGCGCGCCCGCAAGCGACTTCGCAGTGAGCGAGCTTGCGCACATCGGCAAAATAAGCACTCTGCCAAATACTACTGCAGATGCGTGCACCTTCGCAGCGAGCGCAAACTCCGAGCGCGTGAAGCTCAAGCTCGTCTATTCCTATGACGGCTCGAAATTTAGCGGCTCGCAGTCTCAGCCTCACGGGCGCGGCGTCGAGGACGTGCTGCGCGCGGCTTTGGGGCGCGTGGGTATCTTTGCGCCGCTAATTAGCAGCTCGCGCACCGATAAAGGGGTGCACGCGCTGCGCCAGGTAAGCTGCGTCGAATGCACCGTACACTGGGAGCTGCCGCGTCTAAAAGAGCTCATAAACCGCCACTGCGCGCCCTATATTTTTGTGCAACACATCAGCCCGGTACCGCGCGATTTTCATCCGCGTTACGATGCTGTGGCGCGCTGCTATCGCTACGTTTTAAACCATGGACGTCCAAGCCCCTTTCTTAGCGATTTTTGCGTGTTTTATCCGCGCGTGGATCTTGCCGCGCTCAATGCTGCGCTTGCAAATTTCGTCGGCGAGCACGATTTTAGCGAGTTTATGAAAAGCGGCAGCGACATAAAAAGCCCGGTACGCAAGCTCTACGTCGCGCGCGCCTACTCTTTTAGAAATTTGACCTTGATAAATTTTAAAGCCAACGGATTTTTGCGAGCGCAGGTGCGGCTGATGGTCGCAAACGCCCTAAAATCCGTGCAGAGCGGGCGCAAGATCAGCTTCTCGCGAGCGCTTAGCAGAATCCCCTTTCCACCGAACGGGCTGTATCTTAGCGGCGTGAGTTATTAAATTTAGCGCCTCTGCATCGCTTTTGCGGAGATTAAATTTTACTCCGCAATGGCGCGCGGTTCGCGGCAGAGATGGAATTTTATTTTAAAATTTTAAAAGCAAACGGATATAAAATTTAACTTCAGATAAAGAGCCTTGCTGTTTTGCGGCGCCCAGCAAAAGCGCTTGCGATAAATTTTAGCTGCGAATGAAAAAAGCGCCAAGCCCCGATTATTTTGCCCGCGCTGCCGCTCTATTTTTCGACGCGCTGCGTCTAAAATAAATTTATGCAGCGCTTAAATTTGAAATCGCAGCGAGCCTTGGGCGGAACCGCTTTAAATTTACGCCAGGGCAAACGTGGCAAAATTTCGCTAAGCCCTACCGCCCAAGATCACAATACGGATAAATTTAAAGCGTAGCGCGCTAAAACCGCAGAGCGTGCGACGCGGTAAATTTTAAATTTATTTTCCGCGATGGCGCAAAATTTCAAATTTATCTGCCGCAAAACAGAGGCCGCTACTGCTTAAAGTCATGGATTTCGATAGCGGTAAAACCGAGCTCTCCTACCGCTTAAAGTCGTGGATTTGTATATTCGCGCCATATTTTTTGCAAAGCTGCTGCACCTTTTCTTTCAGCTTCTCCTCGTTATAGCAGATGAGATCGATGTATGCGTGCCTCTGCCCGGTTGCGCCGCCGATTATCTCCAGAAACGAGCCGCAGCTCTCCAGCTCATCGTCCTCGATTTTGTTTCGCAGATCAAAGCCCGCCTGCATGTCACCGCTGTTGCCTACGCTAAGAAAGCAAAATTTAATGCCGAGCTCGAAGGCTTCGTTGTAGATGTTACGCTTGCCGCCTAGGTACTCGCCTATGAGATTTCGCAGGCAGGTTGTGCCCACGACCACGTCCTCTCGCACCTCGCTTCCGCGCGGCTCCATCTCGTAGCTGAAAAAATTCTTTAGCGGCGCGCGCGCGGCTTTTTCGCCGAATTTCTCATCGATCAGATCGGCAAATTCGCTTAGCGGCACGCCGTTTTCCTGCGGCTTATCAAGCACTTCAAGCATGCCCAAAGTGTTAATAACCGTCGTTTCACCGATGATGTTATCAAGCAGGATGAAGCTTAGATTGCCCGCTTTGCCCTCGTCCTGCGCGAGCAGAGCCGCTAGGTTTTCGTTGTAAATTTTAATATCCACATCGCTTTCGTTAAACTGCGCGTAGATCATCGACTCCTCGGCGCTTACGTTGGTGCCATACATCTCTATCCCGCCGATACCTCGCGGCGCGCGCGGCTTTCCGAGCGTACAGCGCATTCTGCCCTCGAGCTGCTTGGGCATAGCGTTTTTGATGAAGCTTAGCCAAAATAATCGGTGTCTCATGCCCTCGGGAGTTAGCACCAGATCGAGCTTATCACCCGCGAGCCCCGTCATAAAATAGGGCTCGGCAAGGCAGATTCGAAGCTTCTCGTCAGTCTTTTGCATCGCCTTTTCAAACTCTTCCGCCGCCAGATCGGTCTTGATCTCATCTATCACGCTGCCAAATTCCGCCCAAAATTTATCCACTCTGCCGGCAAAGGTACTTGGAATTTGCGCTTTTTCAGCTTTTTTGCCCAAACCGAATAACCCCATAATCTCTCCTTTAATTAAATTTAAACGCAATTATAGCTAATTTTAGCGCGGGCGCGGAGCTCAAACTTCAAAACCGCCCTGCTCTTCTGCACTCCGCCATACGGCTCGCGCGGTGAAATTTTGCCCGCTATTTTAATCAGGCAGATGAAAGTAAATTTAAAATACAATACGAATCTCAACTAAATTTAAGGAGAGCAAATGGGACTGTTTAAAAAACTATTCGGCGGCGATGACGCGAGCTGTGAGGACAAAGGCTCCTGCGAGCGCGCCGCACGCGATCTTGAAGGCGGCTGCAAAGGAAAAGGTAGCGCAGACGGCGAGCCCGTGTTTTACGCGGACGGCGAAGATGAGGCGATGCTAAAAGCATTCGAGCAGGCGCGAAAGAGCTTTCGCTACTTCTGGCGTGAGCTGTACTGGGAGCGCCTCCGCATCGTCCCCGCGCTTAGCTTTGCCTGCGTCAAGGTCGCCTTTTCGCAAGAGCTAAACGGTAGCACCGAGGTCGAGCATATGTGGGTAAACGACGTGTATTTTGACGGCGAGCGCGTTTGCGGCGTGCTCGTAAACGACCCGAACGTGCTAAACAACGTCAAAAACGGCGACGAAGTCGCGGTGCCGCTAGAGCAGATCAGCGACTGGATGTTTGCGATAGAGGGCAAGACCTACGGCGGCTTTAGCGTGCAGGCGATGCGCAAAGCTATGAGCCAGAGCGAGCGCGCCGAGCACGACGAGGCGTGGGGGCTAAATTTCGGCGATCCTGACGTCGTGCTGGTGGCGTACGAACAGCAGGAGCATCCGCAAAATTTAACCGAGCACCCGATGAGCGTCAATACGAAGAAAAATTTCGAGGAGTTTTTGCGCGGGTATCCGGACGAGATCACGCGCACGGACGATGAGGGCTACACGATGCTGCACCACGAGGCGATCGCGGGCAATCTGACGAGGCTCGAGCTTTTGCTTGCTAAGGGTGCGGATAAAAACGCTAAAAATATCCACGGCAAAACCGCGCTCGATTATGCTAGAGCGCTCGGCTGGGATCACGTCGCGGAGGCACTTAGCGAGTAGTAACATTTGGCAGCTATGCGGGCGGGCTAAATTTGGCTGTAAATTAAAATTTAGCCTGCGCCCTGTGCCCCTTTTTTTTACCCAAGCCAATAACCCGTAAATTCCTTTTAATCAAATTTAGGCAGCATGAAGCTATTTTAAAATTTTACGAAAGCTGCATTTTAAAATTTTTTAGTAAAATAAAACGCAAAGGAGCTAAGATGGCGACGATCAATATAAAAACACAAAACGATAATACCATAAAAGCTATAAAGGCTTTGCTGCTACTTGATCCGACGGCGACTATAGTTTGCGACGAACATATGCTAAGCGAATCCGATCAAAAAAAGCTCGACGAGATAATAGATCGATCGGACAAAGGCGAATTAAAGCTTTATAACGATGATGAGATAAAAGAAAGGCTAGCCGAAAAAGGGCTCGCGTGGTAATTTTATACTCTGAAAATTTCGTGAGCGAACTCGAAAATATCGCCAGTTTCATAGCTTTGCACAGCGAAGCTCGGGCTGATGATTTTATGCGCGAGCTCAAAACGAAATCGAAAAAATCCCCTTTATGCCGTATCGCTTTAGAAAAAATTTAAAGCAAAACAGAAACGACGTCAGAGAGATGATCTTTAAAAGCTATGTGGTACTTTTTCAGATCAAAAAGGACAGCATTATAATTCTATCCATCTTTAAATGCAATTTGACGCGCTTTAGCTAAAATTTTGATTTTAACCCTCACGTGCACTGAAAGCAGCCGCCCAAAACCTCGCATTTTTCGCAGATCTGCACATATATGACCCCTTCGCCCTGCACCAGCTCGCCAAGGGGAATTTGCGCCAGGTCGTGGTCGGCACGGCTAGGCTCGACGGCATCGGCACGATCAGGCAGGGATTTGTCGAGATGAGCAACGTACGGCTAGCCTAGGAGATGATCGACCTCATCACGGCTCAGCGCGCGTATGAAGCCAACTCAAAGGCGATCACGACGAGCGACGATATGCTCTCGATCGTAAATAGCCTAAAAAGATAATCTAAACTAGGCTAAATTTACGCCGTCTGGCCTGAAACTGCCTTGCGGATTTCGGGTTAGGCGGCTTTTTAAATTTGGCCCGCTTTTGCCGCCCGAGGATTAAATTTAGGCTAAATTTAGCGGTCTTTACGCTGCGACTAGCGAAAGCTAAATTTGAGTAAATTTAGGCTAAATTTTACGAGCGGCGCGGTTTTTTGAGGTGTCAAGGCGGCTCAATTTACCTGGATTTACCGCCTTTTAGCGTCCTAACTCACAATCCT
>NZ_CALHIK010000125.1 GCF_938030785.1 uncultured Campylobacter sp.
AAGCCGATGGAGCCGTCGAAGATAAAATTTTAATCCCGCTTGTTTGTGCGCGGCTGCGTGCTTATTGCGCTACCGCCCCGTGCTTATTATGCCGTCGCGTAAGGCTGCATAGCGTAAATTTAAACCTGTCTTGAAAATTCCAAAATCTCGCGCTTTGAAATTTTAAAATTTGGCAAGCCGCCCGGCTGTAAATTTTGAAATTTTAAAATTTCGGCGCAAGCTGAAAACGCGCGTGAGATCGCGAGATATTCTGGTTCGAGTCGCTCTCTGTCCGCCGCGAGCGCTCGGCAAATACAGCGTCTTAAAATATTATGATAGATTATCGATTAAATGATTGCGCTATCGCGGGCATTGCCACGCTTCTTATTTGCGGCGTTTAGAAGTAAAATTTTATCGCACGATCCGCGGTGTTTAAATTTAATCCCGCCTTGAAATTTAATCACTCGTAACGTTAAAATTTAAATTCGCCTTGCGATCCATAGCTGGCGACATTTAAATCGTTAAATCCATGCTTTGAAATTTACAGCTCGCGATGTATGCTTCTGCTCGCCCGCGTCGGTATTTTGAAAAATCTACATTAATAAAATTCTCGCCGTCGCGCGCAAAGCAGTGGTTTAAATTTTCATTTCGCGCCACAAGGCGACGCCCCGGTCAAAATGCGTAAAATTTCGGCAAATTTTATACTCGCGGAATTTTAAAATTTTATCGCCGTAAAAGTCAGTGAAATTTTACTTCTGCGGCTTGCCGTCGCCGAATTTTGCGACTATCTCCTCGCTGCAGCTTTCTTTGGGCGCCCAGCCTTCGCGCTTCATCCGTGCCAGATTGTCGCACGCCTCCTGTGAGCCGCCCTCGCAAAGCTCGTCGTATATCACGAGGCTGCGGCACTGCCCGCTCGCGAAGCTCTCCAGCGCCGCGGCATTGCCCAGACAGGCTCGCTCGCGCAGATCGCTCATCGCGTGCCCGCCTGCGCCGCTCATTTTATCTCCCTGCTTCCGCTCGGCGAGGGTTGCGAGCTCGCACGCATCTGCGAAAAAGCCCTGCGCTTTGAAGTGGTTCCGCACGACGCCGCGACCGCCCAGCTCGTATCTCATCGCCATTTCGTAGCATGCGGCGGCGTCCTTTTTGCTGCATTTTGCTAAAAGCGCACTGGTTTTTGCGCCGCTAAATTTAAACTCTTTGGCTTTGCCGCCCGCGTTTGCCAAACTAAGCGCCAGCGCCGCCGCTAGCGCAAGCTTTAAAGCTTTCATCTTTGCTCCTTTTATTTAGTTTATCCGCCGCTCGCCCGATTTACCGCCTCATCGCGCGCTGCACTCGCGTAGCCCGCTAAAATTTCAAAGGCGCGCTCTATCTGCGCTCTAAGCTTGGAATTTTGCCACTTTTGCCGCGCTAATTTTTCGGCAGTAGATCGAGCACCGCGCAGGCGCGTTTGTTGTGCATTTTACACGCTTTATCTAGCGCCTGCCCCGAGAGCTCAAAGCTCTGAGGGGTGCCGATTCCTTGGAGATATTTGACTGACAGCTCGTAGCAAGCTTCGCTGCTGCCGGCATCGCACTGCTCGCGAAAAAGCTCAAACGACGCCACGACGTCCTTCTCTACGCCCAAGCCGCGCCCTAGCGCATCTGCGTAGAAAAAGCACGACAGCTGATCTTTTCGCTCGCAGCCGCTTTTCAGACCGCGCGCGACGCGCTCGCAGGAGCCTTCGTCGCTTTTTACGATACAGCTTTGCAGATCTGCCCGCGAAATTCCGTCCGTTTGAATGATCGCATCCGCGCTGCTTTGCGAGCCGGCACTTGCTTCGCCGCTCTTTAGAAAGTGCGCGCTTTGGGTCTCGCCGATACTCGTTGTTTTGCCCGCCGCAGAAATTTTATCCGCTCGCGCACTCTCGCCGCAGTTTGCCGCAAGTGCGCAAAATAGCGCCAAAAATAGAAATTTTTTCATACCCGCCTCCGTTAAATTTAGCGCCATTTTAGTCAAAAATGCTGAATTTAAGGAAAACTACTTATTTTTTATTCGGTCAAATTCTGACCGCGACCGCGAGTATAATTTGGCTAAATTTTTGCCAAGGAGTAAAAAATGGCTTCAAGTTCAATCGACAGCAGGGTTTTTGGGGTGCTTTTCGCAAGCGAAGAGATGAAGAAGATTTTCAGTGATGAAAATCGCGTACAAAAGTGGCTTGATACCGAGGCTGCGCTTGCTAGGGCACAAGCAAGGCTCGGTATAATTGAACCGCGTAGAGCGGAGCAGATCACAAAATTTGCCCATGTGGAGCTTTTAAATTTGGATGCGATCGGCGAGAATTACAAAAGCTCGATAACCATCGTGCCACTTTTGAAGGAGTTTAAAAAGGTCTTTGACGACGATAGCGGAGAGTTTGTGCATTGGGGAGCTACGAGTCAGGATATAATGGATAACGGCATGGTGTTGCAGATCCGCGAGGCGCATGCGCTACTTACGAAGCTGCTAGATAAAACATATCGCGAGTGCCTAAGAATCGCCGAAAAATATAAAAATACCGTCATGGCAGGTCGTACGCATGTCATCCACGCGCTACCTATAACATTCGGCTTCAAAGTCGCGATGTGGGCGCAGGAGATCAAGCGTAGTTTGCAGCGCCTGGAGGAAATTAAGCCGCGGTTATTCGTGGGACAGCTAAGTGGCGCGGTCGGTACGATGGCAAGTCAGGAGGGCAAGGGTTTTGAGATGCAAAAGCTGATGTTTGAAGATCTTGGCTTAAACGTACCCGTCATCTCGTGGCATCCAAGCCGCGATCATATCGCGGAATTCGTAGCTTTGCAGGCACTCATTGCAGGCACGATCGGACGTATCGCGCATGAAATTTTAAGCTTGCAACGCACAGAAATTTGCGAGGTCGAAGAGCCGTTTTTCATGGGCAAGGTTGGAAGCTCGACGATGCCTCATAAGCGTAATCCACAGGTTTGTGAGAGCGTCATTGCGCTTACTAAGATTGTGCGCGCTCAAGCGCCGCTTGCGGTCGAGGCGATGGAGTGCGAAAATGAGCGCGACTGGGGCTGCGAAGCGGTCGAGTGGGACTGCGTGCCGCACGCTAGCGTTTGCTTAGCCGCAGCGCTTGAGAAGCAAAACGACATTTTGGAAAATTTAATCGTTTATCCGCAAAATATGCGCCGTAACCTCGATGCCCTCAAAGGCGCGATGTTAAGCGAAGCCGTGATGCTGCACCTCGGCGAAAAGCTCGGTAGGATGAGCGCTCACGAGATCGTTTATGAGGTCTGTATGAAGGCTTTCACGGACGGCAAGCCTGTTATCGACGATCTTCTCGAGCGCGAAGAGGTCGCCAAATACTTCACTCGCGCCGATTTGGAAAAGATCATGAACCCCGAGCTTTACACCGGCGAGAGCGCGGCGTTTGTGGATAGGGTTTTAGCAGACAGCAAGAGGTAGGCGGGGTTTTTGCTCTGCTTGCTCATTTTGCGTAGCGGAAACGGCTCGCGATGCGGCGTAAAATCGGCTTTAAATTCGTATATCCTTACGCGGCACGGCTACCACATGGCGGCTGCAGGTAAAATTCATAAAATTTTACCGAAGCTCGCGCAGTGTGTGAAATTTAAACCGACTTTAAAATCGCGGTGGAATTTTACGTCGCACGCCACGAAATAGAATTTAAAATTTCGTCTAGTTTGCCGTTAGTTTTAAGCGATTAAATTTAAAGCCTCGTCGCCGTTTAGCTAAATTTATGACGAGACAAATGAGGCAAAATAAAATCAGGGGGTCATTATGAATCCAAAATTTATAAAATTCTTAGTACTTATCGCGGTCGGCATGGCTATCTGGTTCTGCCCGCACCCGCAAGCGGTAAGTGCGCAGGCTTGGCATCTATTCGCCATCGTAGTGGCGACGATTTTAGGGCTCATACTTCAGCCTATTCCAATCGGCGCCATCGCCTTCATCGGCGTTACGGTTGCGGTTTTGACGAAAGTTTTAAAGCCCAGCGACGCTCTGGGCGGTTTTGGCAATACTACGATCTGGCTAATTTTTTGCGCCTTTATTTTGGCTCGCGGCTTTATTAAAACGGGTCTAGGGCGCAGGATCGCGTATAAAATCATCAGTCTGATCGGCGATAGTACCCTTAAAATAGGCTACTCAATCGTTATCAGCGAGTTTATTATATCGCCTGCGATGCCTTCGGCCGGGGCTAGGGCAGGAGGAGTGCTCTTCCCGATCGTAAAAGGCCTAAGCAGCGCGCTGGGTTCTGAGCCGGGTGATTCCAGGCGCAGGGCGGGTGCGTATTTGATGCAGACGTTGTGGCAGAGCAACGGTATCACGAACGCGATGTTTCTAACCTCGATGGCTGGCAATCCTTTCATCGCAAAGCTTGCTGCCGATACGCTAGGCATTCAAATTTCATGGTCTTTGTGGGCGATGGGCGCTATAGTACCAGGGCTCGTATCGCTTGCTTTGATGCCTAGCTTGCTGTATAAAATTTACGCACCCGAGCTTAAAAAATATCCACAAGCCAAGCAGATCGCAAGTCAAGAGTTAGCCGCTATGGGCGCGATGAGCTACGGCGAAAAAGTGGTCGTAGGCGTGTTTGTTTGCGCACTCGCACTTTGGGCTACGGGTGGGCTAACCGGCATCGGCGCTACGACGGTGGGAATGCTTGCCGTCTGTGCGCTGGTGCTAAGCGATGTATTGTCGTGGCAGGACGTGCTCGGTGAAAAAGGCGGCTGGGATACGCTCATCTGGATGGGCTCGCTTATAACGCTTGCGGGCGGTCTTAGCAAGCTAGGTCTAATTAAGTGGTTCGCGGACTTCGTGGCCGCTGGTGTTAGTGGAATTCCGTGGATCGCCGCACTTGGAATTTTGCTTTTGGTATATGTTTATTCGCACTATCTTTTCGCTAGTCTCACGGCGCACATCGCCGCGATGTATGCAACTTTTGCTGCGGTTGCGGTAGCCGCGGGAGCGCCTGCGTACTTGGTCGCCTTAGTGTTTGCGTATGCGTCGAATTTAATGATGCCGGTTACTCACTACGGCGGTGCACCCGCTCCGATAATCTTCGGCGCAGGATACGTCACGCAAAACGAATGGTGGCGGCTGGGATTTATAATGACTACGCTAAATTTAGTAATCTGGACTTTTATCGGCGGGGCTTGGTGGAAAGTGCTTGGGCTATGGTAAAATTTCACCGGCGCGGCAGTCTTTAAATTTGACGTGCTAAATTTAACCTGAGCACAGGAACAGAGATGGGTAACAAAAAAATATTCGAGTTTTTAAATTTACTTAGCGTGCTCGTGCGCATCGGCGAGATAAATCTTAAATCTTACGCCGCGACCACGGGCCTTAGCGAGCGTACGCTGAGACGGTATTTTGCCGATCTGCGCGAGTTTTTCGGCGCCGAAAATTTCATTCTCACTGAACGCGGTAATGTAGGCATCACCGATAAAAATTTACTCAGCTCGCTAACGCTTCCAAGTGAAAAGGAAAAGCTCGAGTTTCAAAAGCTTGCCGATCTGCTTCATGTTATCAATCCGGGCTTTACCGAGGTCTTGCCGCCTGCATATAAGCGCGTGGACGAAAAGCTCGCCAAGGAGCTTGCGGATATATTTTTGATCAAGGGTAGCCCACACGAAAAGCCGCCTAAGATCGGGGTTTTGATCAAGCTCCGTAAGGCGATCGGCTTTAAAAAATACTGCGATATCACGTATGAAGATGAGACGATAAAAAGCGCCAAAGCGCTAAAGATAATCTACTCCAAAGGAAACTGGCAGCTTGCGATCATTGATGCACAAAATCCTGCAAATAATGGCTTTCGCATCATTCGGATTAAATTTATAAAAGAGGTCGTGCTGCGCGCAAATACCTTCAATCTCAGCGAATATACGCGGAAATTCCTGCTGAATATGGAGAGCTTTTACGACGGATATGACGTCGAGCCCTATATGTGCGAAGTCGCCGTAGCACCCAAAATTTTAAAATTTTTCGAGGCAAAGAAGTTTTTTCGCTCGCAAAAAATCGGCAGGAAATTTAAAAACGGTTGGAGTCTTATCGGCTACGAGATTACGAGTGACGATATGATTTTGATGCTCGCGCAAAGATTTTTTCCGCATTTCGTGATCCTCTCTCCGCGCACCGCCCGCGAAAAATTTAATACTCAAATCCACGAGTATCTACAAAATGAGGAGCTTGAATTTGATTAAATTTATAAAAAGCTCGGGCTATTAACGCGGCTCATTATGAGATGCGCGCACTTTAAAATTACAGGCTCTTTAGCGCCGCGAGTACGTTTTGTGCGTCTTGCTCGGGCTCTGCGATACGGCTAAAGCGCTTTATCTCCTTGCCGTCTTTAAAAATCAGGGTTTGGCGGTGGTAAAATTTCTTCCCGTCGCCGGTAGTGAAAGTCTCGAGCCGCAGCGGCGCTTCAAGCTCGAATTTTTCGTCG
>NZ_CALHIK010000126.1 GCF_938030785.1 uncultured Campylobacter sp.
TTGGGGCGCGTGCTCTCGCAGGCAGAGCTCTACGGCGACTACCCGTGCCACCGCGCCCTTTATCATGCGGGCGCCTTGGCGGCGAGCTTTGCGGCTCAGCGCGAACTGCTAGAGGCCGAAGGCGTGGAATTTAGAGGCGAGCGCGCCCGTATGAAAAAGCACCGCTGGGAGTGGTGATTGTAGTAATTAAGTAGATTTTAAATTTATAATAATTTACTATATGTAATCGTCTTATGCATTTTTAAAATTTTTCTAAAACATGTAAATATTCAAATGTAGAATCAGCCTTATGCTTACGATTTTCGCTTTTATCGGCCTTAAACCTTTGATATTCTTTTTTTACTAAATCATACTTACCGTATTTGAGTAAAATTTTGCGAATTTGATACTCGTTCATCAGTCCTTCATTGTTGTAACTTAAAAAGATATATTTAAAATTTGCATTTTTTATTAAATTTTCAAATTCAGTTGCAACATCGTTTTTTGAACAATATTTCGAGCGCATATAGTTTCGTAATCCGGCCTTGCCCTTTGGAGTAAATTTATCATAAAGTGCTATGGTATTTAATAAGTGGTAGTTTGCACCATATTGCCGAGCATTATAAGGTGGATCCAGATATAAAATATCACCGAAAATCTCCTTTATCAGCTCATTTGCATCCATTTGATAAACATCGTGAACGTTGTCATTTATCTCAAATTTGGCCGCTTCTAAAACCAACGGCTTTAAGGCAGATACCTTGATATTTTTTAAAAACGCTCCATAAACAGATGCGGTATTTGCGACTTTATCTGCGCTTTCTATAAGCGAAGCCAACAAAAAATAGTAAATTTCATCGGTTATTTTTCCGATTTTATGCCATCTTTCTATTTCCTGCCTGACAGTATCTATTTTTTTGCCGTTTTCATCGCTAAAGTATTGGCGACCTGAACCGCTGCCAAAGCAATAGTTCTTGTAAATAAACCCGTCTTCAGCGGGTTTAAGATCGTTTAATTCACTTATCAAATCGTCCGTTTGTCTTAAAATTTTATGATTACCGATGTAGTTTTTATTTAAGACATAACTATAGGGCTCTATATCGTTTGAGATGACCTTTTTCACGCTTGCTTTAAAAGTCCGCCCGACTATACCGGTGCCCGCAAAGATATCGCAGAAAATTTTTTGCGATAAATCATTGCCAACAACTTTGCAAATCTCGTCTCTTATCCAGCTTGAGAGTTTAAATTTAGAGCCAATGTAGTTCATTGCGCACCGAGTAAAACAACAAAAGCTTGTGTTTTATAGGCAGTTTCACCCTTGACTTTATGCCTATAGGTAAATGAAATATCAAGTGGTTTGTCTAAATTTATATTTTCTATAGTATTTTTAGCTTCTAAAGGCGAGATATTCTCATCCAAATATACAATAAAAAGTCTCGGCGAATAACCAAATCGTCCTTCATCCTGGTATTCATATAGATACTGAGCTACTTTTGCGGGGTTATTCACCGCTATTTCACGTCAGCAATCCCCAAAATCGCGCTTAAATTCATTTGTGACGCTGCGAGATACTTTTTGATCGAAAGAAATACCATTTATAAAGAAATCAACACCGCGAGAATTCGATAGTGTCGGAATAATATTTTCATTTTTTAGAAATATCAAGCTCTCCAAAAAATCGTTTCTTTCAGTATTTATCTCTTTTATTCTGCGATATTTCACTGCTGCGATTCTAACCTTCTCATCTTTTTCAATTCTTGACGAACTTTCGGAATTTATACTTTGGACGAAATTATCAAAAGCTCCTTGAGAAAATGGCCAAGCGATATCTCCAAACCCGAGTTCTCTCCACTCCCTAAGTAATATTTCTATTGTAGCGGATCCGCTTTGTCCACGCTTAAATTTTGGCGATGATTTAAAAATATCTCGCACTATCGGTAATGCCTTTTCATAATTCCAATTTATAACGATTGAATTAAAAATTTTTCTCGAATCCATTCCCTTAGTATTAATATTAAGCCTTTTAAGAAATTCTTTTGCATTATTTGCATTAGAAAATATTTTCTTTACCAAATCACAATTTATCCTGCTCCTTATATCAGCAACTTGCATCAAAACTCCTTTTTAAAAACCAAAATATATTCGTGCTTAAAAATATAATAATCGTTTTTTAACGCACGATACCGCCAAATTCCGCTCGTGCCTAGTTTGCCGCGATTACCTTCGATATTTTTTACGACTATACCTTTTAACTTGACTTTAAAATTTCTCTTTATCATATCCATACAGTAAAAGCTAAGCGGCAAAATTTCGCTATTTTTATAAATATCGCCGATCACTACGGCAAAATAACGATTTTTGTCCAAAAATTTTAAAGAATTTTCACAGACAAGCTTAAATTTTTTTACAAATTCATTTATATTGTCACATCTAGATAGGTCGTTTTCGTCATTCGTAAATTTAACGATATCCATATAAGGCGGATGCATCAGGACGAATTGTACATTTTTAATACCCATATTTTCAAAATTTTTATCAACACTTTGGGCATTCATCGAATCACATTCGGCTACAAAAAAATCACTAAAATTCGAGCTTTGCATACTTTGGCGCACATAATCCAACATCAATGGATTTATATCAAAACCGATATATTTTCGATCCAAATTTTCGCACTCAAACAGCGTCGTGCCACTACCCATAAAAGGCTCAAACACAAATTCGCCCCTTTTGGTATATCGGCGCAGGAGTTGATTTGGGATCTGCGGGATAAAATTACCGTGATAGATGTTTTTATGTTTACCGCTTTTATCACGCTCGGCGATAAACCAAAGACTGTCGGTATTTATGTCGCATCTTTTCCAATCCGCTAAATCTATTTCATTAAACATATTGGCTAAACTCCATTTTGTCCTTAATTATACAAATTTTGTTTTAAACTTTCTATTAAAGCAGAAACAGGGTTATAATTTTTTTCCTAGAATTTTGGATTTTCAACCTTGCTTTTAAACAATATTCTTAATGGCATGGAATTCCGCACAGCTCACGCTTTAGACGCCTCAAAATCCTTCAAAACCGCGTTGTATACGCCCTCCTCATCGCAGTGGACGAGCAGCAGATCGCCCTCTTGCAGCACCGTCGAGCCGGTAGGCTTGATATATTCGCCGTGCCGCCTGATTAGGATGACAAGGAAATCCTCCGGCAGCTCAAGCTCGGCTAAAATTTTATCGATCAGCACGCAGCCGTGATCCACGGTGTATTGGCGCAGCGTGCGATAAAAGATCGGCATATTCGAATTGGGCTCCGCGCTCTCAGGCTCCGGCGGCTCGCGTACGCCGCATCTATCCGCGGCGCGCTCCAGGCTCATTCCCTGTATCAGCACCGAGATTAGGACCATAAAAAAGACGGTGTTAAAGATAAGCCCCGCGTGTTCGATTCCCGCGGCATACGGATAGGTCGCAAGCACGATAGGCACGACGCCGCGAAGCCCGACCCATGAGATAAAGACCTTCTCTTTCTTGCTGTATTTAGAGAACGCGAGCGATATGAATACCCCCAAAGGTCGCGCGACAAACATCAGCCATAGCGCCGTTACAAAGCCCATAAGCGCGACGGCGGGCAGCTCGGACGGGAAAACCAAAAGCCCAAGCGTGATAAATACCGTGATCTGCATCGTCCACGCTATGCCGTCGTGAAAGCCGATGAGGTTTTTCTTGTGCGCGAATTCTCGCTTATTGACGAACATTCCCGCGACGTAAACGGCGATGTAGCCGTTGCCGCCTAGCTTCATACACAGCGTAAAAAGCAGCGCCACCCACGCCATCGAAAACACCGGATACAACCCCCAATGTTCGAGTCTTAATCTATTGAAAATCGACGGCAGCGCCCTACCGAAGGCGTATCCCATAAGCCCGCCGATGAAAAATTGCTTGATTAGCAGCGTCAGCATATCGATCGCGCTCGGGCTTTGATTTAGCGAGATGATCTGGATGATCGTGACGGTCAAAAAGATCGCCATCGGGTCGTTGCTGCCCGATTCGAGCTCGAGCAGCGGGCCGAGATTGTTTTTCAGCGAAATTCCTTTGGCGCGCAGTATCGCAAAGACCGCCGCAGCGTCGGTCGAGGAGATAATGGCGCCCAAAAGCAGCGCTTCAAGCCAGCTGAAGCCGAGCAGAATTTTAACCAAAACCGCCGTCGCACATGCGGTGACCACCACCCCGAGCGTCGCCAAGATGATGCCGCTAGCCATTACAGGGCGGATCGATTTTAAATTCGTATCGAGCCCGCCCGCGTATAAAATATAAATAAGCGCGATCATGCCGACGTCCTGAGTGATGCGGTGGCTCGTAAAATCGATGCGCAAAAGCCCGTCCGAGCCCGCGAGCATCCCCACTGCCAAAAATACGATGAGCGAAGGAAGTCCGAATTTGCCCGAGATCTTGTTAAGCACGATGCTTGCGATGAGTAAGATCGCGGCGAAGAGTAGAAATTTTTCCAAAAAGCGCTCCATAATTTTTTCAAGATTATAGCGGGTTTTCCCCATTTTTAGGCGGGTTTTTGCGATAAAATTTTATTGAACGAGCAGGGGGCGAAATTTTAAATTTGCTCCGCTCAAACGAAACCAGATAACAGAGCCGCGGGGGTCGTAAAATTTTAAAACTCGGTTGAGCTTGAGCTTCAAAATTTACGATTCGATATATCGGCAAAATTTTGCCGAGAAATTTTTACAGATTCGTTTAGGATGGCGAATCGAGATTGGAATTTTACCACGCCGAGTCGGTTCGGTGCGCCGAGCCGCCCATTAAAATTTAGAGGCGCAAGCCCGTGTTTGCGAGCTTTGCGTGCAAAATCTCGGTTTAAATTTATCGCGGGCGGATTGCGGTTAAAATTTGAGATCCGAAACTCGCTTCGGTTAAATTCGATCGCGACGTGGATTTGTTTTAGTTCGATAGGCGGGACATCGCGGCATAAATTTAATACTAGCGGCGTCGCGGTTGAAATTTAATCGCGGCGCAGCATCTGTTTGCTTCTCGCAGGATACGGGCGCCGCCAATGCTATGGTGAAATTTAGGGCGCTGTGCCCTCGGGTTTAAATTTAATCGCCGCTTGTGTCTATCCTGCGCGCGGCATGGACGGATCATTTAAATTTAATCGCTTCTATCGCGACTTGGCGCAAGCATTAAAATTTGCGATCTTTCAAATTTTGCCGCGCCGCCTTATAGGGCGGTGCCTTTGGCGGGCGTGAAAAGCCCTTGCATATCGACGCCTTCGAGCTGCAGCAGCTTGATTTTTCTATCGATGCCGCCTGCATAGCCCGTGAGGTTGCCGTGCGCGCCTATGACGCGGTGGCAGGGGATGATGATCGAGATTTCGTTGTGTCCCACGGCGCCGCCCACGGCTTGCGCGGACATCTTCGCTAGCCCGCGTACCGCGGCGATTTCGCGTGCGATCTGCCCGTAGGTCGTGGTTTTGCCGTATGGAATTTTAAGTAAAATTTCCCACACGGCGCGCCTAAACGCCGAGCCCGCGGGATTTAGAGCGGGCGTAAAACCCGGCTCGCGTCCGCTAAAATACAGATCGAGCCAGCGCCTAGTTTGATCGAAAACGGCCAGGTTTTTCCCCTCAAAGTAGCCGCTTTGCTCGTTCGCGCAGATTTTTTCGCTCGCGCCTTGCGCCGAAAGATTGGTCGCATAAGATTTTTTGCTTACACTTTGAGCCGTGAAATCGCGTGCGCAGAATTTTTCGCTCGCTACGAGTACGTTTGCGCAAAATTTTACGTCCGTGCCGCTCTCCGCTTCTGCTGCAAAATCGCGTGCGCAGAATTTTTCGCTCTCTATAAGTGTGTGCGCGCAGAATTTGCCGTCCGCGCCGCTCGCCGCTTTTGCCGCAAAATCGCGCTGTGTTTCGCTTGCGGCGCGCTGCTCCTTTGCGAGCAGATCGGTACTGCCCTGCTTTTTATCCGCACTGCTCGTCGCGAGAGCGTGCGCGTAGTATTTCTCGCTCTCGAACCACAGCCCGCAAAGCCCCACCCCATCGCCCGCGAGCGTGATTTTGCCAAGCGGTGAGTCGTAATATGCGATAAATTTCATCATTGCTCCTATTTTGCGCTTTTACGATTAAATTTAGGCGCCGCAAATAGCGCTTAAATTTCCCAAATTTCTAAAATTTGCGGACAGATTTTAGCTACGCTTTGCTTAAACTCCGCCTTTTGCGCGGCGCTGGGGTCGCCAAGGGCTTCAAATTTGCAAAAAAGCTCGGCAATCTTTAGCCAGCCCGCAAGATTTAGATCGAATTTTTTCAAATTTGCTTCGGACAAAAACTCCAGATCATGGTCGTAAAACGCGATCTCGCCGCTAGAGCTTAGCAGCCAAAGATCGCCGCTGCCGCCGTCTGCAAAGATACAAAACTCGCGCAGCAGCCCGCTATCGCCCTCGAAAGGAAATTTCGCCGCATCGTTGCAGAGCGCGATCTCATGCTCTTTCAGCACTCTAAAATCGCCCGCAATCTCCCTGCCGAGGTATCCGCCTAGGATATTTTTAAGCTCGTTTTTGTTCAAATTTTATTTCTCCGCTTTAGTTTCGCTTTTTGGCATAGAGCATAAAAAAGCCGACCATCGCCGCGAAGATCACGCACATCGCAAGCGTCACAATGAGCGTGCCGTGCGCCGAGCCGCTTAAAAACAGCCCCGTCGTGTTCATCCCGAAAAAGCTCGTGATGAAATTTAGCGGCAGCAGCAGCGACGAGATGATTGTGAGAATGTAGATGTTGCGGCTAATCTTGTCGTTTTTGAGGCCCTGGATGAACTGATAGATATCCTCGATCCTGACGGCGTATTCGCTCATCACGCCCTTGAAAACGCCCGCTTCGTAGGCGTAGTTTTTCAGCCGCTTTTTCAGCGCCGGCTGCTCGTTTCCGCAGATGAGCAGCGCCTCGTAGAAATGCGAAATTTTGTTTTGAAATTTGCGGATTTCGTATTTTAGGACAGAGTGCCTTTTCATAAATTTTGAAAAATCGCCGCGGCGCGTGTAGATTTTTTCGTAATTCTCAAGCTCTGCGGAGTGCTCTAAAATTTTATCGCGATACTGCGCGAGGATCTTTTTAACGACCGCGAAAAATTCTGCTTCGCTGCTAAGCCGCACCTCGCCGCTCGCACCCTCTTGCGAATAGATCGCGCCCGAATCAAAAATAAAGCGGTAGTTTTGCTCGCGCGGCGCATCCGTCACGAAGTACACATACTCGCGATCCTCGGCGTAGTAATAGCCCGAAACACTGCGCTTTTCGGTAATCGGGTTCAATGAGGCCTCCTTGCTTAATCGGTTTAAATTTACGGAATTTCAGAATTTCGCTGCCTATAAGAATTCCGAAATTTCGCCGCCACTTAAATTTTATCGTATTTGGAATTTCAAAACTCTTTGACGCTTGGAATTTTAAAATTTTGTGAGCTGTAAATTCCGGCTAAATTTTAAAATTTCGCATGCCGTAATTCAACCCCTATTAAAATTTAACGCGAGCCGTAAGGCTCGCACCGCTTAAAGCGTCGTCGGGGGATGGGTGGGGTTTGGG
>NZ_CALHIK010000127.1 GCF_938030785.1 uncultured Campylobacter sp.
TTTCGATCTCGCGCTCGCCGCTTTCGTCAAATTTGCTAAAGCTTTTCGATACGGACGCTCCCTCTTCGCTGCTTTTTTTGTAGATTTTTTCTAGGCGGCGGGTTTTGGCGTCGTAGTTTTGGCTTACTTCATATTCGTAGCGCGGCACGGCGCCGCCCTCTGTTTTATAACTCGTCTTTTGTAGGCAAATTTTATCCGCCGCCGCGTGTTTTGCTGCCGCCTCGGTCGCGCCCGCAGGCATCGCGAGAACTAATGTCGCCGCTAAAATAGAGCCTGCTAAAACTGCCGCTCGCGCCCGAAGCTTGTCTGCCGAAACCGCCGTCTGCGCCCTAAAAGCGCCCACCGAAATAATCGCTCGCGCCTTTAAATTTACCGCCGCAAAATCTGCCGCGTCCTCGGGCGAAATTTTAAAAATACCTCTCACGACCGTTCCTTTATCTGAATTTTAAATCGCGGGGCTTTCGAGCTCATACACGACGTCCTGCCCGCCCTCCACGCTTAAGATGAAGAGCGACTCGCCCTTGATCGCGATAGCGTGCATATCGCCGACGGCAGGCAGCTCGTAGGCATCCACCGCTCTCATCGTCTCCGTGTCCACGACGAGTAGGGTATTGTAATTTTTGCTAAGCGCTAGAATTTTGCCGTTTTTCACGTCGGCGCCGGTGATGTAGTAGTCGTTTAGATCGCGTCCGTCTTTTAGCTCAAGCCCTGCGCCCGGTTTTAGGACGCTCTCGGCGCTTAGGGTTTGATCGTTTTTATCGACCTTTATGACGACGACTTTTTTTGAAACCTCATTCGGCACCGAGAACATATACATAAACTCGCTTGCGGGGTCGCTTGCGATCGATAGGACGTAGGCCTTTTTTGCCCTGACGGTTAGCACGACGGGGCGATCTCTATACCACGAGGTCTTTAATCCGCCGCTGCTTTCGCGGAAGGTATTCCACTCTTTAAATTTATCGATCTCGCCCTGCGGCGCTTTTTCCACCGCCCAAAGGGTCTTGTTGAAAGCGGTCGTGATGAGCTTGCCGTCTGCAAAGGTGCTATCGACGCTGTATCTGATGTCGTATCCGTTCGGTTTGTCTAGGATCGCGCGGTGCGTTATGTTTTGCAGACTGCCGTCTAGAAAATATACTCCAGCAGCCGTCGAGACGACAGCGAACTCATCGCTTGCGGTGTCGTATGCGAGCCCGCCTGCGTTTCCTTGACCGAAGATCCCGGTCGCTTTAAACGCAAGCGGCTTTTTGCTTTTGATCTTAAGGGCGGGTTTTAAATTTTTCACGGCGCCGTCGTTTGGATTTTCGTTAAATTTAAACGCTCCTTCCTCTAAAGCGCCGGCGATGTGTGGCATCTGCACTTTATTTTTGCCCGTAAGCGAAAAGGGCCTTTGCAGCCTCGTCCAAATTTGAGCGGTCCATTTATCGCTTGCTTGAGCTAGATTTAAGCTTATCCTTTCGGGCTCGCCTTTGCCGCTAAAAGGCGGAACGCCCGTGGAGAAGAAGGCCTGGAAGGCGTTTGAGACGATGACGGCGAACGAGATCGCGACGATCGCGGTCGTGTATGCGCTAAAAGGGTTGAAGCTTTCGCTTTGCTCGTCTAGGTTTTGCGCTTTCGGAGCAAAAAGCAGCATTACGGGCATTACCAAAACGACGGCCCAATACACGAATGCGCCCCACGTGTAGGTGTGTGCGCCGAAGATAGCGTCGCCAAAGCCCATCCCCACGTCCCACGCAAAGCCGTCGAGCGAGGTGTGGCGGATACTCATAAAAAGCCCGTATGCCGCGCAGATGAAGACTGCCGAGACGTATTTGATCTTGGCTCCGTAGCGCAAGATAAAGATGCCTAAAACGCCGATTAAGATCATGCCGATGCGCTCGAACCAGCATAGCGTGCAGGGGCTCTCGCCCACGACGTATCCGAGATAGATGTTTGCGATGCCTACGGGGATAGCGAGGATCAGTAAAACCGCCGTGGTCATCAGTAGGTTAAATCTCTTTTGCATAGCGCCCTCCTAATAGCTTCCGAAGGGCAGCACGGAGGTAAAGCTCGCGATAAAATACATCGCAAAGCATAGTGCTGCGCCGAGCACGAAGAGCCTAAAGGCAACCTTTTCTTTCGCGGGCTTTCGCCACACTAGCCATACGGCAGCCGCTAGCAAAACAAGGATCAGTAGTTCCATGCCGTTCTCCTTATCGTGAAAATAGTTATTGAATGGTAATGCAGCTAGGATAAAATTTTACTTAAATTTTAAGATTACCTATGAAAATTTATATATTTTTGTAGCGATACGTATTTTGAAACTATATATCAACGGATAAAAAATGATCGATTAAGATAAATTTGAGCCGCGATACGTGAGGCGTGAAGCGATCGATCATCCTGGGATTAGTCGCTCCGCGATCTTATATTCGGTATAAAATTTTAAAATTTTGATGATTTCGCCGCTTTGACTGCGGTCTTAAAAAGAGCGGCGCGGCAAGAACTATCTTTGCGAAGCGACGGGGAGGGAGTATCTTTAGCGAAGCGGCAGCGGGTATTTTTGGCTATACGACGGGATGTCTTTAGCGGCGAAAAGAGCAAAAGCGCCATCGTCGTATAGCGCCGAGCCCTAAATTTAAGCTGGGCCGTAAAATTTAAAAGATTAGAGCAGCCGCCTGCGCAAAAGCGAATGTATAAATTTGACGCGCGCTCTTTTGGCGCTGAGCAGCGTGAAATTTCATCGCGCCTCTTTGCCGCTAATTTGCGATTTCATTCGCTACCGCTTTATATCCTCGCTCGAAAAAGCTCTCTCGCCTTCGTAAATTTTCTCATAGCGACTTAGCTTACCATCTTTGAAATAGCCGATGAAATAGGTTGCCGATTTTTCGGCCTGCTCTTGCGA
>NZ_CALHIK010000128.1 GCF_938030785.1 uncultured Campylobacter sp.
CGAATCTTAAAATTCTAATTTTGCACTCCAAGATCGACGCCAAGACGACGGAGGATGAAATTTTAAAATTTGTGGCAGGCGGATACGATCTGCTACTTTGCACCAGCATCGTAGAAAGCGGCATTCATATGCCGCGCGTAAATACGATCATCGTCGAAAACGCCGATAAATTCGGCATCGCCGATCTGCACCAGCTGCGCGGTCGCGTCGGACGCAGCAACAAACAGGGCTTTTGCTACTTTTTGATCGAGGATAAAACCGCTCTCACGCAGGACGCGCTAAAACGGCTCGTAGCGCTTGAGAGCAACTCATTTTTGGGCAGCGGCTCGGTGCTTGCATATCACGATCTTGAAATTCGCGGCGGCGGGAATCTGCTCGGAGAGGCGCAGAGCGGGCATATCGAGGCGATCGGCTACTCGCTTTATCTAAAGATGCTCGAAGAGGAGATCGGCAAGCTGCTAAGCAGAAAGAGCGCTGCTGCGAGCGTGGAGCTTAAAATTTCGGTAAACGCCTTTTTAAACTCGGAATTTATCAGAGAGGATCGCCTGCGGCTGGATCTTTACAGGCGGCTTAGTAAGTGCGCCGAGGCGAGCGAAGTGCTTGAAATTTTCGGCGAGATCGAGGATCGCTTCGGGCGCGCGGACATTTACACTAAGCAATTCATCGATGTGATGATGATTAAGGTTTTAGCTACGAAGCTCGGCTTGCGCGTGATTTCGAGTATGGACGAAAATATCTTGATTACCCTTGCAAACGGCGATAAGGTGCGATTAAAGGCTCAGACGCGCGACGATGACGACGTGATAAGCGAAATTCTGATCTATCTGCGAAGGGAGCTAAAAAATGCGAACTTGCGATGAAAATATCAAAAAAAGCGCGAGCAAAAGCGGGAGCGAAGGGCTAAATTTGGACGCGGCGAGCGGTTTAAATTTAGCTCCGCAAGCCGTCCTAAAAAGCGCCCAGAGCGGCGCCAGCGAGCAAATTTATTTCAGCGATTTTAGCGCGATTGATTGGCGCGGGGTGCAGGTCGTCGCTTTTCGCGCGAATAAAAAGGCGCTAAAGATCGTTCGAGACATCGATTTCATGGGTATTGACGCGCTCGTGGGGTTAGAGAGCCAAAAATTGGCTCTTATAAAAAACACGGACGCCTTCCTACGCGGCGCGAGTGCCAACCACGCGCTGTTGTGGGGCGAGAGCGGTTGCGGCAAATCAAGCCTTGCGAAGGCGGTTTTTTCTAAATTTATCCCGCAGGGCCTTAAGATCATCGAGATCGGCAGGGACGATCTGGGCTATCTCGTGGATATAATCGACGCGATCCGCGAAACAAATTTTAAATTTATCATCTTTTGCGACGATTTGAGCTTCGAGCTCGGCGAGAGCGGCTACAAGCACCTAAAGCCGCTACTTGAAGGCTCACTGGAGCGCGCGCCGCGCAATGTGTTGATGTATGCGACATCCAACCGCCGCCACATCGTAGGCGAATGCGCAAGCGATAACGACGCCGCGCAGATAAGCTGCGGCGAGCTGCACCTAAGCGACGCGGCGAACGAACGAATCAGCCTGAGCGAGCGCTTTGGGTTGCAGCTAAGCTTTTACGGCGGGAGCATGCGGGAGTATTTGGGGATCGTAGATGCCTATTTTGCGGCTGCGCAAGGCATGAACGCGGCGGAATTTCGCCTGAGCTTCGCCGCAAATTTAGACGAGTTGCACGCAAAGGCGCGTGAGTTTGCGATGCTTCGCGCAAGCCGCAGCGGCCGCGCGGCAAAGCAGTTTTTCCTGAGCTTTGGCGAGGAATTTTTTGCAAATTTAAAAGGCGGCGGCAGATGAATACAGCGCGCGAATTTAAATTTGGCGTAAATTTTATCGCAGTGTTAGAGCGCACGCAAAAAATCGCCGCCGCCGCGCGAAATTTTAAAAACGATGCTAGAAATTTCGGAGGCGTGAAATGAGCGCGACCGAGCTTTTTATCGCGCTTTTTCGCGCCGTGAAAATCAAGGATTTTCGCTGGTGGCCCGCGTTTGGAAGCTTTGAGGTGGTCGTGGGGGCGATTTTGATCCAAAATACGGCGTGGCGCAATGCAGACGCGGCACTGCAAAACTTGCGTAGCAAGGGGCTTTTGAGCTTAGAAAGCATCGCCGGGCTAGACGAAGCGGAGCTTGCGGAGATCATCAAAGTAAGCGGATTTTATAATCAAAAAGCTAGGCGCCTAAGCTTGCTTTGCAAAGCGATGATCGCGGATTTTGGGGATTTTGAGAGCTTTAAATCGGGCGTTAGCCGCGAGTGGCTGCTAGCGCGCAAAGGGATCGGTGCGGAGAGCTGCGATGCGATCCTGTGTTATGCGTGCGAGCGCGCGGTGATGGTTGCGGACAGCTATTCGGCACGGCTGCTTGGGGCTTTGGGGTATGAGTTTGAAAGCTACGACGAGCTTAGCGCGTGGCTCGGCGAGCTAGAATTTGGGCGGATCTATGAGTTTGTAAATTCCGCTAATTTTCTCTGCGATGCGGCGGCAAAAGCAGGAAAGCTGGAGAGCGAAAACGACGTGTATGCGCTATTTCACGGGCTTATAGTAGAATTTTGCAAAGCGCATCTGAGAGGTAAAATTTTCGACGAGAGCGCGATGGAATTTTTTGATAATTTAAAATAAATCTTAGTAGTATTTAAAACAAAAAATATTTTAACTGCGCAAGTAGCGACAAATAGGTGATTTTAGATATTGTTGAGCGCCGATATAGCAAAATTTAATTAAAATTACGGCGATAAATTTGGTTAAAAAATCGATATTTAGGGGAGTTTATGACGAAAAGAAAAATTTTGATAGTATTCGGGACGCGTCCGGAGGCCATTAAGATGGCTCTGTTGATAAAGGAATTTCAAAAGCGCGCGGAATTTGAAGTGAAAGTTTGCGTCACGGCGCAGCACAGACAGATGCTTGATCAGGTGCTTGAATTTTTTGAGATCAAGCCCGATTTTGATCTAAATTTAATGAAGCAGGCTCAGGATCTGTACGATGTGACGTCGGGGGTGCTGCTCGGCATGCGCGGGATATTCGAGCGCTACAAACCGGACATCGTATTTGTCCACGGCGATACGACTACGACAAGCGCGGTATCGCTAGCCGCATTTTATCAAAAGATTGATGTGGCGCATGTTGAGGCGGGCCTTAGGACGCACGATATCTATTCGCCGTTTCCGGAGGAGATAAATAGGCAGATTACCGGCCTGATAGCCAAGTATCACTTCGCACCGACTGCGAGCGCAAAAGAAAATCTGCTAAAAGAGGGCAAAAGCGCAAAAAACATAGTAGTAAGCGGCAACACCGTTATAGACGCGCTTTTTTGGACCATCGATAAGATAGAGCGAGATGCGATCTTGCGAGATAAAATTTTATCTTCCATAAATTTTAAATTTCATCTTGGCGAGAGAAAATTCATTCTCGTAACCGGTCATAGGCGGGAAAATTTCGGCGAAGGTTTTATAAATATCTGTGAGGCTCTCCGCGAAATAGCCGCCAATAACGCCGATGTGGACATAGTCTATCCCGTGCATCTCAATCCGAACGTCCAAAAGCCGGTGAAGAAAATTTTATCGGACCTGCCGAATATTTTCTTAATGGATCCGCTGGAATACGACGCGTTCGTGTATTTGATGAGCAAAGCGTATATGATCATCACCGATAGCGGCGGTATCCAAGAGGAGGCGCCGAGCCTTTGCAAGCCCGTTTTGGTAACTAGAAATAGAACCGAGCGCCCCGAGGGGATAGAGGCCGGATGCGTGAGGCTAGTCGGAACGAAGCGCGAAAATATCGTAAAAGAAGCGCAAAAATTATTAAATTCAAAAGATGAATATGATAAAATGAGCCAAAGTATAAGTCCTTACGGCGACGGAAAAGCATGCAGAAGGATACTTGATTTTTTGAAGGAAACATTGTGAAAAAAATTTGTATAGTAGGCCTTGGATACATCGGCCTGCCGACGGCGGCGCTTTTAGCGAGTAAGGGCTATAAAATCCACGGCGCCGATGTAGTGCAAAACGTCGTAGATACGATTAATCAGGGCAAAATTCATATCGTAGAGCCTGAGCTCGGCGAGCTTGTAAAAAAATCCGTAGAAAGCGGAAATTTAAAAGCGGATGTTAAGCCAGATTTCGCAGACGTTTTTATCATAGCCGTCCCGACGCCGTTTCGCGACGGATACGTGCCAAATATCGATTACGTCATAAGTGCGAGCAGGGCGGTAGCGCCCTATATCAAAGAGGGAAATATCGTGATCTTAGAATCCACCTCGCCGGTCGGCACGACGGAGAAGATAGGTCAAATTTTAAAAGATAGCGGCGTAGATACTTCTAAAATTTACATCGCTCACTGCCCGGAGAGGGTTTTGCCCGGTAAAATTTTAAAAGAGCTCACGCAAAACGATAGGATCGTGGGCGGTCTAAATAGGGAAGCTGCTGAGAAAACGGCGGAATTTTATAAGACGTTCGTTAAAGGCGAAATTTTAAAAACGGACGCAAGAACCGCCGAAATGGCGAAGCTCACTGAAAATTCTTTCCGCGACGTGAACATAGCCTTTGCAAACGAGCTTAGCATTTTATGCGATAAATTCGGCATTAACGTCTGGGAGCTCATTTCGCTAGCAAACCGCCATCCGCGAGTTAATATTTTAAACCCGGGCTGCGGCGTAGGCGGGCACTGCATAGCGGTCGATCCGTGGTTTATAGTGCATGCGGGCGGCTACGAAGCGAGGCTGATTAAATCCGCAAGAGAGGTCAATAACCACAAAACAGAGTGGAGCATAGAAAAGATCAAAAACGCTGCTTTGAAATTTGAGCTGCAAAACGGCAGAAAGCCTAAAGTCGCGTGCATGGGGCTTGCTTTTAAGCCCGACATCGACGATTTGCGGGAGTCGCCTGCGCTAAATATAACCAGACGCCTGATCGCAGACGGCGTCGATGTGGTCGCTGTAGAGCCCAATATCAAGGCTCACAAAGATTTTGAGATAGTGGATTATAAAAAGGCTATCGAAATTTCGGATATTATCGTATTTTTGGTCGGACATAAGGAATTTAAAGGGCTGAAAATAGAAAAAGAAGTTTTGGATTTTTGCGGAATTTGTAAATGAGTTTTCAAAAAGTAATAGATAGAGATAACCATCTGAATTTTTTTAGATTACTTTTTGCTTTACAAGTGGTATATATGCACTCGACAGGATGGCTAAAAATACCGCTTTTATGGGGGGGCTACGTGGATAAATTTCTTAGGTTATTTCCCGGCGTTCCATTATTTTTTCTGGTTTCGGGATTTTTAATTACCGATAGTTATTTAAATAGCGGGAATTTAAAAGAGTATTTTATAAAAAGAGCGCTTAGAATATATCCGGCTCTATTCGTAAATATTTTAGTACTTGAGGTAGCTATGTACGTGGGCAAAAATTTTAATGATATCTCGGCATTAAAATACATAGAATACTTCGTGCTGTATGTCATTACCGCCGCTTCAGGCATAGCGGGCTTTATAATCGGTATAAAAAATGATGTTTTATATAATTATGACGGCTTTTTTAGCTCTTATCCGAGCGGCGTTTTATGGACGCTTAGCGTCGAATTATCGTTTTATATCGTCCTTCCATTTATTTTGTGTATTAGGAAGGTGATCATAAGAAATTTGTTGTTAGTTTTCCTATTTTTTACATCAATGATAATTCCAGCAATCGCCGATGAAAATTTTTACTCCGCTTCAAATTTAAATAAGCTTCTTGAGCTTATATGCTTGCCGTTTTTGTGGATATTTATCATCGGCATGGTTATGAGACTTTATTGGCTGGATATAAAAAAATATCTCGTAGGCTACGGCTTATATTATATTGCGCTCTATTTGATATTTTGTTTTGCGGCTATAGAGTTTGGAAGCGGGCTTGGAGATTATAAGAGAGGCTTGGAAATTTCTACTGTATTTCAAATTTTCCTTTTGGCGCTAGTGATCTTTAGTATGGCTTTTTCCTACACAAATTTAAAGATAGCTAGAAGCACAGATCTCTCTTATAGTACATATCTTTATCATATGCTGATAGTTCAAATTCTAATTAGTCTGGGCTTTGGCGGCTCTTTATGGCTATATCTAATAGTAGTAGCCGCGACGCTCACGATAGCTTGCGTTTCTTGGAATTTTATAGAAAAGCCGGCATTGAAGTTAAAACAAATAAAGGTTGTAAAATGATACAAGCAATAGTTAAAAAAGGTAAGGTTTTAGCAGAGCAGATACCGGCTCCAAGCGTTTCAAGGGGATGCGTTCTTATCAAAGTAGTGAATAGCTGCATATCGGCGGGCACCGAGATAAGCGGCGTATCAAATAGCGGAAAGAGCTTGATTAGAAGGGCTTTGGAGCAGCCGGAGAACGTAAAAAAAGTCATCAATATGGTGAAATCCGACGGCATAGCTAGCGTCTATGCGAAGGTAAAAGGTAAGCTTGATAGCGGAAATCCGACCGGCTATTCGCTTAGCGGCGTCGTCATAGCGGTGGGAGAGGGCGTTTCAAATTTTGAAATCGGTGAACGCGTTGCCGCAGCCGGCGCAGGGCTTGCGAATCACGCCGAGTATGTGGACGTGCCGAAAAATTTAGTTATGAAAATGCCGCAGGATATGGACTTTGAACGGGCTTGCACCGTGACGCTAGGCGGCATAGCGATGCAAGGCGTTAGGCGGATCGATCTGAGGCTGGGCGAGACCTGCGTAGTCGTGGGAGCTGGGATATTAGGGCTTCTTGCGGTGCAAATGCTTAAAATTTCAGGAGTGAGGGTTGCTGTTAGCGATTTTGACGATAGGCGCTTGCAGATAGCAAAGGAATATGGCGCCGAGCTTGTCATAAACCCGTCAAAAGACGATTTGTTAGACGTCGTTTCGTCTTGGAGCGGCGGATACGGCGCCGATGGAGTGCTATTTACCGCCGCTACGAGCAGTAGCGAGCCGCTATCTCAAAGTTTTCAGATGTGCAAGAAAAAGGGCAGAGTGGTGCTTGTAGGCGTTGCCGGCATGCAGATCAATAGAGAGGATATGTATAAAAAGGAGCTTGATTTTCTCATCTCCACATCCTATGGGCCGGGCCGCTACGATAAGAGCTACGAAGAGGGGGGGCTTGATTATCCGTTTAGCTACGTAAGATGGACTGAAAATCGAAATATGAGCGAGTATCTAAGGCTGGTAAATGAAAATTTGATAAAGCTGGATAAGCTCATAGATGCAAAATACCCTATCGAGCAGGTAACGGAGGCGTTTGAGTCTTTGCAAACTTCGCAGAATAAGCCGCTTATGGTTTTACTTGACTACGGCGAGGCAAATTTAGCCGAGCTTGATAGCTATCTAAATCATGATAAAAAAATCATCATAAGCTCTGCGCCAGTAAACAGGGATGTGATAAACGTCGCATTCGTCGGAGTCGGCGGATTTGCCACCGGTATGCACCTGCCTAACATCTCAAAGCTTACGGATAAGTATAAAATTTACGCGATAATGAACCGAAGCGGACACAAGGCAAAGGCGGTGGCGCAGCAATATGGAGCGAACTACGCTACTTCAAATTTAGACGATGTTTTAAACGATAAAAATGTCGATCTTGTGATCATCTCCACAAGGCACGATAGCCATGCGGAGCTTACTTTAAAGGCGCTTGAAGCGGGTAAAAACGTATTTGTAGAAAAGCCGCTTGCGACAAACAAAGAGGAGCTTGAAAAGATAAAGAAATTTTACGAAGGGGAAGGCGACAAGCCCCTTTTATTCGTGGGATTTAACAGGCGATTTAGCGCTTATGCAGAGGAGATAAAAAAGCACACGGACGCTAGAATAAATCCTATGATAATTAGATATAGAATGAACGCGGGCTACATACCGATGGATCACTGGGTGCATGAAAGCGGCGGTAGGATGGTTGGCGAAGCATGCCACATAATAGATCTAATGACGGCGCTAACGGGCAGCGAGATACAGAGCGTATTTTCACAGGCGATCACGCCGAGTAATGAAAAATATAGCGCCGAGGATAACAAATCCATCGTTTTAAAATACAAAGACGGCTCGGTGGCAAATATCGAATATTTTGCAAACGGCAGTAAGGAGCTAAGCAAGGAGTTTATGGAGATCCACTTTGACGGCAAGAGCATCGTTTTGGACGATTATAAAAGCCTAAAAGGATATGGAGTGGGGCTGAAAGAAATTTCAACGAGCGTAAGCCAAAAGGGACAGCTCGAAGAGCTTGAGGCGCTATTTGGGGCTCTAAAAGGAAGCAAAAAAAGCTGGCCGATAGAGCTTTGGGATATGGTGCAGACGACGGAGATTTCGTTTTTGATATGAGTTTGTTAGTGCAAGATATACTTAAAAAATACGATAAAATTTTAATAATCGGACCATATCCGCCTCCTCTTGGCGGAGTGTCGGTTTATATTTATAGACTGAGTAGGTCGCTAGATAATTCGCAAGTATTTGATGTATCCAAGAAAGGTTTTAAGAAATATATCGATTTGTTTGCGGTATTGTGCAAAACAAAATTTCGAGCCGTAAATATTCACTCGTTTAGCATGATGATAGTTTTTGTGCTTATGATTGCTAGACTTTTTAAAAATTTTGATTTAATTGCTACTAGCCATAATCCAAGGTTGTTTGAAGAGTCCTCTAAATTTAAGGCATTGGTTTATAGGGTTTTTTTTCATTACATAGATGTTTTGGTGGTGGTTAATAAACACATTTTGGACGATTACAAAAGTAGGAATTTGCATATTCCAAAAAGTATTATAATCGAGCATGCTTTCTTGCCGCCACCGTTAGAGGAGGAAGATAAAATTTTAGCTACCTACCCCGAATCTTTTTACGATTTTATAAAAAGTAAGACGCGAATAATAACGGCAAACGCATTTCAAATATCTTTTTATAAAAATACCGACCTATACGGACTTGATATGTGCATAGAACTTACGGCTAAGCTAAAAAACGTATATCCAAATTTGGGATTTGTTTTCGCACTAGCAAACGAAAAGGTTAATACGGAGTATATAGATAAAATGCATCTGCGTATAAAAGAGTTAAATTTAGAGGAAAATTTTTATTTTCTGACTGGGCAAAAAGAGCTTTGGCCTATATTTAAAAAGGCTAGTTTAATGATAAGACCTACAAATACCGATGGCGATGCCCTTAGTATTAGAGAGGCTTTATATTTTAAATGCCCTGCGATAGCTAGTGATGTATGTGATAGGCCAGAGGGAACAATTTTGTTTAAAAATAGAAATTTAGATGATTTATATGATAAAGTAAAGGATGTTTTATGTTAGATAATGTGATTTTTAGAAAAGATGAAATAATAAAAATATGTTGTGATAAAAAAGTTTTACACCTAGGATTTATACAGCATAAGTTGTATGAACAAAAAATCAAATCAAATGATTGGCTTCATAGCAAAATTGCAGAAGTTGCTAGCTCCTTAGTCGGTTTTGATTATTTGCAAGAAGATGTAGAAATTTTGAAAGATAAATACGGATATATTGCATATTACGCAGATGTTACTCAACTGGATAAGCCTGAATATCAAGATAAATTTGATATTGTGGTATGTGGAGAACTGATTGAACATATTGAAAATCCTGGTTTAATGCTGGATGGTATAAAAAGATTTATGCACGATGAATCATTATTAATTATCACTACGCCGAATCCTTGGTCTAATGAGCGTATTAAGCTAATCAAGTCTGGGAATCTCGAAAATTTATGGTTAAATAAAGAGCATGTTTGTTGGTATAGCTTTGAGACCTTAAAGCAATTACTGGATAGAAAAGGATATGTAGAGAAAAAATATGACTATTATTACTCAGAAAACAAAAATATGTTTTTTAAGACAAAATCCTTTTTAGATTATATTAAAATTTTGAAAAGAATATTAGTATACCGGCTCACTAAAAGACAAAATTATGATGGCCTATTTTTTATTGCTAAAGCAAAGAGTAGAGATGATTAGTAAAGCGAAATGGTTTTTAGATAAAACCTCTCCCATTATTTTCGGTATAGACGATATTACAAATTCAAAATGTCAGTCACGTTTTTTAAGAGAGCAATGTGATTGTGGTTATCTTGGATTAGGCGATGGAGGTCTATACAATTATTTTGTAAACTATTTATTAAATAAATATCCAGAAATTAGAGTTACATATTTTTTGGTAATGAATTCGCACTCAACATATTTAGATAACGGTAAAACTGGATCTATATACAATAATGATGATTTTTTAAAGCTATTAAATTCCATTCTTGGTAGATCTGATGAGATAGCATACCATGGACATAATCATGGATATTCCAATGCTACATTGATGGATAGAAAATGGTGCAGAGAATTTGAGCAGTATTCT
>NZ_CALHIK010000129.1 GCF_938030785.1 uncultured Campylobacter sp.
CAAATTTGATCCTTCAGCCTTAAAACACTAGCCTGCAAAGAGCTTTAGCTTTTAAACAAAGCCTAAAGCGACAACTCGTTTTATTCCCCGAAAGTGCCGCGATTATATAATGATGAGGTTTAACTTTCACTTATGCTAAAATTTTATCTATTTTGCAGCTTACATTGTGTTTGAGCTTCAAAACATAAAAAGTAAACCGCACTGATAAGGTCTAAATTTAAACCCCGAGCTAAATTTCAGAGCTTTCCTTGCGCGCCTTTATAGACGTTTTTCACGTCGTAAACCAGCGAGCCCGCGTAATCAAGCTCAAAAAATTGCTTATGCGCCACGGCGATTACGACGCAGTCAAATTTGCGCAAGTCGGGCTTTTGCAGCAGATCGATGTCGTAGTATCTCTTGGCGTCGGCGGCGCTCGCCCAAGGGTCATAGACGCTTACCTCGCAGCCGAAATTTTTAAGCTCGCTTATCATATCCACGACGCGCGTATTGCGGGTGTCGGGGCAGTTTTCTTTAAACGTCAGCCCCAAGATCAAGACCTTTGCGCCCTTTACCTTTTCGTCGTATTTTATCATCATCTTAACGACCTCCGTAGCGACGTAGCTTCCCATATTATCGTTGATACGGCGGCTTGAGAGGATGATTTCGGGGTGATAGCCCACCTCGGTCGCCTTCTGCGCTAGATAATACGGATCGATGCCGATGCAGTGCCCGCCCACGAGTCCAGGACGAAAGCTTAAGAAATTCCACTTCGTAGCCGCCGCGTCGATGACGTCGTTGGTGTTGATACCGAGTTTGCCGAACAGGATCGCAAGCTCGTTGATAAAGCCAATGTTGATGTCGCGTTGGGTGTTTTCGATCACCTTCGCGGCCTCTGCGACCTTGATGCTGCTGGCGCGAAAGGTGCCGTTTTGAAGTATGCTAAGATAGACGCTATCTACAACGTCCAAAGCCTCCGCAGTGCTTGCCGAGACGATCTTTTTGATCTTCGTGACGGTGTGAACTTTATCGCCAGGATTGATCCGCTCGGGCGAATATCCGCAGAAAAAATCACGGTTAAATTTTAGCCCGCTGGCTCTCTCAAGCACCGGCACGCAGTCCTCCTCCGTAGCGCCCGGATAGACGGTGCTTTCATACACGACGATGTCGCCCTTTTTAAGCACGGCTCCGACGCTTTCGCTGGCCTTGATTAGCGGCGTGAGATCGGGGCGATTTAGCCTATCTACAGGCGTTGGCACACACACGATATAAAAATTACTCTGCCTCATATCGTCTAGCTTTGCGCTAAATTTAAGCCCGTTTTGAATCGCCGCGGCAAGCTCCTCGTCACCAAGCTCCAGCGTGCGGTCGTGCCCGCCGCGCAGCTCCTCTATGCGCTCCAGGCAGACGTCAAAGCCCACGACCTCGTGTTTCGCCGCAAACGCCGCCGCCAAAGGAAGCCCCACGTAGCCAAGTCCGATTATCGCTATTTTCATTTTTCCCTCACTTGCTTTCATATTCTCCTCTTTTCTTTGCGTTAAATTTAATCGTTAAATTTCGCTCTCAAACTCGCTAAATTTCAGGGCTGCGCAGATACATTGCGCGCCTTAAAAATTTAAACATTGCAAGCTCGCTCGCGCCGTTTTACTTGCACTTAATTGCGCGACGGCAAATTTAAAATTTTGCCGCGAGACAGAATTCCGCGCCGCGATAAAATTCCATCGCAGCGAACGGCGTCGCGTAAAATTTCAAATCGCGATAAAATTCTACTGCCGCGACTAAATTCCGCATTGCGATAAAGCTCCATCGCCGTGCCGTTAAAATTTGCGCCGCTAAATTCTATACCGCCAAAATTCCGCGCCGTAAAATTTAAACGCCTTAAAATTTCAAAAGTCTCGCTAAATTCCGTGAAATTTCATCGCCGCAAAATTTTAAAAAACCTCGCGAAATTTAGCAAATTTAATCTTTAATTTCAACCGCTTCATCCTTGATCTCGATCTTTTGCGTGGCGTTTGCGTCGGCTGCAGGCTTAAGATAGCCCTCTTTTACCATCATTTCCACCGTGCGGCGAAAGATCGGCAGCGCGTTTTGAGCGGCGTAGTAGCTGCCCTTTTTGGGCTCGCGCACCAAAACGCCGATCGTGTAGCTGCTGTCTGCGTCGTTGACAAAGCCGAAAAACGAGCTGTTATAGGCGCTCGAGTAGCCGCCGCCCTTGGCGATACGCGCGGTGCCCGTCTTGCCGCCGATTTGCAGTCCCGCTACTCGCCCCTTGCGCCCCGTGCCGCTCTCGACCGTTTTAATTAAAATTCCTTTGATTACGTCGGCGGTATTTTTGGAGACGACTTGGCGGGTTTCGCTTTCGTTGACGGTGTAAATTTTGCCGTTATTTTCGAGATTTTCCACTATGCGCGGACTGATCATCACGCCGCCGTTGTTAAAGACGGTGTAGGCATTTAGCATCTGAAGGAAGGTCATCTGCGCGCCGTAGCCGTAGCTGATCGTGGCTTTGTAAATTTTATTATTCAGGCTTTTGACGCTAGGTATATTACCGCTCTGCTCATACGGCAGATCGATGCCCGTTTTTTGCGACATACCGAAGTTCATCAGCCCGTCGTAGATGATCTGCCCCTCCAGCCGCTCCGAAATTTTAATCATTCCGATGTTTGAACTCTGCGCGATGATATCCTCGCCGCTCATCTGCTTTGCGGGGTGAGTGTCGTGGATGATGCGCGAGCCGAGTTTGTAGCTGCCGTTGTAGGTATTGATCATCTCGCCGGGCTTGACGGCCTTGGCGTCGTAGGCGATCGCGAAAATTATCGGCTTCATAATGGAGCCCACCTCGTAGGCGTATTCGCTCGCGGTAAAATTTAAATTCTTAAGATCGTTTTTGGTGATATTTGAGGGATCATAGCGAGCGTTGGTCGCAAGGGCTAGAATTTTACCCGTTTTGGAGTTCATAATCCCCACCACGACCTCGCGCGCGTCGTATCTGTCGCTGCTCTCGTCGATCAGCCGCTCAAGCTGTCTTTGAAAGGCCAAAGGCACGCTTAGACGCAGATTATAGCCGTCGATCCTGCCCGTTTTTTTGCTGCTGCGCTCTAGGATGATGTTGCCGCCGATGTCGCGCGGGCCGATGATAAACTCGTCCCTAACGGGCGAGAGATAATACTCGTAGTACTTCTCTACCCCCTTGATGCCGCTTACTTTAGTGATGCCGCCGACCTCTTTTTTATTGATATATCCGATCAGCGGGGTGAGCGAGTCTGCGACGTTGTAGCTGCGCTTCTCGCCGCTTTCGGTTACGCTCATGCGGATAGGCGGATTTAGCCTGCCGTTTGCGCCTATGAAGCTGACGAAGACCTTTTTTAAATTTAACTTATACGCAAGCTCTTTTAGATGCACCGCGGTTTTGGCGTCGATCTTATACGACAGCACGGTCGTGCCGCCTGAGTTTTCGATCGCCTTTTTGACGCGCTTTTCGCTATCGCCCGTGTAGATGCAGTATAGCCGCACGAAAAGATCGAGCTTGTTTTTATCGATACTGCGCGCATCGACGCTAACTTTGTAGAGCTTGACGGAATTTGCCGCGACGTAGTTGTCCTTTGCGATCACCGCGCCGCGGATCGCGCTGTTGGTTTCGTTGACGTCCAATCTCGGCAGCTTGCGATCGGTGCTGCCCCAAAAATATAAAATCGCCAAAAATACGAAAAGCGCCGCCGGCACGAATATAAACATCACGATGATCATACCGACCGAGGAGCTTTTATCTCTTACTACCATCTACCGTTTCTTTAAAATTTTAAATTTAGCGCGTATGCTTCCCGCGCGATTTCGTTTCAATGTCTGGCTCAAAGCTAAACGCCGCGCGGAATTTTAAGATCCGCAAAGCGCTCAAAGCCGCTATCTTGCGCGCTAAGATCGGCGAATAAAGCAAGGAATTCCTCGCGCGCCATCTCCTTTGCGCCCATAAATTTCAGATGATCGTTCATAATCTGACAATCGATCAGGAAATGAAATTTAGCAAGCACCTCGCAAAGCCTAATCAGCGCGACTTTCGAAGCGTTGCTCTTTAGGCTCAGCATACTCTCGCCGCAAAACACGCGGCCAAAAATGAGCCCGTATAGCCCGCCTGCGAGCTCGCCGTCCTCGTACGCCTCGACGCTGTGGGCGATGCCCGCATCCGCCAGGCGCGAATACGCCTCCGCAATCTGCTCGCTGATCCAAGTGCCCTGTTTTTCGCGCTCGCGCACGCTTTTGCACAAATTTATAAAGCCTCTAAAATCGGCGTCAAATTTTATCTCATATCGCTTCAGATAGGGCTTTATCGATTTTTGCACGCGCACTTCGCGCGGATCGAGCACCGCGCGCGGATCGGGCGACCACCATAAAATCGGCTCATCCTCGCTAAACCACGGAAAGATTCCCGCGCTATAAGCGCTAAGCAGGCAGTCCTCGCTCAGATCGCCGCCGCTTGCAAGCGGCGCGAAAGCGGGCGCGTATAGCGGATCGGGAAAGTCGTAAAATTTCGCGTTCATCTTTTGCGGCCCAACCGAGATAGAGCATACACGCGGGCTTGGCAGCAAACAGGCAAGCCGTAACTAAAACGCAGCC
>NZ_CALHIK010000130.1 GCF_938030785.1 uncultured Campylobacter sp.
ACGGCGGTTTTGCCCTCTAATCGTTTCATACTTTTCCTTTCAATGCGTAAATTTATGCTCTAAAAATTTGAGCGAGACTTACGGATCTTGCAAACTTCGAAATTTTGCAGGCTTTGAAATTTTATTAACTTTAAAATTTCGCCCGCTTTAAAATTTCGCGGCGAAGCGAAATTTCATCTATAAAATTTTACTAACTTTAAAATTCTACCGATAAAATTTCGCGGCAAAATTCCATCGTAAAGCTCGCGGCGGAATTTCATCTGTCAAATTTCATCCGCAAAATTTTGTTCAAATTCCGCATGTCGCTCCGCTGAAATTTTTAGCCCGTTTTGCCTCAGCCGCAGCGGCTAAATTTTATATTTCAAGAGCGCATCTTTTTCGGTTTTGCTTACGCGGAAGCTATCGCGGATCTTTGATATCGCCTTGTTTTGGATAAATTTAGCCGCCCGCTTGCTCGCCAAAAACGCAAGCGTGATCTCGCGCTGCTTGATAAACATCTCCGCTATCGCCCACGCCGCGCCCATCTGCACATAGTACCGCTCGTCGCTTTCGGCGGCGCAAATTTCAAAAAATTCCTCGGGCGTGAGCGCGCCCATATTTCGCATAAAATAAACGTAAAAAAATCGCCTCTCAAACTCGTCCACGCCGCTTTTAGTCTGCTTTAGCAGCGCGTCCGCGAAAGCGGCGTCCCTGAATTTCGGAGCGAACATATCGCAAACCGCCCAATTTGGCATCGTTTTGATAAAATCGCTCGCAAGCGTGAATTTCGTCTCATCCTGCTTAAAAAGCATTATAAAAAAGCCCTTTAGCACGAACTCCTCGTGAAAGACGGGCTCGTAATTTTGCAGCTCTAGCCGCGCTTCATCTGCCGTGCTCAAAGCGGCGAAGCTTTTGCGGGCAAGCGCGCGAAGTGCCGGAGTGCGCACGCCCAAAATCTGCGGCGCGGGTATTAGGCGCTGCGAAAATTTCGCCAACTTCTCCTCGCTTAACGCCCGCAGCTGCCCTAGCATATTTTCTCGCAAATCCATAGCTTTCCTTTAAATTTTGATTTCAAATTTTAACTCACCAGGCGCAAGCTGATCTCGGCGCGCCGAAATTTAGCCGCACCAGATTATTTATTTAAACAGATCGCGCCGTATCCACTCAAACCAATCGCCCATGGGGTCGCGCACTACTTTAAAATCGCGCCCCACTCGCTCAAAGTCTTTTTTCTAAAAAAACGCGCCCAACTAAATCGCGCCGTATGTTGCCGGGCAGAGCAAGCCGTACCGCCAAAGCCGCTTAAATGAAACTCGGCGCGTCGTTTGAAAACAAAATCAGATCGCCGCTGTGCGTATTTTCGCTCAAAACCCGCTGCAGATCGCGCTTGTCCTTCAAAACGATAGTCTTTGCGGGATCAATCTTTCTTTGCAGAACCTCAGAATTTAGTTCGCCTGTAATGATCGCGAGATCGAAAATTTCATCGATCTTGGCGGCGAGCGTCTCGTTGTCCTCGCGCGTGCTCTCGACGATGCCCGGCGTGATGATGATCTTGCG
>NZ_CALHIK010000131.1 GCF_938030785.1 uncultured Campylobacter sp.
GCCGATCTGCCGGTCGTTGCTTAGCATTAGTCCGTCGAAATTTTGAGAATCTAAGTAGCTCTCAAGCGCGGTTAAAATTTTATCCACGCCCTCGTTTACAGAAATTTCAAGTGGCGTAAAAATAGAATTTGCTTGGGTATTTTGCTTAGCGGAATTTTTTGCAGAGCTACTAGGCGCGACGGAATTTGCAGAATTTTGTTTGGAATCATCTTTCGTAAAATTCCCCGCAGCACAGCTTGCAGTAACGCGCTCGGTATTTGGCGACACTAGTTCCGCTTTTGCGGCGGAATTCTGCCCCACCAGATTTATGGAATTCGCAAGAGCTATTTGGCTTGTAGGCGTGGAATTTATAAAAGTAGAATTTTGCGCGCTTAAGTCACGCTTCAAATTTTTAGCTTTTAAATTCTGCGCGCAGGAATTTAAAGAAGCGTCGCAGGTTCGACTTTGCTTTAAATTTTCGGCTGCGAAATTTTTTGCAGAAAAAGTCTCTAAATCATCGCCAAGATCCTCTGCGCTAGGATGAAATTTACGCGGCAGGTCGCATTTATTAAATACGTAGATTATTTTCTTGTCTTTTTGCTCTCGCAAAATTTTTAAAATTTCACCGTCCTCTTCGCTGAATTCGCGGCTCGCATCAAAGATCGCCAAGATCACGTCCGCTTCGCTCGCCGCTCGAACCGAATAGGAAATGCCGATATTTTCGAGCTTGGAGCTGCTTTGTCTGATACCTGCGGTGTCGATTATGCGGATGAGATGGGTGCCGATTTTTAGGCTCTCTTCGATAAGATCGCGCGTAGTGCCCGCCTCGTCGCTCACGATGGCGCGCTCGAAATTTAAAAGCGCGTTTAGTATGCTTGATTTGCCGACGTTGGGCCTGCCTACGATCGCCACCTTAAAGCCCTCGATTAGCCCCTTACGACTGCGGCTTATGCGGGTGATTTTTTCCAGGCTTTTTATATTTTCATCCAGCATCTTTTGGGAGCTTTGCAGCACGTCAGAAGGCAGATCTTCCTCCGCGTAATCTATGCAAACCTCGACAAAAGCCAGCGTCGTAACCAGAGCCGCGCGCAGATCGCCTATAAAGCCCTCAAGCTCGCCGCGCAGATTTCTAGCTAAAATTTTAGCCGCACTTTGCGAGCGCGAGTTTATGAGATCGCTTATGGCTTCCGCTTTGCTAAGATCCATTTTATCGTTCAGAAAAGCTCGCTTGCTAAACTCGCCCGGATGCGCTATGCGAGCGCCCAGCGATACCGCCGCTTCAAGAGCTAGAGAGGATGCGACGAAGCCGCCGTGAGTTTGGATCTCGACTACGTCCTCGCCGGTAAAGCTGTGTGGGGATTTGAAATATATCAGTATCGCCTCGCCGAAAATTTCGCCGCTTGCGTCAAAAAGACCCGTAAGCGTCGCGCGGCGCGGCTCAAGATAGCTGCGATGCGAGATAGCTAGCGCGATACGCAGAGCATCACCGCCTGAAATTCTAACTATGCAGATTCCGCCGATACCGTGAGCCGTAGCGATAGCAGCGATAGTTTCGTTCATCGTTAGCTTTTTTCGTCTACGATGACGATTTTGCCGTTGCGCGTGGATTTTATGCCGACTATGCGATCCGGATAGACCTGCTTTAGCTTATCGGCTACGATTTTAACGAACGCTCCGTCAAAGCTCTTAGTCACGATGCGCTCATCGCCCGATTTTTGTACGAGCGCATCGACGTAAGAGTCGATAAATTTTCTTTGATTTTGTAAAAATTCCGCGACTTCAAACACGACTGCGAAGTTGTATCTTATGCTGATCCAATTATAGATCATATACGAAAGCGCCTTGTAGCGGTGTCCCTCTTTGCCTATCAAAAGCGCGCTATCCTCGCCGTCAAGCTTGATATAAACGGTATTTTCGTCGATTTTGCTGACTTCGCTCACTTCGATCTTAAACTCGCTCGATCCAAAAAGCGCCGAGAGCTTCTCTTTGATCTCGATTAAATTTTCATCGGTTACGACGGCTTTTTGCTTTTCTTTGCGATGTTTAGGATGTGCGGCGCGCGGGCTTTGCGGCTCAGATTTGTCGCCCTGCTTTTTCTCCGCTTTGCCGGCTTTGTCTTGCGGGGCGTTAAGTTCCGGATCTTCGCTAAATTTTTCCCCTTCTAAAACCGCTTCAATCACGGCATTTTTCTTAAAAAAGCCCAAAAATCCACCGCTTGGATGCTGCAATACGCGCACGTTAAGCTGCGTCACCGAGCATCCAAGCGCATTAGCGGCTCTGTTGTAGGCATCTTTTAAATTTTCAGCTTCGATTATCATGACTTTTTCTCCGCTACTTGAGCTCGTTTATGCCTTGCAAAGGCCTTGTTTATGACGTATTGCTGGATAATTGAGCAGAAGTTATTGATCGTCCAATACAGCGTCAAACCCGCAGGGAACATCGCTAAAAATACCGTAAAAATGAGCGGCAAGAATTTCATCATCTTCTCTTGCATCGGATCGGTAAATGTAGTCGGCGTGATCTTTTGCTGCAAAAACATCAAAATTCCCATCATAATCGGCAGGATATAGTATGGATCTTTAAGCGACAGATCGTGGATCCAAAGCGCCCATTCCGCGCCCTTTAGCTCGATCGCGTTAAGTAAGACGCGGTAGATCGCGAAAAATACCGGTATCTGAAGCAAAATCGGCAAGCAGCCACCCATTGGGTTGGCGCCGTTTTTCTTATACAGATCCATCATATGCATCTGCAGCTTTTGCTTATCGTCCTTGTATTTTTCTTGAAGCTCCTTCATCTTAGGCGCCAGATCCTTTAGCTTGTTCATAGATAGCATTCCTTTGTAACTTAGCGGGAATAAAATCAGGCGGATGATGAGCGTAAGCACAACGATCGACCAGCCCCAGTTACCGATGTAGCCGTGCAGCCAGTTTAGGAATTTAAACATCGGGCGAGCGATAAAGGTAAACCAGCCGTATTCGATGATATTGGTAAGAACCGGATCTATCGAGTTTAACGTCGCATGATCCTTCGCTCCCAAATATCCCGTGACGCTAAAATCGCCATTTGAGCGGATGAATGCCTGCGAAATTTTATCCGCATCGGTCACGGTCACATCCATATTGTTTCCATAAAACAGCGTCGTGTAGTATCGATCCGAGCTCGCCGCGATATTGGCGTTGCTTATTCGCTCGTTGCTATCCACGTCGCCGTCTTTGAAAATTTCAACGTTCTCTTTAGTGCTTTGCGAATCGGTAAAAAATGAGGTAAGCTTATCAAAAATACCGGCTTCGCCAGGCTTGCCGACGATAACGCCGTGGATGGTGTAGTTATCCACTTCGACGTTCGGGCGAGAGCCAGGAGTGATGAAATAAGGCGCGCTGCCGCTTAATTTCACATCCAGCTTGTAGCTGCCGTTCGGGAAAAAGGTCAAATTTTTAGTTATAGTTACCGAGCCCAAATTTTGAATTAAGCTCACGCTAGCTTCTCCGTTTCGCACGTCCAGCTCGCTAGATGAAGCGCTGTAAGGGGTATCGAAAGCCATCGCGTTTAACGCCGCATCCTCAAAGCGCACCTCAAGCGGCTTGGAATGCGATTTGGCATCGATTAAATTTAGAGCCTCGCCGTTTCCGTCACGAAATTTCGCATCGTTTAGCAGATACGAGCTTATGCGACCGAGCCCGTCGATCGTAAAATTTGCCTCTTTGCCGATCACGCGTACTAACGGCGCGGAGGCGGAATTTGCGGTATTTAAATTTGCGCTCTGCGCGCCGGCACCGGCGGCGGAAGTTTGCGGAGCTGCCGTATTTTGCGCGCTCTGTGCCGCGGTCGCATTCGCCTCCATCGAGGCGCGAATTTTTGATAAATAAAAATGATCGTAGGCGACAAAAAATATAAGCGCGAGCGCCACTGCGATGGCGAGGCGTTTTGATTGAGGTAGTTTATCCAGCACTATTTCTCTCCTGCTAGTATGATATAGTATCTATTTTTTTTATATGGTATGAACCAAAGCTTAAATTCCTGCGCGCGCGCGTTAAAGCTGCCTTCGCAGGTTTTTGAAAATACGCAAAATTTAAAATTTCGCGTGATTATCGGATGGTCTATGCCGCCTTTAAACAGCGGATTGCACCTTAAAATTCTAGCGGCCGTAGCGCAAAGAGCGCGGAAAAGACCGTTAAATTTAAACTCATAAAGGGCGTATTGCGAACAGCTCGGATAGTAGCGGCAGCAGCGCGGAAACGCGGGCGAAATGAATTTTCGGTAAAACCCGATCGCGGCTATAAAAAATTCCTTCATTTTGCCGCTCCGATCTTTTTAAACGCCCATTTTAAATTTCGTTCCAGCTCGCTAAAACTCATATCGATCATCTGTTTTTTCGCGATCAGTATAAAAATGCCGCTATCGATGGAATTCTGCTGATTATAAAATGCGGCGCGCAAACGTCTTTTGGCGCGGTTTCGCGTGACCGAATTGCCTATTTTTTTGCTGGCGACCGCGCTAAATTTACGCTCCTCGCTCGCCAAAAAATAGACGACGGCGCATTCGCAATGCCACTTCGCCCCGTTTTTATAAACATCCGAAAAAACTCTACTGTCGCTTACCGCAGCGAACTCGCCTACGCAGCCAATCTTCTTCTGCCTTTAGCGCGTCTTGCGCTTAAAACTCTGCGGCCGTTTTTTGTTTTCATACGGACGCGAAAGCCGTGAGTGCGCTTTTTAGGGGTATTGTGGGGTTGGTACGTTCTTTTCATAACTGTTCCTTAAAGAAAATGTAAAGCGGAGATTTTATATAAATTTTACTTAAAAAGCGATAAACGAGCGCGGGGATTTTAGCGGCTTTTTGGATTGCCGCGTAGCTTTTGATTTCGCATTTTAAGCTCCCGCGCCGCCCTGTCGTTTTGCTCTTTTATGCTCTGCATCGGATCTTTTTCAGAGGAAAAATTTTGCGAGCCGCGGTTTTGCTCGCCGTGCGAGCCGCCGCGCTCTAAATTATCTTGCAAAATTTTGCCCTCGCTTTCGATCTTGCGGCGGTTTTGCAAAATTTCGCGGCGGTGCTCCTCAAAGCCGCTAGCTTCAGAGGTATAGCCGTATTCTGCCGCAAATGTCGCGCCGCAAAATAGCAGAAATATCAGAATTTCTTTCATTTGCGTCTAAATTTACCCGCCATAGCACGATAGATCGCCGCTTCGTTTTGCAGCGTCAAATATTTTTGATTTAGCTCGCTGATCTTTGCATCCACCGCGTCAGTGCGCGCTTCGAGCATATCTTTTAGCTCGCTTGAGCCCGCTTCATATTTAGCGGCATAAAGATCGGCGATACGCGCCTTCTCGTCGTATGCGGCGCTTAAATTTTTAAGAGTAGCCAAATTTATCTCGTAAATTCTATATAAATTTAGAACCTCGTTAGTCGCGGTCGAGAGCGTCTGCTCGTAATTAACTACGTTTTTTCTAAAGTCGATCTCCGAAATTTTAAGTCGGTTTTCAAGTCGCGCGTAGTCCAAAAACGGCAGACTGATACTTACGTTGCCGCTTAAGAAATTTAGCTTAAAGCTATCGTCGGCGCGGCCCGCTTGTCCGCTATTTAGTCCGGCGCCTAAATTTATGCTAGGAAAGAAATTTAGCTGCGCGGTTTGGTTGTCGTAAAAGCTGGAATTTAGCCGCGAAATCGCCGCGCGGATGTCGGGGCGATTGGATAGCGCGGTGTACGGCACATCTAAATCGACGCCTTGAAATTTGATCGAGCTGATCGAGTTGGTGTTGTCGCTAAACTGCATGCTCGAGGAGATCAGATTTCTCATATATTTTCTATTATCCTCGATATTTTTTTGAATCTCCAAGACCCTATTTTCAAGCCCTAAGATGCTATTTTTGATCTGCCTGTAATCAAGCTGCTCGGACTTGCCGTAGTCGTATTTGGCCTTGATTATCTTTTCGATCTCGCGATAATCGCTTAAATTTTGTCTAGTCCATTTTAGCGAGTCGTTTAGATACAGCATCTCAAAGTATCCGCTTACGACGGAGTTTATCAGCGTAAGGCGTGCGTTTTCAAGATCGAATTCGCTAGCCTTTGCGCTCCACTCGCTGGAATTTACAGCCGAGCGAATTTTTCCGAAAAGATCGAGCTCGTAGCTTACGTTAAAGCCCGAGCTGTATGTTTTGCTCCAATTGGAGCTCGTGCTGATATCGCGCCCTCTGCTGCCGCCTACCGATCCGCTTAGCGTAGGAAATAGATCCGCGCGATTTAACCCTAAATTTGCATAAGCGCTCTCGACGTTAAGAGCGGCGGTTTTTAGATCATAATTGTTTGCAAGCGCCTGATCTACGAGTTTGTTCAGATACGATTCGTTATATTTTTTGTACCAAAGCGTATCGATCTGATAGGTCGCGTTTTCATCCTTAAAATTTTGCTTAGGTTCATATTTGATCTCGCCTTGATTAGAGGCACAGCCGCAGATCCAAACGGCCAGAACGCCGCTTAAAATTACTTTGGAATTTATCATTTTCTCTCCTTGTTTATTCTTGTGCTAAAGCATCTATCGGATTTAATCTGCTGGCGTTTCTTGCCGGCAGATAGCCGAAAACTATGCCGATCGCGGACGACGCCGCAAAGGCGATCACGAAAGGCGCGGTAGTAAATTTCATCGCAAAATCGGGGCTTATGGTATTAAACGCAAATCCAAGCGCCAAAGCGATTAAAATTCCTAAAGCTCCGCCGAGCGAGCAAAGCAAGATCGCCTCTATCAAAAACTGCTGCAAGATGTTGGATTGCTTCGCGCCGATCGCCATTCTGATACCGATCTCGCGCGTGCGCTCGGTAACGCTTACGAGCATAATATTCATCACGCCGATGCCGCCGACGACGAGCGAGATCACCGCGATCGAGGAGATCAGAATCGTCATTGTGCCTACGGTGCTTTCGATAGTTTGCTTGATCGTATCTGCATTCATAGTGTGAAAATCTCGCGAGCCGTGCCTTTGGATAAGCAGCTGAGTTAGGCTCTCTTCGGCTACGTGAGTATCGACGTCGTCTTTTATTTTGATGGTGATCGAGCCTATTTTCCGGTCGCCGCTGATTTTATTCATCACGGTCGAATACGGCGCGTAAATTCTTAAATTTTCGCTGCTTCCGAAGGCGTTTTTATCCTTGCCCGAAACGCCTATGATTTTAAGCGGCCTACCTAAGAATAGAATCGTCTTGCCGATAGGATCGGTATTTTTGAAAAAGGTTTTTTTGGTATTGGGATCGATGATGACTACGGAAGCGGAATTTTTGATATCGTCGTCGCTAAAATTTCTGCCCTCTTCTATATCTATGCCGTTAACGGCCAAAGAATTTACGCCGCCGCCGCGCAATTGGGCTTTTGAGCTTAAATTTGCATAGGTTATCGTACCGCTTGCGTAAGAATTAGGCGTGGCGTAATCGACATAGGGCTGACGCGCCAAAACCTTCGAATCGCTTATCGTAAGGGTGCTCACAAATCCCGCCCGCACGTCGCCGAAATTTTTGCCGGGATAGATATTTATCGTATTGGTACCGATAGCGCGGATCTGGGATATGATTCTTTCTTGCGAGCCGTTACCTAGGGCTACGACGCAGATGACGGAAGCGATGCCGATGATGATACCAAGCATCGTCAAAATCGATCTTAATTTATGCGAAAATATAGCGCTAATCGACATTTTAAAGCTCTCTATGAGTTGGTCTTTGCAAAATATAAAGGAATTTTTCGTTTTAATCTCCTCTTTTTTGCGCTCAAAAACCCGCTCCGCCTTTCTTTTATCGCTTAAAATTCTGCCGTCTTTGATCTCGATGATACGATCCGCAAATTCCGCAATATGCGCATCGTGCGTAACTATGATGATGGTGTGCCCCTCTTCGTGCAGCGCCGTTAAAATTTGCATCACCGTCTCGCCGCTTTTGCTATCAAGCGCGCCGGTGGGCTCGTCGGCCAAAATCACTTCGCCGCCGTTTATCAGAGCGCGGGCGATACTTACTCGCTGCTGCTGCCCGCCGCTAAGCTTGCTCGGTAAATTTTTGATGCGATCGCCAAGCTCCAGCTTATCCAAAAGCTCCACCGCCCGTTTCGTCCGTTCGCT
>NZ_CALHIK010000132.1 GCF_938030785.1 uncultured Campylobacter sp.
TTTTTGACTGTTTGGACTTCGTAAGCTCAAACGTCATGCTGCCCCTCGGCGCGCTGACCTCCGCGATCTTCGTAGGCTTTGTGATGGATGCGCAGCGCCTGCGCGGGCTTTTTGGCGCTGATATGGGCGAGCTTGGATTTAAAATTTGGTACTTTTCGCTGCGCTTCGTAGCGCCCGTCGCGATCGTGATCATAATGGCAAATCTACTGTTTTTCGGCGGAAAGTAGAAAGCGATTCAGTTAAATTTAGCCCTCTTTGTGTGAGCTTAAATTTAAAAAGGTCGCTTAACATCGTAGCCCGTTAGGCTCATATTTTTAACTAGCGTTTTGCTAAAGGAGTAAATTTTGAAAGCTCTTAAATTTCTATCCAAAGCCCTAATCGCCGCGCTCGGCATTTGTGTGATCGTCGGTGCGCTTAATTACAGCGGGTTTAGCTTCAGCGATCTAAAATGGCTTAGTAAAGATGAGATGGTACAAAATTTCGTACAGGAAGAATTTAATGATTGCGTATATTACCATTATGATACATTTTATGCTCCTGATAAAAATTTAAGCTTCAATGAACTTATTTATACATTAGACAAAATATTTAAAAAGCATATGGATACTAAAACTTTTAGCCTATTTGATGATTTAAACTCAACTATTGGTTTAAATAAAATTACGAATAAAATAACATCAAATAAAATCGTTCCTTGGAATTTTGTCGATTTTGTCCATCATCATACAGATAGAAATGTTGATATAAATGGCAACTACTCATATACGCCATTTGAAGGCAATAAAAAGATAAACTATGATCTCAATCAAACCCTTATATTTACTTGCAAAGGTGGTATGTATGGTTCCGATAGCTTCAGTATAAAAGAATGCAAAAATATTACCTTTTTTGAAAGAGCGCTAGGAAAGAATAGATATTGCATATATTATGAGGGGATTAAGTATATGAGCTATAAATTTCAACCATCTGAAAAGACAAAAAATCCAGATTACGAATTTGATATGGTTCATAACCGCATAAACCAATATCTGCAAGGCGTTAAAGAATGTGTGCCGTATAGTAATACCAACTTTATACACTCGTGCGAATTTTATATAGATAACCACGGAAACAGGTATTACGGGAATTTTTATCTGATATATAGTTTAATAAAAACGATGTTTTTATCTTAGCCGATAATTTAGAAAACAATAAAATATCCGGCTCCATTCATAGCAAAACATAAAATTCCCAGTAAAAATTTTACGCTTTACATCTTGCGAATGGATTTTTACCAAAGCAAAATTCTGTCGGGCGGCGCCGTATCCCGTGCTGCGAGCGCAAAACGTTTAGCAAATATCGCGATAAATTTAAACTTATAATAGTGGAGTTTGAAAAAAAAAAGACGCGCCGCTTGGAAAAAGCGCATACGAAGCTACGTGGCGGTATTTGCGGCAAGCGGCGCGAGCTCCGCCGCTAAATTTAGAGCGAAATTTTAAATAAGGCTAAATTTAATAAAATTTAGCCGTTCATTATCGATAGCAGCTCGGTGTTGTCTTTGGTTTTTAGCATCTTGGCGTATAAAAATTTCAGCGCCTCGACGTCGTCCATCGTCGAGATCGCCGAGCGCAGCGCCCAGATCTTTTGCAGATTTTCGCTACCTTGCAAAAGCTCCTCTTTGCGCGTGCCGGACTTGGTAATGTTGATCGCCGGGTAAATTCTGCGGTCCGAGATATTGCGATCGAGAATGATCTCGCTGTTGCCCGTGCCTTTGAACTCCTCGAAGATCACGTCATCCATTCGCGAGCCGGTCTCGATGAGCGCGGTAGCGACGATGGTAAGCGAGCCGCCGTTTTCGATGTTTCGCGCCGCACCGAAGAAGCGCTTCGGTTTATGAAGGGCGTTTGCGTCCACGCCGCCGCTTAGGACTTTGCCGCTGCTAGGCGTGACGGTGTTGTAGGCGCGCGCAAGGCGGGTGATGCTATCGAGCAGGATGACGACGTCCTTGCCGTTTTCGACGGCGCGTTTTGCCTTTTCGATGACGAGCTCGGCGACGCGGACGTGGTTGAACGCGGGCTGATCGAAGGTTGAGCTAAACACCTCGCCGCGCACGCTGCGCTCCATGTCGGTTACCTCCTCCGGGCGCTCGTCGACTAGCAGCACCAAAAGCTCGACCTCGGGATGGTTGCGCGTAATGCCGTTGGCAAGCTCCTTCATAAGCTCCGTTTTACCGCTACGCGGAGGCGCTGTGATGAGCCCGCGCTGCCCCTTGCCGATCGGGGTGAAAAGATCAAGCACGCGACCGGTAAGGCGCATAGGATCGTATTCGAGCTTGAGCTTTTCGGTCGGAAAAAGCGGCGTAAGATTGTCAAATAGCGGACGCTCTCTGGCCTCTTGGATCGATTTATAATTGATCGCCTCGATCTTTAAAAGCGCATAGTACTTCTCCTGATCCTTCGGTTCGCGCACCTGGCCCGTGACGATATCGCCGACGCGAAGGGCGAATTTGCGGATCTGGCTGAGGCTCACGTAGGCGTCGTTGGCGCTGTCGCTTAAATTTGAATCTATGCCGCGCAAAAAGCCGTAACCCTCGGCGGTAACCTCCAAAATACCCGTAAAAAGTATAAAGCCGCCCTGCTTCGTCTGCATGCGTAAAATTTCAAAAACGAGCGCTTGGCGGCGGAATTCGCGCGGGTTTTCGACGCCTAGCTCGTCTGCTATGGCGATGAGATTTTCAAGATCCATCGAGCGGAGCTCCTCGATCTGGTAGCCCTCGACGGGAACGTGCGTTTTAGCGTAAGTTTTTCTGCCGTTTTGATTAGAATTTGAAACGGCGGTCTGAGCGGAATTTTGATTTGTATTTTCCATTTGTCCTCTTAGAGTGTGAAGTTATTAAATTTAGTTTTAAAAGTCGTGAAATTTAAAAATTTAGTTCTCTTTATAAGCACCGAACCTTAAAATTTTTTGTTGTCTTCTGCTGATGAGCTCGTCTATGCTAAGATCGTCTAGCTTGTGCAGCTCGGTTAAGACATAGTTTCCAAGCGCTTTTATCGCGCCGTCTTTATCTCTGTGAGCGCCCGTTTTAGGCTCCTTGATCACATCATCGACCAAGCCCAGCTCTTTTAGCTCCTCGGCGGTGATCTTTAGCGCTTTCGTAGCGGCCTCGCTCTTGCTCGGATCGTTCCACAAAATCGCGGCACAGCCCTCGGGAGAGATGACCGAAAAGATTGAGTTTTGAAGCATCGCTAAACGATCGGCCACGCCGATCGCTAAAGCTCCGCCGCTGCCGCCCTCGCCAATAACGACGGCGATCGTAGGGGTTTTAAGATCGCTAAGCTCATATAGATTTCGCGCGATAGCCTCGCTCTGACCGCGCTCCTCGGCGCCAAGTCCCGGATATGCGCCCGGAGTGTCGATCAAAAATAGAATCGGAAGGTTAAATTTCTCGGCAAGTTTCGCTACGCGCAGTGCCTTGCGATAGCCCTCCGGATGGGGCATGCCGAAATTTCGCTTCAGCTTGTTTTTGGTGCCGCGACCCTTCTGCTCGGCGATCACGGCAATTTTGCGGTTGCCCATAATGCCCAGATAGCACACGATCGACGGATCGTCTCTAAAGGCACGGTCGCCGTGAAGCTCCCTGGCGTCTTGCAAAAGCGCGCGAATATAATCGATCGCATAAGGGCGATCCGGATGGCGCGCAAGCTGAAGCCTTTGATATTCGTTTAAATTCTTATAAACTTTGGAAATTTCTTTTTCGAGGTTCTTATTTAAAATTTCGACCGCGTCCTCATCGCCGCGAATTTTTGCAGCGGTGATATCCTCGTCGATCTGCTTTATAGGCTTTTCAAAATCCAGATAGTTCGCCATCAATCCACTCTTTTGAAAATAAGCGATGCGTTTGTGCCGCCGAAACCGAAGTTATTGCTCATAACGCAATCGAGTTTAGCTTTTCTGGCAACGTTTGGCACATAGTCCAAATCGCAATCGGGATCTTTTGAAATTTGATTTATCGTAGGCGGTATGATACCATTTTGCATCGCTAAAAGGCTGATCGCAGCCTCTACCGCTCCGGCAGCGCCCAGGCAGTGTCCTAGCTGACCCTTGGTGGAGCTGACCGCAGGCACCTTGCCCTCGCCGAAAAGCTCTTTTAACGCCGCAGTTTCGTTTTTATCGTTTATCGCGGTGGACGTTCCGTGGGCGTTGATATAATCAATCTTCGGGCGTTCCGCCATCTCGTAGGCTTTTTTCATAGCGCGGATCGGGCCGTCTAGGCTAGGCGAAGTGATATGATAAGCATCGCCGCTAGCGCCGAATCCTACGAGCTCGCCGTAAATTTTAGCGCCGCGCGCTTTTGCGTCCTCTAGCTCTTCTAAAACCAAAGCCGCTGCACCTTCGCCCATTACAAAGCCGTTTCGCTCCGCATCGAACGGACGTGAAGCGTGCGCAGGATCGTCATTTCTAGCGCAAAGCGCCTTCATCGCGGCAAATCCGCCGATACCTACGGGACAAACCGCAGCCTCGGCTCCCACTGCGAGCATCTTTTTCGCTTCGCCGATCATAATAACTCTCGCAGCATCCATAATCGCATGCGCGGAAGCCGCACAAGCCGTAACGCTGGATAAATTCGGGCCTTTTAGGTTGTAATATATTGAAACAAAGCCGCCGAGCATATTTACTAACGCAGAAGGGATAAAAAACGGAGAAATTCGCCTAGGACCGCGCTGCAAGCAGGTGTTGGCGTTTATCTCGATATTCGGCAAACCGCCGATACCGCTAGCCGAGCTAACGCCGAATTCGTCGCTATCAAAACCGCTAAATTTAGCGTCCTCTATAGCTTCGCCGGCGGCTTTAAGCCCTAGCTGGACAAATCTATCCATCTTTTTTATCTCTTTTCCATCTTCGATTATGCTCGAAGGATCGAAACCTTTTACTTCAGCTGCAATTTGAACCGGAAATTCGCTAGCGTCAAAGAGCGAAATTTTATCAACCCCGGTTTTTCCGTTACAGATATTTTCAAAACTGCTCTGTTTGTCAAGCCCGAGAGAGGTTACCATCCCGATGCCCGTTACTACGACTCGTTTCAAAACCGCTTCCTTAAAATTTTATTTCTTAGGCAAATTTTCTATATAATCTACTACGTCTTTAATGCTTACTAATTTTTCGGACTCGCTATCAGGGATCTCGATACCGAATTTCTCCTCTAAAGCCATTACTAGCTCAACTACGTCAAGAGAGTCCGCGCCCAAATCCTCGATAATCTTCGAATCAACTTTAACTTGATCCGGGCTTACGCTTAGTTGCTCTACAACTACGTCTCTTACATCTTCAAATACTGCCATTTTAGCACTCCTTTAAAAAAATACCGCGTAATTCTATAATATTTAACCTTAAATTCCGCTATTTAACGCTACATATAGAGCCCGCCGTTGATTTTAAGCGACTCCCCCGTAATGTAGCCCGCACCGTCGCTAAGCAAAAACGCAACTCCTTCGGCGACGTCGCTCGTGCTTCCAAGACGCTTAAGCGGGATGCTCGCTTCGTAGCTTGCTTTTACGTCGTCACTTAGCGCGTCCGTCATATCCGTAGCGATGAAGCCCGGAGTTATGCAGTTGAAGCGGATGCCGCGCGCCGCGCCCTCTTTTGCGAAACTCTTACTCATCGCGATCATTCCGCCCTTGCTCGCGCTGTAATTGACCTGCCCGGCGTTTCCCATTTCGCCGACGATCGAGGCGATGTTTACGACCGCGCCGAAGCGTTTTTTACTCATTAACTTTAGGGCTTCGCGGCAGCCGATGAAAGCGCTGCTTAAATTTGCTTCGATCACGCCCATGAAGTCTTCCAGCTTCATTCTAAGCGCGAGCTTGTCGTTCGTGATGCCCGCGTTATTTACGAGATAGCTTAGTTCGCCGTCGCTTTGCGCGATCAAGCTTAGCGCCTCGCTAAATTCCGCCTCGTTCGTCGCGTCAAATTTTATCACGGCACCCTCTCCGTCGTTTGCGCGGATCTCCTCTAGCAGCGCGTCGGCAGGCTCTGGTGCAGAGCGATAATTGATCCACACCTTAAGCCCGTAAGATGCCAAAGTCCTTGCGATCTGCGCGCCGATACCGCGGCTCGCACCGGTAATTAAAACGTTCTTTCCACTAAATTTCATACTTGTCCTTTTATTAAAATTTTAATATCTAGCGTAAATTTATCCAAATTTACCTAAATTTTAGCAGTTTAAATCTGCTCGCGAGCTGCGCCGTTTAAATTTTAAAATAGCGCCTCATCCATCTCCGCGGGCTTTTGCAGCCCCATTAGCTTTAGCACGGTCGCTGCGACGTTGCTAAGCCCAAGTCCGCTTTTTAGTTCGCGCACGCCCTCGCCCGCGACGAAACAAAACACGTCAAAGGTCGTGTGGTTGGTTAAAATTTCGCCGTCTGCGTCTCGCATCGCCTCGCAGTTGCCGTGATCGCTGATCTGAACGTAGGCGTAATCGTGCGCCTTCGCCGCGCTTAAAATTTTACCGATGCACTCATCCACCGCCTCTACCGCCTTCACCGCGGCGTCATAATTGCCCGTGTGGCCGACCATATCGCCGTTTGCGAAATTTACGACGATGAAATCGATCCCCGCTTCGATACCGCGGATCACCGCATCGCACACCGCTGGCGCGCTCATCTGCGGCTGCTCATCGTAGGTTTTTACTTTCGGGCTTGGTATCAGCACACGAGTTTCGTTCGGCAGCGGCTCCTCGACGCCGCCGTTAAAGAAAAACGTCACGTGCGCGTATTTTTCGGTCTCAGCGGTGTGAAGCTGCGTAAGACCGGCTTCCGCGATCACTTCGCAAAGCGTGTTTTTAAGCACGGGCTTCTTAAAAAGCAGAGGAAATTTAAAACTCGCGTCGTATTCGCTCATCGTGATTAAATTTTTCACGACGAACTTTCGCTCAAATTCGCCGAAACTCTCATCGCCCAAAGCCGCGCAAAGCTCTCTAGCGCGATCGTTTCTAAAATTTATAAAAATCACTCCGTCATCCACGCCGATACCGCTAAAGCCGTTAAAGCTCGCAGGCTCGATAAACTCGTCGCTCACGCCGCACTCGTAGCTTTGCAGCACATACTCGCTAGGCGAAATTTCAAGCGGCGCCGCTTCGCCCATAAGCACGTCGTAAGCGCGCTTTACGCGATCAAAGCGCTTGTCGCGATCCATCGCGTAAAAGCGCCCGCACACGCTGCCGACTTTAAATTTAGCCTGTAGGTGCTTTAAAAATTCCGCCCCGCTGCTCGGCGAAACGTCGCGCCCGTCGGTGATAGCGTGCGCCCAGGTCTCGCAACCCGCATTCTGAGCTATCTCGCAGATCGCGTCGAAATGGCGCAGGTGCGAATGCACGCCGCCGTCGCTGTAAAGCCCTATGACGTGCAACCTGCGGCACTTTGAAAGCAGGCTTTGCAGCGCTTCGTTTTTCTCAAGCGAGCCCTCATCGATCGCGCGATCGATTTTGACTAGGTTTTGATACAGAATTCTACCGCTTCCGATCGTCATGTGCCCCACTTCGCTGTTTCCCATCTGCCCCTGCGGCAAGCCCACGGCAAGCCCGGAGGTGCGCAGCAGCGTATTCGGCACGTTTTTAAAAAGATAATCATAGGCGGGCTTTTTTGCGTTTGCGAATGCGTTAAATTTATCGCTCGCGTTAAAGCCGATGCCGTCGGTGATGAGTAAAATCGTCTTTTGCCCCATTTTGGCTCCTAAATTTCGTCTAAATTTCGCCGCGCTGGCCTTTTGAGGCGGATCTGCGGCGCTGTTTTTACGAGCGGCATTATACTTTCTTTTGGCAAATGCGGCAAAATTTCATCCGCCCTAAAAGCTAAATTTTACCTCTTTTATACTAAAATGCGCGTTTTCATATAAAATTTCATAAAATTTAAAAGGCAAACTTTGTTTTATTATCTCTATCATCTTACGAATATAAATTTTTTCCAATACATCACCGCGCGCGCAGGGCTTGCATTTTTTATCGCTTTTTGTTTTTCGGTCTGGGCTATGCCGCGGTTTATCCGCTGGGCGCAAAATAGACACGCCGCGCAGCCCATCTACGAGCTCGCGCCCCAAAACCATCAGAAAAAGAGCAAAACCCCGACGATGGGCGGGCTCGTTTTCGTTACCGCCGCGGTGCTCGCAAGCCTGCTGTGCGCCAAGCTAAACAACGTCTTCGTGCTATGCGGACTGCTTTGTTTGGTGGGCTTTGGATACATAGGCTTTAAGGACGATATCTCTAAAATTTTAGGCCGCCAAAACCATGCAGGTCTTAGTGCACGGGCTAAATTTGCACTGCAAAATTTCTTGGCGTTTCTGATCGGGGCTACGCTTTATGCTTTTAGCGATCTGGGCGGGGAATTTTTCGTGCCGTTTTTTAAGTACCCTCTGCTAAATTTATGGATCTTCGCGCCGCTGTTTTGGACGATCGTGATAAGCGCTAGCTCAAACGCGGTAAATTTAACCGACGGATTAGACGGGCTAGCGACCATTCCGTCGGTGTTTTCGCTCTGCAGCTTGGGCGTATTTGCCTATCTTTGCGGGCATGCGATCTACTCGCAATATCTCTTGCTACCGCGCGTCGCGGGCGCGGGCGAGGTCTGCATCATCGTCTCGGCGCTGATCGGCGCACTGCTTGGATTTTTGTGGTTCAACTGCTATCCCGCCGAAGTCTTTATGGGCGATAGCGGCAGCCTCAGCGTGGGCGCGTTTTTAGGATACTGCGCGGTCATCACGAAAAACGAAATTTTACTCATAATGATCGGCTTCGTCTTCGTCATCGAAACGCTCAGCGTGATCTTACAGGTGGGCAGCTTTAAAATTTTCAAACGCAGAATTTTCCTGATGGCGCCGATACACCACCATTTCGAGCTTAAAGGCTGGGTCGAGAACAAAATCATCATCCGCTTTTGGATCATCGCGCTGATCGCAAATATCATAGCGCTGACGTCGCTGAAACTAAGATAAAATGCGAGCGCAGATTAAATGTGGCTTTTTGAAAGATGCGAGAGAAACGGCGAAATGAGCGAACTTAGCGCCGATGAGATAACTCAAATTTTATGGGGCGAAAGGGGAGAAAAATGAAAAAATCGCTATTTGGCTACGGGCTTACGACCAAAGCGATCGCCGAGCACTGCCGCGACGAAGGCGGCTACTGGGAGATCTACGACGATAAATTTGAAATTTCTTCGGGCGCGCCGAAGCTGGACGAGTTCGGCAACGCGCTTTTAAACCCAAGCGAGTTCGATCCCGCCGCAAGCGAGCTTGAGATCCCAAGCCCGGGCTTTCCGCCGTATCACGAGCTGGTGCGAAAGGCACGGAATTTAATCAGCGAATACGATTATTTCGACGATTACAAAGGCCTTAAAATTTGGATCAGCGGCACGAACGGCAAGACGACGACGACGAAGATGATGCAGCACCTGCTCGAGCGATACGGCTCGCAAATGGGCGGCAATGTGGGCGTCCCGCTTGCAAAGCTTGATAAAAGCGCTAAAATTTGGGTGCTGGAGACGAGTTCGTTTACGCTGCACTACACCAAGCATGCGTGCCCCGACATCTACGTGCTGCTTGCGATCACGCCCGATCATCTCAGTTGGCACGGCGATTTTGCGGAGTATGAGCGCGCTAAACTCTCGCCGCTGTTAGCGATGCGCGAAGGCTCCGTGGCGCTGATCCCGCGCGCCTACGAAAACTCCGCCGTCGCGCAAAATAGCCTAGCGAGCGTGATCTGCTACGAGGATGAAGCGGATCTGGCACAAAAATTCGGCATCGGTTTAGGCGAGATAAAATTCCGTACTCCGTTTTTGATAGACGCGCTTTTGGCGCTGTGTGTGGAGAAAATTTTATTCGACAGATGCGACGTCGCGCGACTGAATGACTTCGTGATCGAAGGCAATAAACTAGAGGAATTTACCGACGCGCGCGGCAGAATCTGGGTCAATGACACGAAGGCCACTAACATCGATGCGTGCGCGCAAGCCCTTAAACGATATGCCGGGCGCAAAATACATCTGATCCTTGGCGGCGATGATAAGGGCGTGGATCTGCACCCGCTTTTTGCGGAGTTTAAAAAATACGATCTACAAATTTACGCAATCGGCTCAAATACCGATAAAATCGTACTTTTATGTGGCGAATACGGACTTCCTT
>NZ_CALHIK010000133.1 GCF_938030785.1 uncultured Campylobacter sp.
CGCGCGCGAAACCGCCGTGCGCGTGGCTGCGGGGGCGTTCGCGCAAATCCTGCTAGATCACTTTAAAATTTCCGTAAAAAGCGGGGTTTGCGGCGTGGGCGAAATTTACGCGGAAAATTTAGACTTCGACTTTGCGCAAAACAGCGAAATTTTCGCACTCGATCCCGCTGTGGAGAGCGCGCAAAAGGAGTTAATTCTAAGCGTCAAAAATGCGGGCGATAGTATCGGCGGCTGCGTGCTAACTCGCGTTACGGGCGTGCCTGCTGGGCTTGGCGAGCCGCTGTATGGTAAGCTGGATGCGGCGCTTGCGGGCGCGCTGATGGGCATAAACGGCGTAAAGGCTGTGCAGATCGGCGCGGGAGTGAAGGCGAGCACGCTAAAGGGCAGCGAAAATAACGATTTCATGGGCGCTAGCAAAAATTCGATCCGCACCAACGGCGGCAAGATCGGCGCAAATTTTGCGAGTAACAACGCGGGCGGGATTTTAGGCGGCATAAGCAGCGGCGCGCCGATCGAGATTGCGACGCATTTTAAGCCCACTCCGAGCATTTTTATGGCGCAGCGCAGCGTGGACGTGCACGGTGCGGACGCGATCTGCGAGCTGCGCGGGCGGCACGATCCGTGTATCGCCGTGCGCGGCAGTGTCGTAGCTACCGCAATGGCGCGGCTGGCGATCGCCGATGCACTGCTACTAAACGCGAGCGCGACGCTGGGGAATTTGAAGCGAATTTACGGCGAGGATTAAATTTAGACGAGCGCCCTTAAATTTTGCGAAATTTCATTAAATTTAAGGGCCGAGCGATGAAATCCCCGCGAGCGAGGCGGGCAAATTTTAAATTTACGCGGTAGGCCTATCGCGACAAGGAGAGCTAATGAGACTTGAGCGTATCGGCGAGGATTCGGCGCTGATCGCGCGCATAGAGGCGATCAACGTCGCAGCGTTCCCCGAAATCGAGCGTATCAGCATAAAAAATTTCTTAAAAATGTCGCGCAAAGGACAGCTTGAAATCGCGGCAATTTTCGAGGATTTTAGTATCCTGGTCGCTGGCGGCGCGACTGATAAGCATTACGCGGCGGCGAGTGAAAATTTATGCGTGGGATCGCAAAATCGCAGCGAAGCGAGCCAAAATCGTGGCGCTGCGGGTAAAAATTCCAATGCGGATAACTGCGGCGCGGCAGAATTTAACTCTTTGAATTCTAAAAATCGTGCTGCGACTGATAAAAAATCCGATACGGCGAGCAAAAATTCAAACGCGACGGCGCAAAATTTAAGCGGCGAGGAGCTCGTTGGGTTTTGCGTCTATAGGACCGAGCAAACCTACAAGCGCGCGGTTTTGAACCACAAACAGCCACCGCTTCGCCTAAATGCGGATAAAATTTTAAGATCCAAAGCCCATAGCGGCGCGGATGATGAAATTCCAGGCGGCGAAATAAAATTTTCAGAAGCAGAATTTTCAAACGATACGATTGGTAAAATCGCATACCGAAAAACGCAGTCTTTTAGCGGCGATGAAATTTTAAATGTGGGCGCAGATAGCAAAATTCCGATCGACGAGGACCGTTTGATTTGCGGTGCGGGCGGCAAAATTTTATCAAGCGCCGGAAGGGATGAAATTTCATTAAACGCCGCGGAGAGCAAAATTTCATCAAATGTCGCAGAAAGCGAAATTTCGCGCTACGATGAGAGCGAAATTTCAAGCGGCGGGGATGGCGGGATTTTTTACGTGGCCTACCTCGGCATCGATGCGAAATTTCGCGGGCTAGGGATCGGCTCAAGGCTGCTCGCGCTCATCGTCACGCAAAATCCGCGCGCGCAAATCGTCCTTGACGTCGAGCCGCCGCACGAGGACGCG
>NZ_CALHIK010000134.1 GCF_938030785.1 uncultured Campylobacter sp.
GTCTATCCAAATCGATAAAGCCGAGATCGCAAAATTTAAAAGCGAGCTATAGTAAAATGCACGAGCAATATGGCCTTAAGACTTAATCCGCGATAATTTTAACATGTCTCAAATATCGTTAAATCAGAGCTTTTCTCGATCCGCTTCGGCAAATTTCATCTCAATGCTTTGTAGGTATTAGGCTCTTGTGTGCTCGTCGCACCTCTTGCCGAGAGGGTAAAATTTAGCTGGGCTTTTTCGACTTAAACGCCCTTTTTGCCGTCATATAAAAGCCGCTGAAGATAAAAAGCGCCATACAAAGCGAGACGAGCGACCATAAAATTTTACCCGCTAGCCCGAAAAAATAGCCCGTGTGAAGCTGATAGTTCGCGTCTTTAAACTCGCCCACGGTGATACCCTCCGTCTGCTTCTGCTTCGCGATTTTGTCCGCTTTTAGATCGACACTCGCGCCTTTTGGACGGGCGGTAGCGGGCGCGTCGGGCTCATAATACCTGACGCCGATCTTATCTCCCGCCGCGAGCATTAGGGTAAATTCCTTATACTCTATGCCGCTTGATCTGAATATCTCATAAGCCCTCTGCGCGTCGCTAAATTTATACGTAGCGGGCTTTTTGCCCTCCTCTTTAGCAGATGCGGCGGCGTGATCTTTAGAAGCGGCGGCTTTAGGTGCGCTAGCTTGCGGTAAATTTTGCGAACTTACGAAAAGCTTCATCACCGCGTCGTTATACCAGCCGTACGACCAGTTAAGCCCGGTTAAGCAGATAAGCAGGTAAATCACTGCACTTAGCGAACCTAGGCTCGTATGCAGATTGTAAAAAAGAGCGTATTTTTTGAGTTTAAAATTTGGCTTTATCGCCTCGATAAATTTACGCCTAAGCCTTGGGAAATGCAGCCATACGCCGCTTATTACGAGTAGTATCATCGCTGTGGCGCTCGCACCTACGATCTGTTTACCAACCTCGCCTGCGGTTTTGTTGCCGCTTAGCGCTAGGCCTAAATTTCGATGCAGCGCCATCACCGTTAGCACAAAGCCCGTGCCGCGATCCTTGCCGATGATCTGCGCGGTGTATGGATTGACCAGATACGCATCATTTCTGTTTGCGTAAATGACGAAGGCTTCGTCATCGCTTTTGGGCACGACGAGCCTTACGGGCTGCTTAGCGCCCGTTTGCTCGCTAAAGCTTTGCAGGATTTTCTCCACGCTTTGCATTTCGCCCGTTTTTTCGACCTTTTTAGAGCCCGCGTTTATTAGCGCCTCAAACTCGTGCTGATACGATAAAATCGCGCCCGTAACGCCAATGATAAGCAGCGGTATAGAAAAAACTATCGACAAAATAAGATGGACGTTAAACAAAATTTTATTGCGCTTCAAAAGCGAGCTCATTGTAGATCCTTGCGAGATAAATTTAATCTTTATTTGATTGAGGTTCGCAATTATATTGTGCGATTTTAAATATTTTCAAAAGCGAGGAATTGTTGTTTAAATTTAAGCGGCACATTTTAGGAAGCGCGGTGCGGCACAAAAACGGCGAGATCGCAGAGCGCCCAGGTACCTCACGCAATATCATAAACCGCGTGTCGTAGGATCTCAAAGCAAAAATTTAATTCGACTTTCGCGCGGCAAGATCACGCCGGTGAGGTAAAATTCTAAGCGCACCTGATCTGCGTAAGAGTAGTCTGCTTTTATTTTAAATGAAACATTGGTTTTAACTTAAGAAGCCCGAAATTACAATATCGAAATAGTAGTTTTTGACCCATTTTTTGATATAATCGGCGTCTAAATTTTAACGAAAAGCGGCCACCTTGAACGAACAAAGACGCCGCTTTAGTATAAATTTAAAAGAGAAAATCGGGGACTTATAAAGGAGTTTAGATGATAGATCCTAACGCAAAGAGAAAACGACAATTTACGATATGCTTTGCTATTTTAATGGTTATTCTGCCGCTTGCTTTTTTGTGCATGAAATATATCGATAAAGAGCCCGACGATTTAAAGCAGAGCTCTACTATCGATCAGCCGACGATGCAGAAAAAAGAGACGAGCAAAGAAAATTTTCAAATTCCGCAAAATAGCGATAAATTTATCGGCAAGAACGACGCAACGATTGAAAAAGATATCGCAAACAACTCCGTTCAAATTCCGCCTATCGATAAAGCGTCCGAAAATTCAGAACAAAGCCCGGCTATCGATCAGCACGCGATACCGAAAAAAGAGGCAAGTAAAGAAAGGGTTGAAATTCCACAAAATAGCGCCAAATTTACTAACAAGAAAAGCAATAAATTTACGGGCAAAAAAGACGTAACGATATATAAAAAAGATATCATAAATAACTCCGTTCAAATTCCGTTTGAAGTGCGCGATATGATGGTATCTCACAGCAAAAAGAGGCTATACACTCTCGGACACGACAGAGACGGTATAAGCGTGATAGATATATCAAATTTAAACCGCATAGAGCTGCTCGGGCTTTTTTATTTCCCGGAGGCTAGATATAACGTAGAAAATATCCAAGCGGCCGAGTCAAACGACGGAGAAAGCCTATATGTTGTAAGCCCGAATTTAGGTATTCTACGCCTTGACGTTAGAGACCCTAAAAATACAAAAATCGCGACTAAATTTCAAGCCAAAGGTTTCTCTAGAATAAAGCTAAGCGAAAATAATAAGCTAGCCTACGTAAAAGCCAAAAACGGTATGGTTATTTTAGATATTTCGTCGGATAATATAAAAATGATAGGCGAGTTTATAGGTATGGAGACCTTTAATCCGATAGAAAAAGGCGATATAGCTGTATACTCGGACAAATACGTTTTTATGTCGGACTTCGCGGGTCTTCATGTGCTTGACGTGAGCGATCCGAAAAACATAAAAGAGGTTTATAGACGAGATAATTTCGGAGTCATTATAAATTTACAAATTTCTGCCGATAAAAAATATCTATACGCAAACGAACTTCATAATTTTAATGTTTACGGCATCAAAAACATAGACGATATCGAGCATCTGAAAAACTATACCGTTAGCAATAGAATTTATACTTTTGATATCGGCGGGGATGACGAAATAATATATTTGTCTAGAAGCAAAGACGGCTCGGACGATACGGCTTTGCCGAGCATAGACGTCTTAGATATTTCCGGCGGATTTGAGCCTACCCGCCTAAAAAGCTATTATATGCCGGAGGCTGATGATGTAAATTCGGCGCTACCTTTAGACGAACGCCGCATGATTATATCTTTGGTGTCCGATTTTAAAGGTTTTATAAGCGTTATAAAAAATAACGATGATACAAATACTTTAACAGAAGAACCCATAAAAAATGAGATAGGAAGCAAAGAGCTAGAGGATTCAAGTAAAAATATAGACAAATCAAAGCCTGTTTGGGATCTGCCTTTTTCTCAAAACGGCTTTTCATCTATCAATATGGCCGTATCTACCGACGACGGATATATATTGGCCGGAGAGTACGAAAGCGGTAGAAGTCCCGATCTTTTTATGAAGGTTGATAAGAGCGGGCGCGAAATTTGGAGAAAAATAATCGATAAAAGCTTCATCGGAAGAGGAAATTTAATAGCAGCCCAGATGCAAAGCTACTACGTATTAGGAAACGAAGAGGCGGCTTACGTAGTAGATAAGGCGACATATAAAATCTCAAATACGCTTCCTCGCGCCCTAAAACAGATAGCTCCGACTGATAATGATGAATTTGTGGCGTGCGATTATGGAAATAATATATTTAGAATGGATAAAAACGCAAAAATAATCTGGGAGAAACCGATCGACGTTTCGCATCTGCCAGATACTTTTTATAACAGTTACATTTACGATGGAACATCCCCGGATAAGCAACCGGAGGTAAAGAAAATTAAAGAACCGAAAGACGGTCTTATAAAGATATTAAAAACGAGCGACGGAGGTTTTATTCTGGTCGTAGAAGAGCTAGGAATTCTTAAATTTAACCCGGACGGAAACCTTATATTTGAAACCAAAATAGATATGAACGGGTATTTTTTAAAAGATATGATCGAGAGCGACGACGGCTCGATTTTGATGTTATTTGAAACAAGTAATACCGCCGATATTATAAAGCTAAATGGCCAAGGCGAGCTTATAAAAAAATCGACCGTTTATCAAAGTAAAGATTCATTTTATCTAGCCTCTATCGCTAAATACAAGGAAGGCAAATATTTAATAGGGCTTAAGTTATCAAAAGATGATCGCCTGCTGCTTCTTGAAATAGACGGCGAAAACAATGTAACGGATCAAAAATATATAGACAATCTCGGAAAATATGTAGCCTTTCATAATCTATTAAATATACCGGACAGAGGCGTGTTAATCGCGGGACGTAGAACATATACAAAAATAAGACCACCTGAATATATAGGAGGCGAGCTAGTAAAACTCTCCGACTACCATATAGAAGAAGCCTATATGTTTATAGTAAATTTTCACCAAAAGCTAAGCGAGCAAAATTTTAGCGCCGAAGATAGAGAGTAAAGCGCTAAATTAGCGTCTAAATTTAATGAAAGAGCTTTGACGAAATTAGCTACGCCGCAGGGTTTGCAAGATGGAACGTAAAAATAATCAGCATACGCGGCAAAAATAGCGGTGTTAAATTCGGGGCGGGATTTTTATATGCACGAAGGGATATAGATTTTTTGCAAAATTTTATATCAGAAAAGCTCGCTGAAATTTCAAAAGCTAAAGCGGCCGAACAAGATGCCTGGGCTTAATTTAACGCTAAAAATATCTAAATTTAAGGCGGTGGCATGATATTTTTATATTTGATATTTGGCATAAATCTTTTACTGTTTGGGCTTGCTATTTTAAAAAGCATGGTTTTTATAAGCAAAGCCTCTTATAAAACCGTGCAAAAGGGCGCCTGGCTCATACCTCCTAGCCCCATAGCAAAAACTATGCTTATCGTGCTATTTTTATCCTGGGGTTCGCTGGTAGCATTTGATGAGCCTTGGATAAAAACAACAAAAGGCAGAGGTAAAGTTGCATGCTTTGATACAAACGACCCTCTATGCGTAGGCGGGTATATACAAAGAGGCGGCGGCGAGACCACACTTGTGATCGTGATGGGTCTTGCAATGATGCTAATTGCCATACTGCCGTTATCTGAAAAGGGCGTCATTATAGATAGCCGCACCGTAAGGAAAGAATGGAGATTTTTATCGTTTAAATTTAGCACAAAGATCGATATAGAAAATGCCCTTACGGAGAAAGGGATGAGGGGCGAGATGCCGATTTTGATAGTAGAAGACGGGCAAAGTGGCAAAAATTTTACGCTCTCATTCCCATACGCACAGCAAGATATAAAATTTATCGAAGCAGAAATAAGAAAGAGGCGCTATAAGATGATGAAATCAAAAGAGGCAAAAGCTCCCAAATCCGCGCTCAAAAAAACCATAAACTTAAAAGGGGCGAGCAAGTGCGCAAACATAGAAATTCTAAAAAACGACAAAGAGGACGCGGGCGATTAAATTTTAAATTTAGCCACGCGCGAGCAATAGCTGTGAAAATTTATGACAAGTTGCGGCGAAGAGACGTAATGATCGCGCGAGTAGTAGCCGTAAAATTTATGCGAGTGTGCGAACAAGTGCGCGCAAGCCCAAAAAGACGAACCCAGCGCAAGCCTAAAAAGACGAGCCGGACGCTTAAAATTTAACTCGCGATTTTAAAATCCTAAATTCCAAATCGCTCCGCCAAAATTTAGCCTATTTTTTACCTAAAATTTCGTAGAATTACGACTTTAAATTTTCAAAAAGGACACAGATGAATAAAAGTTTGGAATTTAGAGCCGACATCGGAATGCTCTTCGTGGCGATCGCTTTTGGGCTCGGGTATCTGCCCACCTCGCAGGCGCTTGCGAGCAACAACGTCTTCGTGCTGCTATTTTGGCGCTTTTTCGCCGCGAGCATCATCGCAGGCGCGATATTTTTCCCAAAGCTCAAAGCGCTCACTTCGCGCGAGATCAAGTACGGCGCGGTGCTTAGCCTATTTTTATTCGCGGGCTTTACGTCGCAGACCTTCGCCTTTAAATTTGCGCAAAGCTCCTCCGTGGCGTTCATCATCGGCCTAAACGTCGCGCTCGTACCCTTCATCGCCGCGGCGCTGTTTAGACATAAAATTTACTCCTACGCCTACGCGGGCATCGCGCTTGCGATCGCTGGGCTCTATCTCATCGGCGACACGCAGCTAGGCCTGGGCAAGGGCGAAGCGCTGGCGCTAGTCTGCGCGTGCGCGTATTCGTTTCACATCGTGCTAACCAACCGCTTCGTTCAAAGCTGCGACGTAGCGGGCATCGCCTACGTACAGATCCTCTGCTTAAGCGTGCTTTGCTGCTTTGCGACGATCTTTTTTGAAAAGGTCAGCATCGTGCCGGTGATGGACCGAAGCTTTTTCGTCGCGATGGCGGTGATCTGCCTGCTGGGAACGGTTTTTGGCTTTTTCGCGCAGGCTTTGATGCAAAAATACACGACGCCCGTAAAAACCGCTCTGTTTTTCACGCTAGAGCCCGTAACGGCGGGTATTATGGGCGTATTCGTGGGCGGCGAAAGGCTAAGCGCGATGCAAATTTTAGGCGCGGCGCTCATCCTCGCGGGCGTTTTGATAAGCGAGATCGGAAGCTACCTCAGCGCGAAACGGAGCAGATCCGCAGACGTTTGATTTTGCGGTGCCATAAAATTCCGCGCCGCATAAAATTTGCACGCGAAATTCCTTGCCGAAAAAATTCTGCGTCTTAAAATTTCGCGGCGAAATTCTGTTTTAGAATTTTACGAAGCAAAGCCGAGCGGCGGAATTTTAGCGATGAAATTTTGTCCGTTAAGCAGCGCGATGATAAAATAACGAAATTTTAAAAAAGGAGCCATTTATGAAAAAAATCATCCTTCTTGTAGCCGCGCTTGCGGGCATGCTGTTTGCCAAAAGCGTAGAGCTAGAGACGCCGCCCAATCATAAAGACGGCGTAAATCACCTGGAATTAGTGCTAGTTTTAGATAAATCGGGCTCAATGAGCGGGCTTGAGAGCGATACGATCGGCGGATTTAACTCGATGATAGAAAAGGAGCGCAAAGAGGGCATCGACGCCAGCGTCACGACCGTGCTTTTCGATACGAAATTTAACGTCATCCACGATCGCACGCCGCTTAAAAAGGTCGAAAATCTAACGTCCAAAGAGTACTCCGCCTACGGCAATACCGCGCTACTAGATGCGATCGGCAACACGATAGCGCGTATCGAGCGAGTGCCGGATATCTATGCCAAAAACAATCGCGTGCTTTTCGTCATCATCACCGACGGCTACGAAAACTCAAGCTGCGAATACTCCAGAGCGCAGATTAAGAAGATGATTAGCGACAAGCAGGAAAAATACGACTGGGAATTTATATTTTTGGGCGCTAATATCGACGCCGCGAGCGAAGCGTAAAGCATCGGTATCAAAAGCGAAAACGCCCTAAAATACGAGAATTCCAAAGAGGGCGTGAGTAAAAATTTCGAAGCGGCAGCCGAGATATCCAAAGACGTAGCGACCGACAACAAAGCAAACTCGAAATGGCGCGACAAGGTGCTTCAGGATAAAAAATAGCGAAGCGCAAAGCAAGGCGCGCTAGAAAATGAAGCGCCGCTACGAAGCGAGCGGCACAAAAATAGGCGGCGGACGTGAAAACATTCGGCGCAAAACGAGCTTTAGCAAAAACACGAGCGGCGGCGCAGAATCATAAATTTGCTCGCCAAATTTAAATGCTTCGCGCAAGCAGTGCTAATTTACGGCGCACAAGTTCCGCTCTTCGCAAGCGACACGTAAATTTCGCCGCCACGAAACGGGCGCAGCTACCAAGTGCAGCTGAATTAAAATTTCGTAAATTTAAAGAGGAGGAAACTTATGAAGGTATCCGAGATCGACACGCCGGCGCTGCTGATTGATCGCGAAATCGTGCTTCGCAATCTGCAAAAGATGCAAAGCTATGCAGACGCCGCGGGCGTGAGCCTGCGCCCGCACACCAAAACGCACAAAATGCCCTATTTCGCGAAGCTGCAAGAAAGCTTCGGCGCTGCGGGCATCACGGTCGCCAAAACGGGCGAGGCCGAGATCATGGCGGCAAACGGGCTGAAAGATATATTTATCGCAAACGAGATCGCTGGCGAGCTAAAATTTCAGCGCATCATCGCGCTTTTGCGCGCGGGGATAAACTTAAGCTTCGGCGCAGATAGCATAGAGCAGGCAAGCCTGATAGAGTGCGCCTTTGAGCGCAGCGGCACGAAGGCCTGCGTGCTTGCCGAGATCGAAGTGGGCGAAAACCGCTCTGGCTTCGTAGAAAAGCAGGATTTCACGGCGTTTATAAAATTTCTAAAAGGCTGCAAAAATATAGAATTCCGCGGCGTATTCTCCCACGACGGCCACTCCTACAAGGCCGCTGATAAAAGCGAATGCGAGCGCATCCACCTAGCCGCGCAGCGCCGCACGCTGGAGTTTGCGGATATCGCGCGCGAGCTAGCTCTGCCCGCACGCGTCGTTAGTATCGGCTCGACGCCCTCGCTCATCAACGATTTTGAAATTTTAAAGGGCGTCACCGAGATCCGCCCGGGCACATATATCTTTATGGACGCCTCACAGGCGCAGGCGTACGGCGATTATTCAATGAACGCCGCAAGCATCCTTACGACCGTCATCAGCAGACCTACGGCGGATCGCATCATCACCGACGTCGGCGCCAAGGGGCTCACGCAGCAAAGGCGCACCGAGGGCTTTACGGCAACGCCCGGGCTCGGACGCATAAAGGGCACGGACGTGTGGATAAAGGGCGTTTACGACGAGCATGCGATCATCTACGACAGAGCGCTGCGAGATGCCGTGCGCGTGGGCGATCGACTCGAAATTTATCCAAACCACATCTGCCCCGTCGTAAATTTACACGAGTTCGCCTATCTCGTTAGCGGCGGCGAGGTCATAGAAAAGATCGCTGTGCTATGCAGAGGCAAGCTGCAATGAGCGGGCAAAATTTAAAGGTGCGGCTACTGAGAGTTTGCGAAGCAGGATAGACTGCAATGAGCGGTAAATTTTAAATGCGCAGCGAGGTAAAATTTTAGCTTCGATAGATCGCGGCTAAATTTAAAGCGTGCGAGTTGGGCTAAATCGTTCTGCTCTGCCCGCGTAGAATTTTATCCCTTGTGCGAGCGAGCTTCACCCGTGCGGCGCTGCTTTTAAATTTATCGGTTTTCATACAAAGCTAAGCTTTGCGTAGTATCATACAGGATCGGGCGCCGTGCGGCCTCTGCGGCGGCGTGCAGAGCCTAAAGGATGCACTCAAAAGCGGCGGCGACGAAGCGAGCAAGGTGCAAGCTAACGTGATGTTAAGCGAATATTTCGTGATGAAAGGCGATTTTGCGCAGGCAGGCGGCACCTCAAAGCCGTAGCCCAAAACTCTAGCGAACTGGAAGAGGAATACGACGACTTACTAAACGATGAGATTTGCAAGGTCGATCTGCTCCTAGATATGATCGGTCGCTTCGGCTTTTTGGCGAAGTGAGGCGATGCGGCGGGTAAATTTGCGGTATAAATCCAGCGATTTATAGGGCAAACCGCGTCAAATTTAGCCCGCGAAAACGGCTATAAATTTAATGAAAGGCAAAAATGAGGCTTTGGACGATAAGCTTTAAATATCTCGACGCAAAGGGGCTAGTCGCACTTTGGCGCGAGGCTCTGCTAGCTAAAAACGTGCTGGCTGGACTAACTAAGGGCTACAAAAATCACCCGCAGCTTGACCGCTTTTACGCGCACGAAAACGCGCTAGAGGCGATAAACGCGTATCTGGCGGAGGTTTACGCGCAGAGCTGCGCTCGCGGCTATAAATTTGACGCGGCAAAAGTGGGCGAATTTGACGAGCGAAATTTAGCCAAAATAGCCGTCTCTCGCGGGCAGATAGAGTATGAATTTGCATTTTTGCAAGAGAAGTTAAAATCACGCGACATCAAGGCTTACGAGCGAAATTTAAGCGTAAAAAATATAGAAATCGCGAGCATTTTTAAAGAGGTCGAGGGCGGAATCGAGCCGTGGGAAAAGGTGAAAATTTAGCTCTGTTTCGCGCGGCAGCGGCGACGAGCATATTCGGCTTATGCGGGTGAGCTTTTCGCATGCGGCGCTGCTTTTAAATTTATCGGTTTGCCACAAAGCCAAGCTTTGCGTAATATCGTACAGGATCGCGCGCCGTGCCGCTTCTGCGGCGTCGCACACGCCGCGATCGATCAGCGGCGTAACGTGGCGGATTAGCGCTAGCGTCATGATCTTGCCTCTAATGCAAGCTTGCGCGGCTATTTAAGCCTTTCGTAGCTTTCGCATGAGCTTTTCCATATCTGCTCATGCTCCGCTACCGAACTCATAAATCTATCCTTGCCGCCCAGCTCGCAGGCTTTTTTGTAGTATTCTACGGCTTTAACATTATCGCTGCCCTCGTAAAGACGCGCTAAATTTAGGCACGCAGCCCAGCTATCCGCGATATCCATATCACAGCCGCGCACATAGTAACCTATGCCCTTTATAACGTCTTTACGCACGCCTCTGCCTCCGATATACGCAGAGCCTGCGTTACTGCAGCCTATCGCGTGCCCGTCATCGCAAGCTTTGTCGAACAGCTCCGCCGCCTTCGCCTCATCGCGCGGCATCCCCTCTCCGCTTTGATACAAAATGCCTAAATTTACGCACGACTCCGCATCGCCGCCTTTGCAAGCTTTGACGTATAGCGGCGCAGCCTTTAGCAGATCTTGCGGCACGCCCCAGCCATAATTGTAAACCTGCGCCAACGCCCCGCACGCCTTCACATCGCCCTTATCGCAGGATTTTGTAGCTCTGCTTATATCGTCTGCGGTGGCTACGAAATCAGCTAGCGCGAAATTTGCGGCAAGCGCCGCGACGAGCGCTAGAATTAAAATTTTATTTTTCATTTTCGTCCTTTTCGGTTTTTTAAGATCGCCCGCCAAGCCTAAGGCGCGGATTTATCATCTGGGCGTAGATTTATCGTCGCCCGCTCTTTGTTTTTTAGAGCCTCGTAAATTTCATCGACGCCGCTTAGGTTTTGATCCAAAACCTCCCTCGCCTTTTTTAGAGTGCGTGAGCCGAAAATCCCGTCCTGCTTCACTCCGATGCTTTTTTGGATATATAAAATTTTCTCTTTTTGCGAAGGCTCCGGTTTCGGCGCGGCGCTCTGCGCCGAAATTTCAGCGCCGGATCCGTTTGTATCGACGGCGGCGGCAGAGCCTGCGTCTATCTGCTCGCCTTTTTTCAAACCGAGATTTCGCGCAAGATCAAATCTCGCGTCAAGCTCGTAGAGTCTAGGCGCGTATCCAAGGCTTGCCGCAATGCCGTAAATCGCCCCGAGCAGACAGCAAGCGATCAAAATTTTACGAAATTTAACGAAAGCCTTTTGATTTTGCATACCCGTTCGGTACTCCGCGGGTACCTTGCGCCTGCGAAACATCGTAACGAGCGCGCTAAGCGGAGTAAGGACGCACCAAGATACAACCAAACAAATCGCCAAAAAAGCAACACCGCAAATCGGAGTGAGAATATAGCGCTCGGTGAAATTTTCTCCAAAAAATCCCGCCGTAAAAACCAGCGCAAAAAGCCAAAATATCGAGCCTAGACCAAACCAAACGACGGGCGAATAAACGGGCGAAATTTTATTTAAGCACCTTTTTAGCGCATCTCCCAGCTGTTTCGCGGCCTGCTGTGATATGTATCCGTCGCACGTATCCGCCACGGCGTCTTTTGGCTCGCCGCCCTGCTTCGCAAGCTTCTTTAGCGACGCGTCCAAGGCGGGCTGCGCGGCATAGCGATTAAAAAATTTAAACGCCTCGGCGCCGCTTATCTTGCCGTCCGAACCCATATCGTTAAGCATCGCAAGCTCGTCCGCAAAAAGATCGTCGAAAATCGCGGGCCGTATAAATGCAAGGAGCGGATCGCCGAAGCCCGCCGCCTCGTATCTTTTACCCAAAAGTTCAAAGCGCAACTGAGTGATCGTGTGGCTGCCTACGTAGATAAAATCGTGCTCGCCGTCGCCGCCCTGCTCCTCTTTTAGGCGAAACGGGATCTTTTGCGACAAAAACTCGCACGACTGATTGCATAAAAACTCCTGCAGCTCCTGCGCGTAAACGGCGGATCGCACCTGCACGCCTACTTTAGCCCTTGCGTGGGCGCTTACGTTTCTTATATACATAAAGTATCCCTGCCCGCCGCAGCGATCGCACTTGATATATCCGTCGCCAAAGCACGCGGAGCAGCTACGATGTCCGCTGCCGTAGCACGCGCTGCATACTTGCGTGCCGCTTCCTCCGCAGACGGAGCACGCTTCATACCTGTATGCGGTGCTCGCGCTTCCGTCGCTGCGGTACTGCGTATATGGGCGGTTTTGCCCGCCGCTGCCGCCGCAATTAGGGCAACTTTTGCGCCCTCGTCCGCCGCAGCTCGTGCAGCGCACCTTGCCGCGACCGCCGCATCTGCCGCAGCGCACCTTGCCGCTGCCTAGGCAAACGCCGCATTTTTGAAACGCGCTAAAGGGCTTAAAATCGTAATACTTCACGGCATTATCCGCCGCAGCTACGCCGCTTTGCGGATCCGATCTAAATTTAGAAAGTAAAATTTCATGCAAAGACTCGCTATGACGCGCATCTCGCAGGCAGTCTTGGGTATGGTTTTGAAACTCTTGCAAATCGTCGCCGAAATGGATCTCCGCCTTCTCTCCACCCGTTATTTCGCGCTCTTTACACTCGCCGTAAAATTCCCACGAAGCGTCTAAATAGACGCGAAAATCGTAGCACTCGGATGAAATTTCTTTTAGATCGCCGCCGTCCGCGCCGTTGCCGTCCACTAAATTTTTAAGATGCCTTAAAAACGGCTCGCTTAGATCAAATCTGTCAAAATCGCTCATCCAAATAACCTTAAAATTTTATCGTTAAAGTGCGGTTTGAGGCGCGCTCTTTTAAATTTTAAAATTCCGCGCCGAAGCTTTTACGCCGCTCTATCGCGCAAATTCCCCGCGCGGAAAATAAAATTTCAGATCACGCCAGCCCGCTTATGACGCCATCGCTAGTAATCTTCATATTTAGCGCGTTAGGAACCTTCGGTAGCCCCGGCATCAGCATTATCTTGCCGCAGACGACGACGATAAAGCCCGCTCCCGTGCGGATCTGAAGGTCTTTGACGCTAAGCTTAAAGCCGCGCGCGCGCCCAAGCGCCTTAGCATCGTCGCTGAAGCTATACTGCGTCTTGGCGATGCAGACGTTTAGCCGCTCAAGGCCCAAAGCCTTGATGTGCTGCAGCGCCTTTTGCGCTTCAGGCTCGAAAACGACCTCGCTCGCGCCGTAAATTTTAGTAGCGATCTTTTCGATCTTGCTCGCCGTATCGTCGCTAAGCTCGTAGGCAAACTTCAGCTCCTTAGCGCGCTCGCACTCATCTACTACGAGGCGGGCCAGCTCAAGCGCGCCCTCGCCTCCTTTGGCGAAATTTTCGCAAATCGCCATCTGCACGCCGCGCTGCTTGCAGTAATCGCGTACGAAAGCGATCTCCTCGTCGCTATCGAAGCTGAAGCGGTTAAGCGCCACGACGGGATTTAGCCCAAAGTTTTGTAAAATTTCAATATGCCCGCCTAAATTTACGATACCTCTTTGAAGCGCGGCAAGATCAGGGCTCGCGATATTTTCTTTCTCCGCACCGCCGTTGTATTTAAGCGAGCGGATCGTGCTAACCAGCACCGCGGCGTCCGGAGCGATGCCCGCGCGGCGACACTTGATGTCGATAAATTTTTCAGCCCCAAGCTCGCTGCCGAAGCCAGCTTCCGTAACGGCGTAATCGGCAAGCGAGAGCGCTAACTTGCTCGCCATTATGGAGTTGCAGCCGTGCGCGATATTTGCAAAGGGTCCTCCGTGCACGAGCGCGGGCGTGTGCTCTAGGCTTTGGATGAGATTAGGCTTCATCGCGTCTTTTAGCAGGATCGCCACGGCATCCGCGCAGCCCAGATCGCGCACGTATATCGGCTCTCCCTGCGTATCGTAGGCGACCATTATGTTTGCGATATTTTCCTTAAGCTCGGCAAGATCGTTCGAGAGGCACAGAACCGCCATTATCTCGCTAGCTGCGGTGATATTAAAGCCGTCCTCGCGCTGCACTCCGTCAGTGCGCCCGCCCTGTCCAACGGTGATGTGGCGCAGCGCGCGGTCGTTCATATCCATGCAGCGCTTCCATAAAATTTTATCGATCTTTAGCGGGTTTTCTTGATACAGCGAGTTGTCGATGACCGCCGAAATGAGATTGTTTGCGGAGGTGATCGCGTGAAAATCGCCGTTAAAATGCAAATTTAGATCATCCATCGGCACCAGCTGCGAGTACCCGCCGCCCGCGGCGCCGCCTTTGATACCGAAAACCGGCCCCAGCGACGGCTCGCGCAGCGCAAGGCAAACGCTTTTGCCCAGACGCTTTAGCGCGTCGGCTAGACCGATAGAAGTCGTCGTCTTGCCCTCGCCAAACGGCGTCGGATTGGTCGCCGTGACCAAAATAAGCTTCGAAGCGCGCGATCGCGGCTTGATATTTAGCTTGGCTTTGTAGTGCCCGTACAGCTCGATCTCATCCTCGCCAAGCCCCAAATTTTTCGCAACGTTTGAAATTTTATCCGGCTTCGCCGCATTTGCTATTTCGATATCGCTCAACATTTTCTCTCCTTAAATTTAAAATTTTATCGCGCAGCTTTTACGCACCGCCTCTTTAAATCCGCGCATTAGCTCGCGCGCTATGCGCACCTTATCCGCTAGCCGCGCAAATCAAAGCGCGCGGCGTGAAATTCGCCCCGACTAAATTTCGATCTCGATGCCCACGGGGCAGTGGTCGCTGCCCATCACGTCGCTTAGGATGAAAGCATCTTTTAGCCGCGAGCGCAAATTGGCCGAGATGAAAAAATAATCGATCCGCCAGCCTACGTTTTTTGCGCGCGCGTTAAAGCGGTAGCTCCACCACGAGTAGGCGTCCCGCAGCTCGCCGCGCACGGCACGGAAGGTATCGACGAAGCCCGCCGCCTCCACCTCATCGAGCCATGCCCGCTCGATCGGCAAAAAGCCCGAGGTTTTGGAGTTTGCTTTGGGGTTTGCAAGATCGATCTCGCGGTGCGCGGTATTTACGTCGCCGCAAAATATCACCCCGAGCCCCTGCTCCGCGAGGCTGCGCGCATAGGCTAAGAATTTCGCGTAAAATTCCATCTTATAGGCTAGCCGCGCCTCGTCCTTTTGGCCGTTGGGAAAGTAGATATTAAAAAGCACGACATTGCCGAAGCGGTGCTGCAGCACGCGCCCCTCGTCGTCGGGAAAAAACAGCGCCTTGCTCGTCTCGCTTTTAAATTTAGCCAGGCTCGCCACGCCCGAATATCCCGCGCGAGCGGCGGAATTTAGATCGATCTGAGAAAATCCGAGCTCGTAAAGCCCTTTCGGAGCGTCCTTTTCGCTCACCTTGATCTCTTGCAAGCCCAAAAAATCGGGATTTTGCTCCGCAAGCCACGCAAAGCCGTCTTTGCCGAGCACTGCGCGCAGCCCGTTTACGTTCCAACTAATCAGTTTCAAATTTAGCCTTTGGCGCAAAAATTTTGGTATGATTATACGAAATTTTGACTAAATTTAAAGGAAAATTATGCGCAATCAGCCCAAATACCGATTTTTTGCCAACTGGAGCTACGCGATGGCGGGTCTTGCCGAGATGCTACGCAGCGAGCGTAGCTTCAGGCTCGAGCTTTACGTGTTCATCCCGCTTGCGCTGTCGCTATTTTTTTGGAATTTCAGCGCGGTGCTAAATCTATTTTTGATCTTCGGCGCAGTCTTTACGCTCGTGCTCGAGTGCATAAACTCCGCCATTGAGCGTGCGGTCGATCTTGCCACGAGCGAAATCCACCCGCTAGCTAAGGGCGCCAAAGATACCGCAAGCACGGCCGTGATGATGAGCCTATTTCTCAACGCCGCGCTGTGGGGCTACGCGCTGATAGATAAGCTATTTTAGCGGCGAACTGCGTATAAAAATTTAATTTCACCGCAGCGCCATAGATAAATGGCAAATTAAGCCTAAATTTCGTAAAATCGCCACCAAGACGCGAGGTCGCGTAATACGTTTAAAGGCAAACAATGCAAAACTCAACCGCATAAATTCCGCTAAATTTAAACCGAGTCAACCAATCAAATTTAAATTTAACGGAGAAAAACCATGAAAAGACGAGACTTTCTAAAACTAGGCGCGCTCGCGGCAGCTTCGGCGCAGGCAAAACAATTTGACGCCGCGGCGCAGGCGATATTTGACGAGCAGATGGGGCTTTGCGCGAATAAATTTGGCGCGTTTTACGTAAAAACCATCGGCGGCAGGGTCGTTGGCACCGAGCCGTTTGAGGGAGATGCTATGCCGACGGTGCTAAACAACGCCCTAAGCGATCATATTCAAAACGAAACGCGCGTGAAATACCCATACGTACGCAAAAGCTTCCTATCCGATCCCTCAAATCCAAAGCCGCAGCTTCGCGGCAAAGAGCCCTTCGTGCGCGTTAGCTGGGACGAGGCGATAAAGCTAAGCGCTAAAATTTTAAAAGAAAACTTCGACAAATACGGCTCGGAGGCCATTTACGGGCAGCTTTATCAGTGGGGCAGTCTCGGTAAGGTCGGTCACTCGCAGCGCACCGCAAAGCGCATGCTAAACGTGCTAGGAGGCTACGTGAACGAGCTTGGCGGCTACTCATACGGTGCGGCTACGGCGTTTTTACCTCACGTGACGGGCTCGATCGATCCGACGCACGCTCCGACGCGCTGGGAGGGCGTGGTAAAGGAGGCCAAAACGATCGTGTTTTGGGGCACGAATCCCGTCGTCTCAAACAAGATCGCTACCTCCGTGCCGATGCACAACTCCTACGTCTACTACGAGATTATGAAGGATAAATTTAAAAAAGGCGAGATGAAAATTTACAGCGTGGACGTTTACCGCAACGAAACGGCGGAGTATTTCGGCGCGGATTATCTTGCCGTGCGCCCCTGCACCGATACGGCGATGATGATCGGGCTTTGCGAATATCTCTACGAAAACGGACTTTACGACAAGGAATTTATTGAGCGCTACACGGTCGGGTTTGATAAATTTAAGGATTATTTCACGGGCGCAAAAGACGGCGTGAAAAAGGATCTAAAATGGGCGAGTAAAATTTGCGGCGTGAGCGAAAAAGAGCTAAAAAATTTAGCCGATACGTTAGCTAAAAAAGACACGCTCATCGTCACGGGCTACGCGATACAGCGCCAGCACCACGGCGAGATGGCGTACTGGGCGCTGATCACGCTAGCTGCGATGCTAGGCGACATCGGCAAGACGGGGCGCGGCTACGTGATGAACGATCAGATGCATAAAAACGCAGATATTAGCTTCATCGCGCCCAAGCTTCAGGCATTTAACCCAGCGGTAAACGAAAAATACATCGCCCCGCAAGGCAAGCTAGCCAAAGCCAAATACCACGAGATACCAAACAGCAGGCTCATAGACGCGATCATGGAGCCTGGCAAGCTAATCGAGCGCAATGGCAAAAAGTACGTCATGCCGCACATCCGCGTGATGTTTAACGCCAACGGCTCGACCTTTACCCGTCACCCTGACACCAACCGCGCTGTCGAAGCGATGAAAAAGATCGAAGCGATCATCACCACCGAGCCCTTTTGGACGAGTACGGCAAGGCTCAGCGACATCGTGCTGCCAGCTGCTCTTGAGTGCGAGCGCACGGACATCGAGTTTGCAAACTCGACTAGCGAATACCTCTTTGCCATTAAACCGCTAGTAAAGCCCGCCGGGGAAAGCAAGAGCGACTTTGAGATCGCGCGGCTCATCTGCGCGCAGTGGGGCGAGGAGTACGAGCAGGCCTTTAGCGAGGGCAAAACGGAGCTTGAGTGGGTGAAGGAAATCTACGAAAATGCCGCAAAGCAAGCCGAGGGTATGGGTATAGCGATGCCTAAATTTGAGGAGTTTTGGCAAAAAGGATATGTCAAATTTGATAAGATCGACGAGAAAAAGCGGTACTTCACAAACTACGCGGACTTCCGCGCCGATCCCGAGAAAAACGCGCTAAAAACACCGTCTGGCAAGATCGAGCTCTACTCCGAAGCGGTCGAAAAGCTAGGTTATCCCGACTGCCCGCCGCACGCGACGTGGATGGAGCCGTTTGAGTGGCTGGGCGGCGACGTGAGCAAGTACCCGGTCGCCATCAGCGGCGCGCACTCTAAATTTAGGCTCCACTCGCAGTTAAACAGCTCGCTGCTTCGCAACTACGCCGAGATCGCAAACCGCGAACCAGCACTCATTAGCCCCGCCACGGCAAAGGCGCGCGGCATAAAAACGGGCGACGTGGTGAGGATCTACAACGACCGAGGCGAGATCCTCTGCGGCGCGCTGGTGAGCGAGCGAGCGCAAGATAACGTCGTGATAGTAAGCGAAGGCGCGTGGTACGACCCGGCCGTCTGGGGCGAGCGTAGCCTATGCAAACACGGCAACATAAACGTGCTAACCAAGGACGTGCCTAGCTCGCAGCTCTCGCAAAGTAACACCGCGCACACGAGCATGGTGCAGATCGAGAAATTTAAAGGCGAACTGCCGAGCGTAACGGCGTTTGATAGGCCTGTGACGATAGAGGCTTAGACATTACTTTCTTTGAGCGAGCTGGAATTTTGATTTTTAAGGCTATAAATTTAGGACTCTTGAAGGCCGCACGGACGAAATTTATCCGCGCTTCGTGCGGCCTTTTTTGAAATTTCGGTTTTAGAATTTAATCTTTAAAGCCGCACGCAAAACCCTACTATGTGCGGCTGCAAGCTACAAGTCTGGGCTTTTGTTTTCCTTTCGGTAGCCGCGCAGAGCCGATTTTAGCGCGACGCGCAGCGCGCACGAGCGATACGCTTCGCCATTCATAGATATCTTTAAATTTAGATGCTTACATTCATGCAGCGGATTATTTATGCTCCGCACCAAAAGCTAGCGGCGGCAAAATTTTAAAATTTTGCGCCTTAGCGATAAATTTAATCACGATAAAATTTGCGCGTGAAGCAAAAATAAATTTGCGCAAAGATAGAATTTCCAACCGCCGCGAGCGTGAAATTTTAAAAGCAGCCGCCGTATCGAAAGAAAATGTTACTATAAATTTAAAGTAGCTCGCATCGGTAAAATTCCGAGGCTGAAATCCACGAGCGGCACGCGCGAGGCGATGCGGGTTAAATTTGCGCGCACTTTAAAAACGACAAACCGCTTTAAAGAAATTTCAACCGCGCTCGCGCTATGAAATTTTAAAGGTAAGTTGCCATACCGAGCTACCGCAAAATTTAAAGCGAATTAGCCGCAGGATTCCGCATGATTAGACCAAAAAATTGCGCCGCAAAATTTTAAATGTAGTTTACTACATCCAGGCTTCCGCTAAATTTAGCAGGACGGCTGCGCTGCGAAATCGAGGGTCACGCCTATCCCAAGTAAGCTTGCCCGTGAAATTTTAAAGACAAGTCGCCGTGCCTACGCTGCCGCCAAATTTAAAATAAACCAATCGCACTGTAAAATTTTAAAAGTAAGTCGCTGCGCCCAAACTAGCTAAATTTAAAATAAAGCAATCGCTCCGTTTATGCTACGAATGCCGCTCGTCCGCAAGCCGCGCCCGCAAAGCCTCCGATTGCAAGCTCCGCGCCGCAAGCGCCCTACGCTACGACGTTTGGAAACTCATAGACCACGCGGCCGCTTTTGATCGTGCAAACCGCAGCGCCCGTAAGCTGTTTGCCGAAAAGCGGTGAGTTACGCGATTTGGACTTATTTAGCGCCTCGTCGTAAACGTAGGAAATCTGCGGATCGATGATCGCGACGTCGGCCAAAAGGCCCTCTTTAATCTCGCCCTTGTCTTTTAAATTTAGAATTTTAGCCGGGTTAAACGAGCACAGCCGCACCATGTCTTCAAGGCTGATGACGCCCTCGTTTACGAGCCGCAGCGTAAGCGGCACGAGGGTTTGAAGCCCCAAAATTCCAAACGGCGCATGGTCGAATTCTACGAATTTATCGTCAGTGTTGTGCGGCGCGTGATCAGTTACGATGGCGTCGATCAGACCGCTTTTAAGCGCCTCTCTGATCGCTTGCACGTCGCTTTGAGTGCGAAGCGGCGGCGACATTTTAAAATTCGTATCGTATCCCATCAGCTCGCGCTCGTCGAAGGTGAAGTGATGCGGCGTAGCTTCGCAGGTGACGCGGATGCCCTCGCGCTTAGCCTGCTTTATGAGCTTTAGCGACCACGCCGAGCTTACGTGCGCGATGTGGATGTGCCCGCCCGTCTTTTTAGCAAGCAGCAGATCGCGCGCGATCATGATCTCCTCTTTTTCGCTCGCCATCCCCTTTAGGCCGAGGATCGCGCTGACTTTTCCCTCGTTCATCACGCCGCCGTGGCAAAGCGAGCAATCCTCGCTGTGATTTATCACGAATGAGCCGAAGTGCGCGGAATATTCGAGCGCCTGTCGCATCACGGAGCTGTCGGTCACAGGCAGCCCGTCGTCGCTGAAAGCCACGCAGCCGGCTTCCAGCATATCGCCCATCTCAACGATCTTTGCGCCCTTGCAGTCCTGCGAGATCGCGCCTATGGGCAGCAGATCGATCAGTCCGCGCCCTTTAGCCTTAGCGATCATCGCGCGAGTAATGCTGGAGTTGTCGTTCACGGGCCTAGTATTCGCCATCGGAAGGCAGGTCGTCACGCCGCCTGCGACCGCGGTTTCGCTGCCGCTGATGACGTCGTCTTTGTATTCGAGCCCCGGGTCTCTGAAATGTACGTGCATATCGATGAGACCGGGCATCACGAGCTTGCCCGCAGCGTCTATGACGCGATCTGCGGCGGGACACTCGCGCGTGATCTTCGAAATTTTATCGCTCTCGATCAGGACGTTTGCTTCCTCGCTGCCGTCGTGATTAACGATCGTACCGTTTTTTATCAAAATTTTCATCGTACGCTCCTGTTTAAATTTATCGTATGAAGTATCGCCATTCGCATCGCCTCGCCGTTTTCTACCTGATCTAAAACGCAGCTATAGCGCGGATCGTCGGCTACGTCGGAGTTGATCTCCACGCCGCGGTTGATCGGGCCCGGGTGCATTATCATGACGCCCTCTTTTGCCGCTTGCATTCGCCTCGCAGTAAGTCCGAAAAATTTCGAGTACTCGCGCACGCTCGGGAAGCTCGGCTCGCCGTCTTGCCGCTCAAGCTGTATTCTTAGCATAATGATGACGTCGGCGCCCTCGATCGCCTCCTCTACGCTTTTGCATATCGGGCAGCCGAACGCGTCGCAGTCGCGCAGCATCATCGGAGGGCCGAAGAGCCGCACGTTTATGCCTAGTTTTTTCATCGCCCAGATGTCGCTTCTAGCCACGCGCGAGCGAAATATATCGCCGATGATCGCGACGTTTAAATTCTCGATTCTGCCCTTGTGCTCGCTGATCGTAAAAAGATCCAGTAGCGCCTGGCTCGGGTGCTCATTCAGCCCGTCGCCCGCATTTACGATCGATGCGTCGCAGTTGGCCGCGACAAATTTCGCCGCACCCGAGCAGCTGTGGCGCAGCACGAAGATATCCGTGCGCATCGCCTGCATATTTCTGATAGTGTCGATCAGCGTCTCGCCCTTTTTCGTGCTGCTGTCTGCAGCCGTGAAATTTACGCTGTCCGCGCCCAGGCGCTTGGCTGCGATCTCAAAGCTCGTGCGGGTGCGGGTGGAGTTTTCAAAAAACGCGTTGATGACCGTCTTGCCGCGAAGCGAGTCGGATTTTTTGACATCAGAGCGGTTGAGCGCTTTAAACTCGCGCGCTAGACCTATAAAGTCGTAGATGTCCTCGCGGCTTAGATCCTGCGCGCTAAGAAGATGCTTTAGCTTATACATTCCCTCTCCTTTTTTGGGCCGAATTTCAGCCGTAATTGTATAAAAAAATCTCTGATAAAATTTTAAAATTTAAGAGCTGGGCTCAAATTTAGACGCGGAATTTTGCTTGGAATTTCATTTGAGTTCGCATACGAAGCGCGAGCGGAATTTTAAAATTTTACCCGCGGCGGCATGCGGAATTTTGAAATTTTACCCGCGGCGGGCGGCGGAGCGGATACGAAGCGTAAATTTAAAATTTTAAGAAGCGCCACGGACTATGAAATAGTCGCGTAAATTTAAAATTTAGCGAAGCGGATGCGGAGGACGAAGCAGCCGCATAAATTTAAAGCTGTGCGTAAAATTTTAAATTTAACAGGACGGCGCGGACGCTCGTGCTGCACGGCTCGCCGCTGTTTTGCGCGGACGCTATAAATTTAGCGAGCAAGGAAAAGCGGTTTGGATCGGACGTGTCCCGATCGGGGCGCGTAGAATTTAGCGCCCGAGTACGGGGCACAAAATTTTAACTCCCCAGTGCGGGACGTAAACCGGCCTTGCGCGGGTTTTTTGCAAACTGAAATCGTGCAACGAAAAAATTTCCGTGCGCCGCAACGCATGCGCCGCAAAATGATGAAATTTAAAAAATCTTACGCCAAGAGGATGAAATTTTAAAAAGCCTGCGTCGAAAGATGATGGAATTTAACAATGCTTGCGGCCCGCACGCAAAATTTTAAACCGCCGTCCGAGTAAAATTTAACGAAACTGCCGCGCCGAGCAAATTTAATAAAATTTAGCATCGTTTCTCTGCGAGCATTCTCCACAACAAACAAATTTAAGCTAAATTTAGCCGCGCTTAAATTCTAAAGCTTTGCCTATCAGTCGCCTCTTCAAGCTCGGATTTATCGTCGTGCTCTTGCGAACGCCCGCCGCGCGGCTCCTGCTGTGGCGCGACGCCAAATCCCTCCAAGACCTTACCGATACTTTCGTTTGCGTCCTTGATGATGCCTTGCAGGCTTTCGCCCATTTTATCAAGGTTTTTGCCCGCCTCGCGCGCCACCGCCTCGCCCTGCTTTAGCAGATCCTTGGTCCTGTCCACGTTGCGAGCGGCGAAATCGTTCAGCGCTTCGGGCGCCTTTTTCTGCAAATTTTGCAAAGCCTCGCCCAAAACTTTAGCATCGTTTGCAAGCTCGTCTATCGTGGAGTTCAGATCGGAGCTCTGCTTGCTCTCAAAACCCTGCGGCGCGGAGCCTCGTATAGAGCTTTGCGTAGAGCTTTGAGTGGAATTTTGCCCCGAGCTATCCGCGCTTTTATTAAAATTTTGCCCTTGATTACCCGCGCTAAAATTCTGTTCCGAACGCGTGCTTTGTTCGCGATCTTGTCTGTCCGATCCGCCGTCGCAGCCGCTTAAAATACATGCCGCAGCTAGCGCCAAAGTAAAATTTCGCGCCGCATTTATAAAGCTAAAATTTCTAGCGCGACCCTCTGAGATAAAATTTCGCTCGCCGCTAGCCCGAGTAAAATTCCGCTCGCCGTATACCGAAGTAAAATTTCGCGCACTGTCTGCCGAATCGAAATTTTGCCATCGTTCAAAGCCCTGCTCGCCGCTCGTTCGGATAAAATTCTGCGCCGAATCGCGCCCGCACCCTTTCAAAATTCGTCTTTTCAAAATCCGCTCCTTTAAATTTCATCTCTCGCAGACGCGCTCGGAAGTCGCCCGAAAAACAGATCACTTCTAAGCTTTAAAAGCAAGCAGATAGCGATATCAGCGCTTTGTTCGCGGATGTAGTTTCGATCGCCTTTTAGATGAAATTCCCCGACGATCTGTTTGCCGCCCTGCTCCTTCGCGCCGATAAAGACCGTCCCCACGGGCTTTTGCGCGCTTCCGCCGCCGGGGCCCGCGATACCGCTTACTGCAAGAGCGAAGCTCGCCCCGCTGCTTTGTAGCGCGCCCTCCAGCATCTCGCCCACGGTCTGCGCGCTGACCGCGCCGTAGCGAGCGAGCGTATCTTCGCTCACGTTGAGCCAGAGATTTTTTATCTCGTTGGCGTAGCTTACGAGCGAGCCGTCAAAAACGTCGCTCACGCCCGCGACCGCGCCGAATTTTGCGGCGATGAGCCCTGCGGTGCAGCTTTCGGCAAAGGTGATCTTAGCGCCTATTTCGCGCAGTCTATCCACCACAAAGCCCATAAAATCGCCGCCTTCGATGTAGCAGCTCTCATAATACTTGCCGACGCTTTGCAAAAACGCGTCCAGCGCTCCAAATTTCATCGCACTGGCGCGCACTAGCAGCAAAAAGGAGCTGGGTCTGCTGATCGTAAGCGAAATTTTATAGCTGATCGCAAGGCTCTCTAGGCGCTGCTTTACGCTTTCGTATTCGCAATCGAAAAGATAAAAGCTCTCGCCCGCGCTCGGCGCGTCTTGAAGGATCGGCGGCAAGCTCTGCAAGCAAAGCACCTTGATCACGTTTACCGAGCAACCTCTGACGTTTAGCAGGAAGCTATTTTTCGCCACCGTGCGCGCCATCGAGGGCGCTAGGGTTTCTCCGTTTTTCAGCTCGAGCGAATCGAAAGAGAGCGTCGATAAAATTTTCCCGACGACCGCGTAGGCGGAGTTTGCCGCAAAGATCGTGATAAAATCGTACGAATCGATCATCTTTTCAAGCGCGAAGGGCAAAACCTTATCGTTTTCGCTTAAGAATTTCAGATCGTCCATCCGCCCAAAAACTCGTTCATAGCTGCGAGAAATATAGCTCATCAAAGCCGCGTCGTAGCGGATCTCCTCGCCGATTACAAGGATGATATTTTTCATAAAGACCCTCATTAAATTTTCGCACATTATAGCATAAACGCAGACTGCTCTTTCAGAGCTTTTTAATGGCGTTTTGGATAAACTTCACAAATTTTTTAAGACATGAAAAGGTACAAATATGGACTACAAAGATACTCTCTTTCTTCCTACTACGGATTTTGCGATGCGAGGCGCACTGCCGCAGAACGAGCCTGCGCGGTTTAAGGCATGGTACGATGAGCGTAAAATTTACGAAAAGATGAAGGCTAAGCGCAAGGGCGCAAGCGTTAGCTTTAATATCCACGACGGCCCGCCGTATGCCAACGGACACCTCCACATCGGCCACGCGCTGAATAAAATTTTAAAAGACATCATCACCAAAACCCATTATTTTTTCGGCGAGGAGATCCGCTACGTGCCGGGCTGGGACTGCCACGGCCTGCCGATCGAGCAGCAAGTAGAGATTAAACTAGGTGAGCAGAAAAAATCGCTTTCAAAAGTGCAGATCCGCGAGTTTTGCAGACAGCATGCCAAAGAGTTCATCGACGTGCAGCGCAATGAATTTAAAGATATGGGGATTTTGGGCGACTGGGACAATCCGTATCTGACGCTAAAATTTGAATTTGAAGCTGAAATTTACAAGGCGCTCTGCCAAATCGCGAAAAAAGGAATTTTAATCGAGCGAAGTAAGCCCGTATTTTGGAGCTGGGCGGCAAAAAGCGCGCTTGCAGAAGCCGAGGTCGAATACAAAGACAAAGAGGACTACTCGATCTTCGTGGCGTTCGATCTAAGCAGTGAAGCGAACGCTAAAATCGGCGCAAAAGGCGCCAAAGCGGTCATCTGGACGACCACGCCTTGGACGCTGCCCGCAAACGGCGCAATATCTTTGAACCCGAATGAAATTTACGCGCTGACGAGCGAAAATTTAATCCTTGCTAAACCTTTGGTCGAAAGCCTCGTAAGCCTGGGCATCACCAAGGGCGAGATTGTTAAAGAATTTAAAGCCGCCGAGCTTGAGGGCTTAAACGCAATCAATCCGCTAAATGATAGAGCTTCGAAATTTATCCTCGGCGAACACGTTTTAATGGACGGCGGCACCGGGCTCGTGCATACGGCTCCGGGACACGGCGAGGACGATTATTTCGTAGGGCTTAAATACGGCATCGAAGTGCTGATGCCGGTGGATGAGGGCGGATGCTTTGATCAAACCCTTAAAACTAAAAAACTTTTCCGCGAAGACGTCGTAGATGAGCTCGTGGGGATGCATATCTTCAAAGCAAACGAGAGAATTTTACAGCTTTTAGGTCCCGCGCTTATCAAATCCGGTAAATTCGTCCACTCCTATCCGCACTGCTGGCGCACGCACAAGCCGGTAATCTACCGCGCGACGAAGCAGTGGTTTATCGCGATGGATGAGCCTAAACTCAGCGGCAAGACGCTGCGCCAAGTAGCCCTTGAAGAGATCGGGAAAGTTAAATTTTATCCGCAAAGCGGCATCAACCGCCTAAGCTCAATGATAGAAAACCGCCCCGATTGGTGTATCTCGCGCCAAAGAGATTGGGGCGTGCCGATCGCGTTTTTCCGCGACAAAAGCACCAAAGAGCCGATTTTTGATGAAAAAATTTTAAATAATATCTACGAGATTTTTAAAGCCAAAGGCGCGGATGCTTGGTGGCAGATGGAAATTTCGGAGCTTTTGCCGCAGGACAGCGGCTATAAGCCTGAAAATTTAGAAAAGGTGATGGATATCTTAGACGTTTGGTTTGAGAGCGGCTCGACGTGGAAGGCGGTGCTGCAAAGCGGCGTTTACGATGCGGGCAAATTCCCTGCGGATATGTATCTTGAGGGCAGCGACCAACATCGCGGCTGGTTTCAAAGTTCATTACTTCTGAGCTGCGCGATCAACGAATGCGCGCCGTATAAAAGCATACTCACTCACGGATTTACCGTCGATGAGAAGGGTCAAAAGATGAGCAAGTCCGTCGGAAACGTCGTCTATCCGCAAGAGGTCGCAAAGAGCCACGGCGTTGAAATTTTACGCCTTTGGGTCGCGATGAGCGATTATTCGACCGATCTAAAGATCAGCGACAATATCCTTAAGCAGGTAAGCGAGCAGTACCGCAAGATCCGAAATACTATAAGATTTCTGCTCGCAAGCACCAGCGATCTGGGCGAGATCGAGACGAGTAATTTTACGCGGCTTGACCGCTGGATCCTAACGCGCGCTGCAAACGCCTTTACGGGCGCGGAAGCGGCGTTTAGAAACTACGATTTTTCAAAGGGCTTCAATCAGCTACTAAATTTCTTAAGCGCCGATCTGAGCGGAATTTATCTTGATATCTGCAAAGACAGGCTCTACTGCGACGCACCCGACGAGCCGCGCCGCAGAAGCGCGCAAAGCGCGATCGCGCTAATCACGCGAGCGCTATTGCCTCTGATCGCGCCTACGCTAACCTACACGATCGACGAAGTAATGCAGTTTGCGCCGAGTATCATCAAAGAGGGCAAAGAAGACGTCTTCGATCTGATCTACAAGCAGGTAGAATTTGACGATTTCATAGAATTCGACGAAATTTTAATCAGATCGAGGGAGAAATTTTTCGAACTCATCGACGCGCTGAAAAAGGACAAGATCATCAAATCGACGCTTGAGCTGGTTTTGCAGACGAGCTCGAACGAAATTTTATCAAACGACATCCTAGGCGTAGCGGATTGGTTCATGGTAAGCGACGTGGACACTCTGCAAAGCGGGCCGGCTCTGGCGGAGTTTAAGATAAACGACGAAATTTTCCGCCTTGTAAAATCATCGAAGCACAAATGCCCGAGATGCTGGAAATTTAACGCAAAAGAGCCTGATGGGCTCTGCCCGCGCTGCGCGAAGGTCATGCATGCTCGCTAGCCCCATAAGTCTCGGCTTCGTATTTTTTACGATCGCGCTGATCTGCGTAGCGACGGGCGTGGGGATCTATTTCGTGAATAAATTTAAGGATGGCAGATGATAAGTTTGAAAGAGGCTCTAAAGCTGAGCGGGGATGAAATTTCAGCGCTTAGAGCGGAGTTAAAGGATAAAATTTTAAAAACTAAAGAGCTCGGCGCCTACGTCGAGCAGCTCACGGGCGAGGCTCTAAACATCAGCGGCGAGGGCGTACCGATCGCGATCAAAGATAACATTCAGGTAAAAGATTGGAGCGTCACCTCGGCGAGTAAAATTTTGCAAGGCTACGTCGCGCCTTACGATGCGACGGTAATCAAAAAGCTACGCGAGCGCGGCCTGGCGCCGTTTGGACGAACGAATATGGACGAGTTTGCGATGGGAAGCACGACCGAGAGCTCATTCTACGGCAAAACTCTAAATCCGACCGATCACTCGCGCGTACCCGGCGGCAGTAGCGGCGGAAGCGCGGCTGCCGTAGCGGCAAATATCGCCGTAGCCGCACTCGGAAGCGATACGGGCGGCTCGATCCGCCAGCCGGCGGCATTTTGCGGCTGCGTAGGCTTTAAGCCGAGCTACGGCAGGGTCAGCCGCTATGGGCTCGCGGCGTATTCGAGCAGCCTCGATCAGATAGGACCGATTACGCGCAGCGTCGAGGATGCAGCGATTTTATACGACATCATCGCAGGCCGCGACGAGATGGATAGCACGAGCTACGCGGGCGCTTACGAAAGCACCGCGGATAAGCTAAACGCCGATCGCAAGCTTAAGATCGCCGTTATAAAAAACTACGTGGACGAGGCCTCGCAGCAGGTCAAAGAGGCTCTAAATTTAACTATAGAAAAGCTAAAATCATTCGGCCACGAGATCGTTTACCGCGATCTTTGCAGCTCCAAATACGACATCGCGACCTACTACATCATCGCAACCGCCGAGGCTAGCGCAAATTTAAGCCGCTACGACGGCGTGCGCTACGGAAACCGCGCGAAGGCTCTAAATTTAAAAGAGCTCTACGCCAACACTCGCGGCGAAGGCTTCGGCGACGAGGTCAAAAGAAGAATGCTTCTAGGCACCTTCGTGCTAAGCAGCGGCTACTACGACGCGTATTACATCAAAGCGCAGAAGGCAAGAGCCTTCATCAAAAGCGAATATGAGGAAATTTTAAAAGACGCCGATTTGATCTTTATGCCGATCGCGCCGGGCGTAGCGTATAAATTCGGCGAGCTTAGCGATCCGCTTCGCGCATATCTTAGCGACATCTACACGATCGGCGTAAATTTAGCGGGAGTTCCCGCGATCTCCGTGCCGGTAGCAAAAAACAAAGAGGCTCTTAATATCAGCGCGCAGCTCATCGGGCGCGCCTACGACGAACAAACGGTGCTGGACGGCGGCTTGAGTTTAGAAAAAATCGTGAAAGGATAAGTATGAAGATCGTCAAAAAGGCTCTGACCTTCGAGGATGTTTTGTTGGTACCGCAATATTCTGAAATTTTACCCAAAGAGGTCGATATCAGCACGAGTTTTACGAAAAATATCACGCTAAATACCCCTCTCGTGAGTGCTGCGATGGATACGGTCACCGAGTACCGCACCGCGATAATGATGGCGCGCCTCGGCGGCATCGGCGTGATCCACAAAAATATGGACGAGGACTCCCAAGCCAAGATGGTTCGCCGCGTAAAAAAGAGCGAAAGCGGCGTCATAATCGATCCTATCTCGATCAAGGCGGACGCCACGATCAAAGACGCTCTCGATCTGATGGGCGAGTACCATATCAGCGGCATTCCCGTCATCGACGACAACGGCGTGCTGATTGGGATTTTGACCAATCGCGACCTGCGCTTTGAAACCGACACCGCCGCGCTAGTAGGCGAGAAGATGACCAAAGCTCCGCTAATTACCGCTCCAAAGGGCTGCACTCTAGATGACGCGGAGAAAATTTTTAGAAACAGTAAAGTAGAAAAACTTCCGATAATCGACGCGAACGGCCATTTAGAGGGGCTTATTACGATTAAAGACCTTAAAAAGCGCATCGAATATCCAAGCGCTAATAAAGACAAATTCGGACGCCTTCGCGTCGCCGCGGCGATTAGCGTAGGCCATCTGCAAAGAGCCGAAGCACTCGTCAAAGCGGGCGTAGATGCGCTTGTGATGGACTCTGCGCACGGACACTCCAAAGGCATTATCGACACGCTTAAGGAGCTGAAGCGAAATTTCGACGTCGACGTAGTAGTCGGAAACGTCGCAAACCCCGCCAGCATAAAAGATATCGCAAACGCAGGAGCGGACGCGATTAAAGTAGGTATCGGCCCGGGCTCGATCTGCACTACGCGTATCGTAGCGGGCGTGGGCGTGCCGCAGTTTACCGCGATCAACGATTGCGCGATCGAGGCGGCTAAATTTGGAATTCCGATCATCGCAGACGGCGGCATCAAATACTCGGGCGACATCGCCAAAGCTCTAGCTGCGGGCGCAAGCTCGGTGATGATGGGAAGCCTGCTTGCGGGCTGCTACGAAACCCCGGGCGAGCTCATTACGTTTCAGGGCCGCCAGTACAAAACCTACCGCGGTATGGGCTCTTTGGCGGCGATGCAGAAGGGAAGCTCGGATCGCTACTTTCAAGACGGCACCGCAAAAGAAAAGCTCGTACCCGAGGGCGTCGAGGGGCGCGTACCTTACGCGGGCATGTTAAAAGACGTGATCTTTCAGCTGCTAGGCGGCTTGCGAAGCTCGATGGGATACTGCGGCAGCAAGGATATCGCGACCTTTCAGCAAAAGGCGGAATTCGTCGAGATCACGAGCGCAGGTCTTAAAGAAAGCCACGTCCACGACGTCATCATCACGCAGGAAGCGCCGAATTACCGAGTAAATCAGTGATCCTTCAAAGCAAAATTCAAAATTTCGACGAGCCGCTTTATCTGGAGAGCGGCCGCGTCTTTTCCAACTTCAAGCTCGCCTATGAAACCTACGGCGAGCTAAATTCCGATAAATCCAACGTCATCGTCATCTGCCACGCCCTAACGGGCTCCGCGCACGCCGCGGGGCTCTACGAGGGCGACGTCAAGCCCGGCTGGTGGGACGGGCTTATCGGCGATCATAAGGCGGTTGATACGACGAAATTTTTCGTCATCTGCATAAACATACTGGCTTCGCCTTTCGGCTCCACCTGCCCGCTCGATATCGATGAAAGCAGCGGCCGCGAGTACCGCTTGCGCTTTCCGGTAGTGGTCGTCTCGGACGTCGTGCGCGCGCAGATGATGCTTTTAAAGCGCCTAGGTATTTCGCGCGCCCGTGCCGTTATCGGCGGCAGCCTAGGCGGCATGCAGGCGCTGTGCTACGCGATCGAATATCCGGAATTTGCGGATGAAATTTTCGTGCTGGCAAGCACATACGCCACGCAGCCTTGGGCGATCGCGTTTAATAAGATCGCGACCGAGGCCATCTTGCGCGATCCGAGCTTTAAAAACGGCAACTACGATAAAAATCTGATCGCCGAGCGCGGGCTTGACGGCATGGCGGTGGGGCGCATGGCGGGGCATATAAGTTTTTTAAGCCCAAGCTCGATGCAGGATAAATTCGGGCGCAACTACGTCGAAACCGACGGTCTTTACGAGATCAACGGACGCTTTCAGGTGGATCGCTACCTTGAATACAACGGCGAAAATTTCGCGCGCAGGTTCGATCCGCTGTGCTATCTCTACATCGCCAAGATGATGAATATATTTGATTGCACGCGCCACTACGGCAATCTCAAAAACGCCTGCGCGCAGATCAGATCGCGCCTACACCTCATCTCTTTCAAAGGCGACGTGCTCTTTCCGCCGGAGCTGATGAAAGAAATTTACGATGCGATGAGCGATCTGGGCAAAAAGGATCGCGCGAGCTACGCGCAGATCGACAGCGACTACGGACACGACGCGTTTTTGGTCGAGATAGAAAAATTTGATTACATCATAAAAAGGATTTTGGATGAGTTTTGAAGAAAAAATGGAGAAGATTAACGCGCTTTTAAAGAGCCTAAACGACAAGGATCTAAGCCTAGAAGAGAGCGTGAAGCTGTATAAGCAGGGTGTGGCGCTGCTAAAAGAGGCGAAGGAAATTTTAGAAAACGCCAAACTCGAGGTTGCCGAAATAAACGCGCCCGAGCAGGCTTAGGAGGCGACGATGATAAACGTATGCGTTTTGCAACTACCGACGCTTTCGATGAGCGAAAATCGGATCGATTACTATATGAAGGTCGCCAAAGACAACGGCGCGCGGATCGTGCTGCTGGGCGAATATGAGCTAAATTCCTTCTTTAGCGAGCTTAAAAAGATGCCCCGCTCTATCGCGTGCGAACAGAGCGAACACAAGCAGGAGCTGATGGCGCGGCTGGCTGCCAAATACGACCTGCATATCGTAGCGCCGATAATCAGAGCCGCTAGCGGCGCGATTTTGAGGCAAGCGGGCATCTTCGGCGGCGCGGCTCAAAAGAGCGTGCACGGCAGCGAAAATTCTTTAAGTCTTAAAGGCGAGCCCGGTTGCAAGGGCGAGCTAAATTCTAAGAGCACTTTAAATTCCAACGATGGTTCAAATTCTAAAGGCGCTTTAAATTCCGCAAGCGAGCAGAGTTCCAAAGGCGGCTTAAGCTCCTGCGGCGCAAAATCTTTAAATTTCAAAACCTCAAATTTAAAAAGCGCCCCCGAAGCCTCAAACGCTCTAAATTCCAAAGAAAGCCAAAAAGACGCAAGCGAAGAGGAGATCTTTTGCGCGAGCGAAAACGAGCCCATCTGGGTGAAATCCTGCGCTAAATTTTCGCCCTCGGAGGTGAAATTTTACGATCAAAATATCCTGATGGACTATCCGCACTGGAACGAGGAGGGCTTTTTCGCCAACCGCAAAAGCCGCAAAATCGGTAAAATTTCGCCGATGATCTTTAGCGAAGGCGGCGTAAAATTCGGCGTGTGTTTTGGCTACGAGGCGCATTTTGACGTATTTTGGCGCTATTTTATGCAAAAAAACGTCGGCTGCGTGCTCGTGCCGTGCGCCTCGACCTTCGAAAGCGGCGGGCGCTGGCGCGAGCTTTTGAAGATGCGCGCGTTTACGAACTCGCTCTACGTCATCCGTGCCAACCGCATCGGCGAGGCGAAATTCGGCGATAGCGAGTTTAAATTTTACGGCGAGAGCTTCGTCGTAACCCCCGGCGGCGAGATCGTAAACGAGCTGAAAAACGAAGAGGGCGTGCTGATGTGCGAAGTGGACGCGGACGAGATCGCTGCGGCGCGCGGACTGTGGAAATTCCGCAAAAATCTAGTCAGCAGGGGGCTTTTATGAACTACTTTCACAGACAGATCCAGCTTTGGGGCGAGCAGACGCAGCGCGCGCTTGCGGACAAGCGCATCCTGATTATCGGCGCGGGCGGGCTTGGAAGCAGCCTTTCTTACGCACTCGGCGCAAGCGGCATCGGGCGGATCAGCGTCGTGGATTTCGACACGGTGGCGCTTCACAATATCCACAGGCAAATTTTATTCACGCTCGAAGACGAGGGCAAATTTAAAGCGGATGTTTTCAAAAGCCGCGCGGAAAGCCGCTACGACGGCGTGAGCGTAGAGGTGTACAAGAGCCGCGCGGAGGAATTTTTCGCTAGCGCGACCGCCTCGGGCGAGAAATTTGATCTGATTTTGGATGCGACCGACAATCTCGCCACGCGCGCGCAGATCGATGCCTTTGCTAAGCAAATAGGCGTACCATGGGTGTTCGCGTCGGTGGACAGCTGGCAGTGCCAAGTCTGCTTCGTGCAGAATGCGGATTTTAAATTTTTCCCGAGCCTAAACGCGACGCCTGCGGGCATAACGGCTGCGATCGTGATGTTTGCGGCGAGCTTTGAGGCAAACCTCGCTCTGCGTTATCTGGCGGGGCTTGAGGTCGAAAAAGACCTGCTTTACTACGCGAACTTTTTTGGCGGCGAGCTGGAAGTTAGGAAGATAAGGCTGTAAATTTTGATTTGTGGACGGATAAATTCAAGATACAACCGCTATTTCAGTGAGAAATTTATAACTTAATTCATCTTACACATCTTCGAACATATGGCAAGCGAAATCTTTCATACAAGATACAGAATTGTGGCAATGGTTAAATTCCAGACAAAATTTAGCCATTACTTTTTCACTATATTTAAGCTATCGAAATTTTAGAATTTTATAAACTATATTTTAAATTCCTAGTCTTATAAAATTTAGTACTCATTTTTTCACTCCTTGAGATTTGTCTATCTTATCTTGTAGATTTTTTACATATTCATTGAAAAGCATCTGATTGCCGTTATATTTAATCATTAACTTATTGCGGCTCTTGCTATTTAAAACTAAGTTATATTTTTCTGCAAAATTAAGGTATGCTATAGCTGCTTTTGTGTCAGGAAATGTGACATTTCTATCTCTAAACCGAGCTCTTAAACTATCAAATTCTTTTTCGGTTTTTATATCCTCTTCTTTCAAATTCGTTAATTTCTCATCGCCGCAATATCTGCCATACTCTCTTACGGCGGTATCGTAATAATTGAGTATTATCGGATCGGGCGTGATTTGAATGCTTTTTTCAGGTTTCGGGTCGCCAAACGGGAAATTCTTGCGTTCCTCTTCGTGCTGTTTTGCTACCCTTTCATTTATCGCGGTTCCATATCCGCCTAAAATTTTCTCTCCTTTTCGATAATCTCTCATATGAAATATATAAACCCATTTCTTGCCTAAGCTATCCAGATAATACGTAATGCAGTGTTCGTAAGCGAGATCCAATTCCTCCTGCGTAGGCTGCCCTATTACATTATATTTCAATAAAATATCTAATACAGGCTCATAGTTAGGAGTTGAATTTAAAAGAATATAATACGACCTTGGCAAAATAGAATTTTTAGCATCACTTACAATATATATGTAATCGTACTTCTGATCACTCAATTGGGGCTTATATCCGTGATCTAAGATTATTTCTATCATTTTTGAAAAACCATTTGTAATCAAATAATATAAGGGGTCAATATCTCCTTTGGGTCCAGTTCTAAAAACGCAAGCATCCTTATCCAATTTTATATAAGCCTTGCCATTGTCGACTAAAATCGGGCTACTGGTTTTATATATTGGACAGTCCAAATACCACTGCACCGCCTTCACCTCTTCAAATTTAACCCCGTTATCTAGTAATAGTTTTGCCGTTTTGGTGGAGTTGTTTTCTATCGCATAGGCTAGCGGACTAAGTTTATATCTGTCCTTATGCCTCATATCCGCCCCTAGCTTTATAAGCTCTTTAGCGGTATTTTCATCGTCGTAAAACGCGCTATAAATAAGCGGGCTAGTGCCTGCATGCATCTGTAAATTTACGCTTAGATTATTGTCTTTTAAGAAGCTTAAAACGCCGTTAGTATCTTTAGCCTTTAGCATAAGCCGAAGCTTTTTTAAAGTAGCGTTTTCTTCCCAATGAGAATTCGTATATTCCGCCTCATCATCAATATCCCAGTAGCGAAACGCAAAGCTATCGACCTCTTCTTGGCTTACGTATTTGCTAAGACCTGGCACTTTGGAAACATTAGTATCGGCAGTAACGGTAAAATGGGTTTGTTTACGCTCCGTAAGACCCGATCTTTCGGCTAGCAGATACAGCGCGCATACGACTACAGCGCAGATAGCATAAATAAACCGAAGTTTAAAGCTTTTCAAAATTTCCCTCCTCTTTAACAAAACGTCATTTTGCTATTTTGGAGCGCATTATAGCCCAGATTAAATTAAATCGAAATTTTACATGGCGGGCGGGTAAAATTTTATATAAATTTAGCCCGCAAGCCTTGAAATTTGAGCAAGTTTAGAAGATAAATGCGTATTTAGAATTTTAATTAGCTTTATTCTAGATCGCTCAAAAGATCCGCCAAGCTTACGCTTGATAAGGACTTTTTAAAATCATTCTGAATACGAGCAAATCGCGGCGCGAGTACCGCCTCGATCTTGCCGCCCACGGGGCAGGCGCGCGGCGAGCCTTTGTGCAGGCGAAACATCGCGTCCTCCTCGCTCACCGCCTCGTAAATGTCTAAAAGCGTGATGAGCCGCACGTCGCGAGCTAGCGTGATGCCGCCCACGCCCGCGGTCGTGAGCACCAAGTCCGCGTTTTTTAGCTGCGAGATTAGCTTGCGCGCGATGGCGGGGTTTATCCCCGAGCTTGCGGCGACGAAATCGCCCGTGACCTTCTCCTCGCGAAAATACGCGACGCAAAGCATGATGTGAACGGCGAGTGAAAATTTGATACCTATTTGCATAACCGGCCTTGATTTAAATTTAAAACCGCACGTTAGTTTCGTGCGGCGTTATTTTAGCTAAATTATGCAAAATTTTAAGCTCACGCTCTCTCGCCGACGGCGGTAAAGCGCTTTTGCACGAAAGCGCCGTTTTTTAGCTCGTCTATGACCGCGAGCGCGAGGTCTGCGTAGCTGATGTAGCTCTCGTTTTTGGAGTTTAGTATTAGATTATCGCCGCCAAGGACATATTTGCCCGTGCGAGCGCCGTTTGCGTCATAGTCTCCGGCAGGCGAGACGTAGGTCCAGAGCACATCGGTTCTGCCTTTTAGCTCAAAAAACGACTCCGCCGTAGCCCTTGCCACGCCCATATACTCAGGCGGGAAGTCAGACGTATCCATAGCCATAGTGCCTTTATCGTCCACATATAGCGTACCTGCGCCGCCGATGACTAGTAGCCTTGTTTTTGTACCGCTAAGCGCGTCTGCTAGGTGTTTTGCTACCTTTTTATGAAGCCCAAATGTTTCGGGCGTCATGCCGCAAATGCGCTAATAACGGCGTCAAAGCCTTCCAAATCGGCTTTGCTAAGCTCAAAAACGTCTTTATAAACGACTTTTACGTCGCCATTTTTATACCCTTTGTTTCGCACGATAGCCGTTACGTCATGCCCTTGCTTTAGGGCTTCTTGCACCAAATTTGAACCTGATTTTCCGTTTGCTCCGATGATTGCTACTTTCATTGTTTCTCCTTTAAATTTGATTTGTTTTTATTTCTGCGTAAATTTACAGCCAGCTTGGCTTTACATCGTCGTTTATCACGCCGTCGCCGTTAGTGTACTGCTCCAGGCTGCCGCGTTTGGTCTGGATACAGATAAACCTCATCCCCTGCGCGCCCGCCTTAAAGCACCTTTTGCCGTCCGGATCGATGCGGATCGCGTCGCCCTCGCTGACCGCCTTCTCCTCGCCGTCGATAAAAAGCGTGCCGCCGCCTTTTAGCACCAAGTAAAGCTCCTCGTTTTGCTTGTGCGAATGCACGAAAGGCACGCTCACGTTTGCGGGAAGCTCGTTGATAGAGAGCTCGCAGCCGCTTAAATTTAGAGCGTCTTTTAGCTCGACTCTGGGTTCGTTTTTCGTTGAAAGGATCTTGTAGTTTGACATCTTCGTCTCCTTAGATTTTTGTTGTAATGCTATAACTTACAACTGATGAACGAAGTATAATAAAATTTTGTTGTAATGTCAAGAGTTACAGCAAAAATTTCGCAAAATTTAGTGCAAATTTTAAAATCAGCTAAAATCCGCGCGATTTTAAACAAAAGAATTTTATGCAAAATAGCGCATTTAGAAGGCTTACGATCAGCCCCAGCGACACACCGAGGCTGATAGAGGAGTTTAGCAAGCTAAAAGACATCGGCAAGCGCGTAAACATCGAGCTAGAATGTAAAATAGATAAAATTTAGGCGCTTTTTTGAGGTATAATGTATCTAAAATTTCCCGAAAAACGAGGTCAAAATGCACGAAAAACACGCCCATTGCGCGCATTCGCACACGTCAAACAAGGTCGTTTTGAGAAATTCCTTCCTTATAATCTCCGCTTTTATGCTGGTCGAGGTCGCGGGCGGCTTCGCGACGAACTCGCTCGCCCTGCTCTCAGACGCCGGGCATATGCTCTCAGACGCCGCAGCGCTCGGGCTTTCGCTATTTGCGTTTAAATTCGGCGAACGCAAGGGCAATCTGCAAAAGACCTTCGGCTATAGGCGGATCGAAATTTTAGCCGCGACGATAAACGCCGTCACACTCATAGTCATCGCTGTTTTTATCGTCATCGAGGCGGCGCGGCGCCTGCAAAACCCGCCCGAAGTAGCCACCGCGGGCATGCTCGCCATCAGCACGCTGGGTCTTGCCGTAAACATCGTCGTGGCGCTTTACATGCTGCGCGGTGGCGACGTGAGAGAAAACGTCAATATGCGCGGCGCCTACCTGCACGTGCTGGGCGACGCTGCGGGTTCGGTGGGCGCGATCGCGGCGGCTGTGCTGATGATGTGCTTTGGCTGGGGCTGGGCGGACGCGGCGGCTAGCCTGCTCGTGGCCGCGCTCATCGTAAAAAGCGGCTGGGGCGTGCTAAAAGAGAGCCTAAACATCCTGATGGAGGGCTCGCCAAAAAGCGTGAGCCTAGACGGGCTCGTCGCACAGATCAGAGGCGTGGACGGAGTGCTCTCGGTGCACGACCTGCACGTCTGGAGCATCACGAGCGGCGCAAATGCGCTAACGGCCCACATCGTAGTTAGCGGCGAGCTGAGCGTGCGCGAAGCGGAGCAGATCTTGCGCGAAATATCGCACGAAATGGAGCATCTGGGCATCACGCACACGACGCTACAGCTTGAAAGCAGTGAAAATGACTGCGCCGACGAGCTAATCTGCGAAGTAAGATCAAGCGACGAGCACTTGGGGCATAGTCATTAAATTTTGGATTTGGAATTTTGCTTGATCTGAAATATAAAATTTGGCTTGATTTGGAATTTAAAATTTTGCTTGATCTGAAATTTTAAATTTTGCCCGCGCCGTGGAATTTCGGAATTTTAAAAATTTTACGCTCGTTGTAAAATTTTAAATCCTTTCGTATGGTGGAATTTTAAAATTTCGCCCCGCGGACGCCATTTAAAAATCAGGCGCTGTACGCGTAAAATAGTAGAATTTTACGCAGCAGGTCGCTGCATCATTCAAAACGGCGCCTATACACGTTTGTGGAATTTTCAAATTTGACGAGAACGGCAGTCTAGCAATTGCGGCGAAATTTGGCAGAAACTTGGAATGGTTTAAATTAGCCAAACACTATCTATTCTAATAGCGCTAAAATGACGCACGCACGCCGCCTTTTAAATTTAGCCAAGCGATTCGCGCCAATAAATTTTAAAATTCCGTGCCGCGAATTGAGCTGCAAATCGAGCTGCAAATTTAAACTACTCTCAAAATTTACCTAAATTTCACTCATTATTTTCCTACCGATTTGAGTCTGTTAAAAGCAAATTTGACGTATAATCTCGCGAAATTTCAGGGAGCCAAGGTGCGCAAAAACATAAAATACCTAATTTACAAGTTCTTTTTGGGCAACGTCTTTTTGGCTATTTTTGTGATTTCATTTTACGTTGTTTCGTGGCATATTGAAAATATTTCAAATATCGATCTTATGAGCCTTTTGAAGGGATATTTTTTATTTCCGGGCGATATTCGCCTGCCTTTTACGACGGCGATTCTTGAGCTATTTGCCTTTTACATCAGTAGCAGTTTGAGCGATTTTTACGTCAAAGGGGTCGATCGTAAGCTAAATTTTATATTTTTCATCGCCTTTGCGACGATAGGAATTCTAGCGCTTACCGCCGTTACTTATATCATAGTATTCGGTTTTATGCTATTCGGTCTGGATCTGGATAAAAAATTAGTAGCGATATTATCCGCCGTGATATTATTCATAGGCACCTATTCCACGGCATTTTCATTTCGCAAAAGCGATTACGAGCTCGGTAAATTTTTACAAATCGTTAGTCTAAAAAGGCGCTGGAATGCCAACGAAACACTATCGTCTATTTTATTGCTTATAGGCGTAATAATATGGTTAAACTTTATCGTTTTTGAATCTAAATAAAGCTAAGCGCACCGTTTAAATTTCGTCCGTAAGCGTAAATTTCATAGGCGTAAATCGCCCGCACGGCGCGATGAAATTTTAAGCACGGAATACTTTTTATCAAAATTTAAACCTACGCATTATAATTACAGGAATTAAAAGGACGGCAATCGGTTATGAAAAGAGATATATTAATCGCGATTTTAGGCTTACTTTGCGTCTTTATAGATATTAATTACATAGGTTTTCTTATCGTATTAAATTTGATGGTAGTCTTGGTTTGCGCCGCTTTTCCTTTTATGAAAAAGAACTATATATTTTTTCTACTGCTTGTCGTAAATTTAGCTTTGTATTTTAACGCTATCGACACCCCTTTTGAAAAGCCCGAGCTTTGGACTTATCATATACCGGCACTAGCAAATGCGACATACGGGTTAAGCGCCCTAATTTATGCTTCGGGATTTGTCGCTTTTGTTCCGCTTGCGGCATATATCTGTTTTTTATATTCGCTCTGTGTCGTTGCCTGCGGCATACGTGAGAAATTTCAAAGTTTACGCTAAATTTACGATTAAAATTTTAAGCCGTTGTTTCGTATAATTTCGCAGAATTTTAAGGATTGCGTATGAAAATATATTTCTACAAATTACTTCTGGGCATCTTACTGACGGGCATATTTTCATTCTCGCTCGGCTTTACTTTATCGCACGTAAGCATCATATCGAATGCAGTTTTTGGCGCATCGCTATTACCCTACGCTTCCTTGGGCACCGAGGTCGTAAAAGCTATCCTAACGATAATTTCAGCATTTTATATCGCTGATAAAATTATAGACTTTCGCATTTTAGGCATCGATTGCAAGCTAAATTTTATATTTTTCATCGCCTTTGCGACGATAGGCGTGATTATCGTTAGTCTGCTATCTTTATTTATGATCGTCGGCATAATGATATTAAATAAATCAGAAATTGCATTTGCGGCGATGTGTCTATCCCTCGGATCGATTTGGACCGCTTGGTTATTTCATATCAGCGGATACAGGCTCGGGGCTTTCTTGCAAAATTGCAGCCCAACGACAAAATCTACGGCAAGAAAATACAACATAGACAAGGCGCTATTGGTCATTATAATAATAGTAGCGCTGCTGATTCTTATACCGATAATAGCGAAGCTTTTGTGATTTTTATTTTAAAATTTTAAACCAGCCGTAGAATTCGTTCGCTTCCAGGTGCGGATCGCCCGCGCGAGATATAAAAAGCGGCTGTAGCGCGGCATTTGCTCTAAAATTTCCCGCGTCCCTCATCTGCGCGCCGTAAAAAATAAGCGCGTGGCTTGCAAACTGCGCGAACTCGTCAAACGAACTCGCCCCCGCCTCTATCATCGTGATTTTCGCGCCCGCGGGCAGCGAGCGCGAGACCTCTATCTTGCGCCCTTCGACGCCGAAAAGCGGAATGCTCGCATCAAAATCCGAAAGTGCGCGGCGCGAGTATATCCAAACGTCGGGTGCGCGCGGCTTTAGATTTTGCGGCGCGGCACGCACGTCTAGCACCAGCATATCGGCTCTGCCTGCCAAAGTGCTAATTTCGTCAAATTTAGCCGCACGCACGTCCAGCGTCGGTCTGTCGGCGCGCACGGTTTGTCCGCCCACGCCTACGTAATCGCACACGCCGCGCAGCTCGTGCACGAACGCGCGCTGCTTCTCGCTGCCGATCCGCCCATGCACCGCGCCGTTTAGCGTGGCGTTGATTTTGATGAAGCAAAAGCCGCTCGCGCGCGCCAGATAAAACGGCTCCGCAAGCTCTGCTGCCGCGGCACGGCAAACGTCAAATTTCACCTCTATGCCCCCACGGCGTAAAATTTCCGCACCGCCCGCAGCCTGCGCATTCGTATCGCGCGCGCCGATTACCACGCGCGATAGCCCGAGCTGCGCCAAAAGCTCGGCGCAAGACGGGGTCTTACCGCGGTGCGCGCAGGGCTCGAGCGTGACGTAGGCGCAAGCGCCGCGCAAAAGCCCGCCGTGTCGGTTTAAGATAAAATCGTAAGTGAAGCTCGGCTGCAAAAGCGCGCTTTTTAGGGCTTCTAGGTTTTGAAATTTAACGCCGAATTTGCGGGCGTATTCGCGAGCGAAATCCCGCGCGAAATTTGCGTCCAGATCGCACAGCGCGGCGAAAACGGCGTTTGCCTCGGCGTGTAAAAATCCCGCCTTTTTGTGCGCGCCTATGCCTAGAACTCTGCCGCCCTTATCCAGCAGCAGGCAGCCCACGGCGGGGTTTGGTAGCGTCAAGGCCTGATAGCGCCACGCAGCCCGCAGCGCCAAATCCATGTAAAATTCGTCGTTCATAAAAGATCCAAAATTTAAATTGTCCCGCTCCGCCGCGCTTGTTTAGCCGATTTGCGATTAAGCCGTGTTTGCAAATAGATACTGGGGCATAATTCGCAATACAGGCGCTGCAAAATTCACGGGCGCAGTATTTGTCGCGGGCGATAAAATCTAAATTTACGATAAAACGTAAAATTTAGAATTCTACTTTGCAGCAAAAGGTTTGGAATTTTACCGCACCCAAAACGGCGCGTAAATTTTAAATTTAGCCGCTTTCGGGCGCGACGTAAAATTCCAAAGCAACGCGCAAGCGTCGCGCAAGCGTCGCGCAAAACTTATCTTTTAGCGGCGCAGTGTGAAATTTCAAAGCGCCGCCTAGTAGCGCGGAAAATTACCTTTTATCGGCGTAACATAAAATTTCAAAACAAGCAAAGCGGCACCGGAATTTTAAAATTCTGCGCCGAGCGCCGCGAGAGATCAAGAGTAACAAGGAGCTGCCAAAAGCAATCGGGAGCTGTAAATTTCAAAAGCAATTTTAAAATTTAAACCTCAAAATTCGGAGCTGAAATTTCAAACTCATAAATCCCGCGCGGTAAATTTTAAAGCTTCATTCGCAAAATTTCAAATCTGCGCGCTGGGCTTTAAAATCCGCGCCGCTACCACTGCACGTAGGTTCGCGCCTTTTTGATCTCGTCAAGTCGCACGCTTACCTCGCCGCCGTCCGTGCGCAGTCTAAGCACGCCGCCTTCGCAGCCAAGCACCTCGCCGCTTAGCTTCTGCCCGTCCGTGCGGCTTAGGCGCACCAGCTCGCCCGCGGAGTTTGCGAAATGCTGCGGCTTGCTTAGCTTGCGCTCAAGCCCGGGCGAGCCGACCTCCAGCGTCCACTCACCCTCAAGCGGCGGCTCCACGTCGTAAATCGGCGAAAGTAGCCGCGATAACCGCTCGCAGTCGTCCAGGCCTACGCCGCCTGCTTTCGTGATGCTGATGCGGTAGATCGTCCTGCCGTTTTCGCTCACCGTCTCCACGTCGTAAAGCTGCACGCCGCATTCGCGCGCCAAAGCCTCTAAATCAACCATTTTTGCGCAGCTCCTCCTCTATTTTGTCGAAAAGATCGTCCATTTTGTTTTGATACTCCAAGCGGTCGTCAAATTTGAAGTGAAACGCGGGGCAGCGGTACCAGCCCTCCGCCTCGGCGCAGAAATTTTGCAAATATCTAGCCACGCGGCCGAGCTTTTCGAGCACGAATTCCTGCTCGCGCTCGTCGAAGGCGTTTTTATCCAGATATACAAACGCGTCGTAGCGCCCGCGCTTGCACTCCACGTCGGTGACGCACAGCCCGCGCAAAAGCTCGTCCTCAAGGCTCGCGAGCGCTTCGGGGATGAGCTGCTTTAGCACGCTTTGCGTGCGAAGTCTTCTGAGTTCGATCGGGTTCATCTTTACCTCGCTATCTTAAATCGCCGTAGATTATACGGCGTGGAATTTTATTGCTCCGCTGCGGAATTTTATCTCGCGTCCGTCTCGCGGCGGCACGGAATTTTATTTCGTTTCGGCGCGGCGACAACGCAGAATTTTATCTCGCTTCGGCATGGCGACGCGGAATTCTATTTCACTTCAGCGCGGCGAAATATCCGTCCTGCGGCGACGCGGTCTGTTTAAATTTGACGCGGTTTGCGTCGCGCCAGAGCGTCTATTTAAATTCTGAGCGGTTTACTGCGCGCAGACACTGCGAGCGGCGCCGCACCTTTTAAAATTTCGCTCTTGAATTTTAAAAGGCACAAGCCCTGCTTTGAAATTTTGCTTTTAAATTTTAGCCCGCGCGCTTCGCGCTTAAATTTAAAACGCAGATCACATATAATTTCATGGCTCGCGTACGAAAGCTCGTCGCATAGCCACACCGCTACCGCATAAATATTTCCGCGCAAGGCGCAGTTCTATTCTGCGCCGTGCTCTGCTCGCCACGACGCGTTATATTCGCTGCGCACTGCCTGTCTTGGCGCTGCCCAATAGCACCCGCGCGCCGTTGCGGCTTTATTTTGCGTCGCTTGCACAGCGCTATCCTCCGCGTCGCTGTTTTGCCGCACACTGCGCCGCTTCGAAATTTATCTTAAATTTTAAAAACGCTTCGATGCTACACGAAAGCTAAATTTTACCGCTTTAAAATTTCAACTTTGCGATTAAATTTAAAAATTTAAGTCGCATGGAAAATCCGCGATCAGCAAGCGGCGTAAATTTAAAATTTGATCGCAAAGCCGCGCTGCAAGAAAAATCTAAAACATTAAAATTTTAAAATTGACGCTATGCGGCAAAGCCTCGCGCAGAAACCGACAAAATTTAAAGCCTTGCTCACGCGCTCCGTCGCTAAATTTAAAAAGCGAAATTTTACGCCCAAATTCTGCGAGCATAAAATTTCAAAGCGCGATCGAAGCTTAAAATTTAGCCGCAAGCCGTGCAAACGAAGCGAATGCCCACGCGGAATTCCGCGAGCATTAGTCGATCGTAGCCTGCTCCTCTTTTTGCTTGTAGCTTTCGATGAAATCGCCCACGCGCATATCATCGTAGCCCTCGATGCCTACGCCGCACTCGAAGCCCTTGGCGACCTCTTTGGCGTCGTCTTTGAAGCGCTTGAGCGAGCTGACATTGCCTTCGAAAACGATGACTCCCTCTCTGATGACACGGATCTTTGCGCCGCGAGCGATAAGGCCGTCGGTAACCATACAGCCCGCGATCTGCCCGATCTTAGGCACGTTGATGACCTGGCGGATCTCGGCTTGACCCAAGGCCTCCTCGCTGATGATCGGGCTCATAAGGCCGCTCAAAAGCGCCTTGATATCGTCGATTAGATTATAAATGACGTTGTAGGTCTTAATCTGCGCGCCGCGCTCTTTGGCAAGCTCTTTGATCTCGCCCGTAGGACGGACGTTGAAGCCCAAGATCACGCAGTTTTCGCTGGCGCTTGCCAAGGCGATGTCGTTTTGCGTGATACCGCCGATGCCGCTGTGGATGATATCGACCTTGACTTCGTCGTTGCGGAGCTTCTCAAGGCTTGCTTTGATAGCTTCCAGCGAGCCTGCGACGTCGGCCTTGACAATCACAGGAAGGCTTTTTAGCGAGCCCTCGGCGATCTTGGCGCTTAGCTCGTCAATGGTGACCTTGGTCGATTTGCTAAGCTCTTTTTGGCGCTGATGCTCGTAAATTTTGCTCGCATACTCGCGCGCTTCCTTATCGCTTGAAACGCCGATCAGCGTCTCGCCCGCGCCCGGAACCTCGCTAAGGCCTATGATGACGCCGCATTCGCCCGGCAAAATTTGCTTTAGCGCCCTACCCTTATCGTCGCTAAGCGCACGCACCTTGCCGTATGCGATGCCCGCTACGACGGTGTCTCCGACATGCAGGGTGCCGTTTTGCACGATGACGGTAGCAACCGCGCCGCGCCCTTTTTGCAGGGAGCTTTCGATGATGGTTGCCTTAGCCTGCTTGCTAGGATCGGCTTTAAGTTCCAAAAGATCGGCTTGCAAAAGCACGATCTCTAATAAATTTTCAATTCCGTCGCCAGTTTTTGCGGAGATCGGCACGAACTCATAGCTGCCGCCCCACTCGGTAGGCATGATGTCAAGCTCTGCAAGCCCCGTTTTTACGAGATCGGGATTTGCGGAGGGTTTGTCCATTTTATTTATCGCGATGATGATGGGCACGTTTGCAGCCTTGGCGTGAGCTATGGCCTCTTTGGTTTGAGGCTTGACGCCGTCGTCTGCAGCCACTACGATGATTACGATATCGGTAACCTCGGCTCCGCGCGCGCGCATCGAAGTAAAGGCCTCATGGCCCGGAGTGTCGATGAAGGTGATCTTCCTGCCGTTTTTCTCGACCATATACGCGCCTACGTGCTGCGTGATACCGCCCGCTTCGCCGCTTGCGACGCGAGAGTTTCGGATGTAATCGAGCAGGCTCGTTTTGCCGTGATCGACGTGCCCCATAATGGTAATAACCGGCGCTCTGGCGATTAAATTTTCTTCACCTTCACTATCCTCGTAAGCTTTGATGTAGTCAAACTCCTGCGCCTCATCGACGATATTTACCTCGATGCCAAACTCGCTTGCTAAAATTTCTATCGCGTCCTCGTCCAAAAAGTCGTTTTTCGTAGTCATCATCCCAAGCGCAAATAGCTTGCCGATGATCTCGCTAGGCTGCTTTTTGATCTTGTCGGCAAACTCGTAAACGCGGATCTCTTTCGGGATATTTACCGAGCTCACGCTTTCGCTATCGCGCTCGCGAGGGGCTTTTTTATGCTTTTTGCGACCGCCGCGACTTATGCCACCCTCGCCGCCGAACATCTGACTCTGAGAGGTTCGGTAGATATTGGGCTGGTTTTTATTTTTAGTGCGGTTTTCGGTCTGGATCGGTTTGACGGTGAAATCTGGCATTACCACGACGTCCTCGTCCTCGATGACGATATCGGCCATCTCATGATCTGGGATAATGTCGATTTTAAGGGCGTCCTCTTTTTTGGCAGCGGGAGCTTTTTTCTTTTCGATCTTTTTCTTTTTCAAATTTAGTTCGGCGTTTGAAAAGATCGCCTCCAAGCTCGCGCTCATCTTTTCGCGCCTAGGCTCGATTCTTTCTTGTGTCGGAGTTTGAACTTCTTTCTTCTTTTTGACAATGACTAGACCGCGGCGCTTTTGCAAGCTCTCGCTAGCGATGCTATCGCCGCTGTTTATCTGCACCGGAGCAGGCTTTGAAGCGGTATTTTGCTTCTCCTCTTTATCCTGCGCAGCGGAGGAAATTTCTTCTTTTTGATTTTGGGCTTTTTCGGTTTTCGCCTCGGGCTCTTGCGTCCGCGCTTTTTCATCGCTAGGCTCTTTGGCGCTCTGTGCGGGCTCTTTGGATTCGGAAGCTTTTAAGCTTTCCGCCTTTTTAGGGCTCTCTTTTTTAGCGGTTTTTTTAGTTTCGCTATGTTTTTTGGCGGGCTTACTCTCGTCTTCTTGCGCTTTTTCGGAGCTTTTCTTTGCGGGCTTTGACTTCTTCCCCGGCAAAATTCCCGTCTGGATATAATTGTAAATAGCGGTAGCTTCTTCCTCGCTTACTTTATTCGACGCGGTTTTTACCTTTTTAAAGCCCATCTCCTGCGCTTTTTCGATTATCTCTTTGCTTGCGTATCCAAGCTCGTCCGCGATATCTTTAATCAGAACACCCATTTAAAACCCTCTCCTTGATATGTCCCAAATCTGCGCTAGACGCAAATTTAGATAGATATTTTGAAATTTTCTCTTTTTGATTTATGCAACCGTCGCAAATATAAAATTGTCTGTTTGAGCTTATATTTTTAAAATTTTGCAAAAAGGCGTGGAGTTCGCGCTTGGCGAAGCGCCCCTTGCAAATAACGCACATCCTAATCGGTTCGCTCATGCGATTATATCTTTATTTTTCTTAGTCAATATTAAAGCCGCCATTGTCGATATCTAAAATTTCGACGCGGAAGTTTTGAAAATTTTCACTAAGGCAGGCTTTAAGCTTCGCGGCGTCGGATATGTAGGCTAAATTTAAAAAGCTTGAGCCGCTGCCGGAGAGCGAGCTCATAAGCGCGCCGTTATCATAGGCGATCTCACGCACCTTAAAAAGCTGCGGAAGCACGCCCATACGCATCTGCTCATGCATCTTGTCGATACAGGCGTAGCGCAAGCTGTCGTAGTCGCGCCGCATAAAGCAAGCGGTAAGAAACGCCGCGTGCGAGAGGTTGTTAACGCAATCTTTGATCGAAAAGCTCTTAGGCAGCTTGCCCCGCGATTCATTCGTAGGCATCGGCGTATCGGGGATAACGACGACGGCTTGCAGGTCTTGCGAAATTTCGCATTTTTGCGTGCGAACCGTCTTACCGTCCACGACGCTGCTGACAAAGCCGCCGAGCGTCGCGGGCGCGATATTATCAGGGTGATTTTCATATTCCAGCGCCGTGTTTAAAATTTTAGCGCGATCGATCTCAAAGCCGCAAACTTTATAAGCACTTGCGATGGCGCCTACAATCACGGCCGAGCTGCTACCCAGCCCGCGCGAAAACGGGATGTTGTTGTGAAAGGCAAATTTAAAATTTAACTCTTGCCCGCCGCCTAGTTTTCTGTAAATTTCATTGAAAATATTCAAAAAAGCGTTGCCCTTCTTAAGCCACGCTCTGTCGCTGCCCTCGCCGCTAAGCGATACGCAAAAAAACTTCTGCTCGGTAATCTCTACTTCGTTAAATAGCCCTAGGCTAAGGCCGAGCGCGTCGAAACCAGGGCCTAAATTTGCGCTCGTCGCAGGAATTCTTATAATCAAATTTTCTCCTAAACCGCTTCTATGATGTAATTTGGAAGTATATCATCGCTTTTATTTAAAACCGATAAATCCTGCGGCAAAGATAGCGCGGCGGGGGCGCATTTTTTCATCCTGATTTCGCCGCGCTCATAAACGTAGCTGAAGTTTTTATTTGCTCTGATCGGCCCGAAGCCGCTTAGCTCAAAGCCGCTGATCGCGCGCAGAGGTACATCAAGAGCGATGCTAAGCGTGCGCAAGATCACGTAGCTCACCTTCATACCCATGAAGCTGCCGGGAGTGTTTGCGTAGATGAGCTCTTTGATTTTATAAGTTTTTAGAATTTCGCTAAATTTGCAGATCAGAAATTCATCGGCTTTTTCGCCTTCGGCGCTTGCAAATTCCGCTATCTTAGCGCCGTTTTCATACACGCCGATCAGACATAGCGCGCTAAGAGCGGCAATTAAAATTTCAACTTCTTTGATTTTTTAGGCCTTAGGCGAAGACTGTTTGGTATTCGCGTACGATCTCGGCGGTAAGGTCAGCAAGCTCGAAATTTTTAGCGTCAGCCAAAGCTGCTAAAGTTAGTTTATGATTTAGATCGTGGCTTCCCGCAAACGCCGTGTAATCGCCCAAAATCGGGGCGCCTACGAGCGCAAGATCGCCGATCGCATCTAAAATTTTATGACGGACGAACTCGTTTTCAAAGCGCAAACCCTCTGGATTTAAAATTTTATTCTCGTCTATTACGACGGCATTTTCCAAACTACCGCCTAGAGCTAGCCCCATAGAGCGCAGCGCCTGCACGTCTTTCAAAAATCCAAACGTTCTGGCACGCGAAATTTCTTTGACATAGGATTTCTTGCTAAATTCAAAAACATAGTGCTGAGTGCCGATGAGCGGATGGCTAAATTTAATCGTATAATCAAATTTAGGGCTCTTGCTTGGGCTTAGTCGCACGAGCTTATCGCCCTCTCGAACCTCCACCGCTCGCTTGATGATGAGAGCTTTTTTATTCGCATCGAGCTCCTTTACGCCGGCTTCGTCCAAAAGCATACAAAAGCTCGCGGAGCTACCGTCCATCACCGGAATTTCATTAGCATCGACGATGATGCGGATATTATCGATGCCGTAGCCGTTTATCGCGCTCATTAGGTGCTCGATCGTCGATATATAGCCTTTGTCGTTGCCTACGACGGTTGCCATCTGCGTATTTACGACGTTTTTCGGCTCGCCTTTAAAACTAATACCGAGATCGCTTCTGTAAAAGACGATTCCACTACCGGCTTCAAGCGGCTCCAAAGTCAGCCTAATCGGTTCGCCTTTGTGAAGCCCGATGCCCACGGTATGGACTTTTTTGCCTATCGTTGTCTGTCTCATTTTTATCCTCGTTTTCATTAATCCGCGCATTATAGCAAAAATTTTAAAATTTACTTACCCTTTTGGATTAATTTTTTAGACGATTCCAAAACGTCCGAGATATTATCTTTGATCCACTTTGAATCCATCCACTCCTCCGGTCTTACGTCCACCCCCTGCACAACTATGCCGAAGTGAAGGTGATCTCCGAATGCAAAGCCGCTCGAACCCGTCTGCGCTAGCGTATCGCCCGGTTTTACGTCGCTACCCACGCTCAGTTGTGTCGCCGAGCAGTGTCCGTAGATGCCGTATAATCCGAAGCCGTAGTAAATCCCTAAATTTAATCCGAAAATTCCGTTTTCTTGCGCGAAAACCACCTTGCCGTAGTTGCTCTCTTTGATGTCGGCGTTTGCGACGCTAGCAAGATCGAGCCCCATATGCCACGACTCGCTCACCTGCCGCTCATCCATAAAAAATATCCTATGATCGGCGAAGCTCGCCACCGCCGCGCCCTTTGCGAGCGGATAGAACGGCTTTGGCTCGAAACTCTCTATTTTATCCTCATGCACCGCGCTAGTAGCGGCGTGCAGATCGTCGCTGTTTTTGTTGCGAAGCGTCTCGTTTACGAATTTAAATTTTTCCAGATCGCTCATTGAGTTAAAATTCTGCGCGTACTGGCTAGCCAGATCGCTTACCTTGCCGCTGATGAAATTTGCGCTCAGTTTGATATTTGAGAGCTTGTATTTTCTGTCCTGATAAAAGTATTTAATTTGCGAGGTGCTGACGTTGCCCGCAAGATCGGTGGCGACTACTTCGGCGCGGAATTCATCTAAATTTGCGGGCCACGCCACGAGCGAAGCGTAGTAGCCGTCCTTGACAAACGGCGTTGCTTTGAAATCTTTCCCGTAATTCGTATGGATGTAAACCTGATCCAGCCTCTCGTCCGACGCGCCGAAAACCACTACGGCGCTGCCGCCTTTGGTGATTTTGTAAGATTGCGCAATGACGTTGATGACGGGCTTTTTGTTGTCGATTATTATATTTGCGGTTTTTTCAGCCTTATTGCCTTGGGCGAAATTCCAAACGCTGACGTCGGTTGCGATAACTTCGAGCTTATAATTTTTATCGCTATTAAAGATCAAATTTTTAGGGAATTCCACCGGAATTTCGACTGCCGTTTGCGGGACGTTTAGCTCCTCGTTTACTAACGGAATGACGCTCGAGCCGTCGTTTAAATTTACGCGGATCAGTTTAAGTCCCGTGTCGTCTGAAATTTTAATCTTTAAAGGCGAGGTCAAATTCCAATAAATTTCACTTGCAAGCGCGATCTGCGGAGGATTTTTTTCAAATTTAGGCGAGGTGAAAATTCTAAAAATTCCATAGATGACGGCGCACAATATAATAAGAAGTATTAAAATTTTAAATTTGGTTTTACTGCCGTTTCTGCGCATGAGTTTGCCTTTGTGTGTGATTTTAGCCGCGATTTTACAGGCTTAACGTAAATTATCGGTAAAGTTTAGCGAAATTTAGGGGAAACGGGCGCGATTTTATGGGCGCAAATTTATCCGCGCCGAAAACCCAAAGCCGCATTAAAACCGGCAAATTTTTAAAATTTAAAATTTAAAGCGCGCTAAATTTAACTCTGCTTGCAAGCCCAAAAAAGATGAAATTTTAAAATTTAAAGCAAGTCTAAATTTAAAAAGGAGCCGCTCTTGCGACCCCTAAATTTAGACTAATTAAAGCGCGAACCTATGCTAAACTCAAAGCTATTGGTGTCGTCGTGCGGCTTTTTATTCAGAGGTTTGACGAAATACAGCTGCAAAGGCCCCATCGGCGTCATCCACTCGATACCAGCACCCGCGCTATAGCGCTCCTCCTCGTTCCAGCTATTATCGCCGATCATTCCGTAATCAAAAAAGGTTACGAGGCGCATCTTTAGCCTATCGATAACCGGGAAGCTTAGCTCAAAGGAGTTATTAAAACTCTGCATACCGCCCGTCTCGATATAGCGACAATTATTCGCGGCTAGACAAATTTGCTTTTTCGGAATGCTCCTGCTGTCGTAGCCTCTGACGTTTTTCATACCGCCTAGGAAAAGCTTTTCGTTAATCGGGATTTTTTTGCCCGTCTCCCAGATGTAGCCCGCTGCGGCCTTGTATCTGAAAATAATATCGTAGTCGATGTAGTCGCGTAAGCCAAAGTAGTAATTAAACGATCCTCGCGCTTTGGTGTATTCGATATCGCCGCCAAGACCTGCGTATTCGAGGCTCGTGCTTGCAATAACGCCACTGCGAGGCAGATAATAATCGTCGGTGTTGTTAAACGTGATCGCAGGGATAATCGAGCTTTTTAAATTTTTACCGTCTTGATAGCCTGCCGCGGCGTAGTATTGATTTAAGCCCTTTATTTCGCTCTTTTCAAAATAATAAGTTAGGCTGGCATCGGTATAGCGTCCCAGCTTGCGGCCGCCGGTGATCGAAAATCCGTAGGATTTCTCGTCGTAATCGTTCCAATCGTAGTCGTTGGCGAAGATCGCGCCGCCGAGGCTGTATTCGGAGTCAAATACGCGCGGATTGGTTAGGCTTATGCGTCCGCTTAGGGCATCGTCGCTCTTTTCGACCGAGAATGCGCCGTGCAGGCCGGTGCCGAATACGTTTCTATCGCTGATACCGCCGCTTAGTAGCAATCCGTCATCGCTTCCGTAGCCGATACCGCCGGTAATCGAGCCCGTAGGAGCTTCTTTTACGACGACCTCAAGATCAATCTTATCGTTTGAAACGCGATTTTCCTTGATCTCGACCTCATCGAAATATCCCGTACGCTTTAGCGAGCTAAGAGAGTCGTTATAATCCGTTTTACTGTATAAATTCCCCTCGGTCAGATACATCTCGCGGCGAATGACCTTATCTTCGGTTTTGTCGTTACCAGAGATCGTTACGTTTCTGATATAGACCTTATCCTCCGGGATAACCTCATAGGTGATATCGACCGTTCTTTCCTCTTTGTTTTGCTTGGTTTTAGGCACTACGCGCACGTAGGCATAACCCTGATCGGCTACTAGAGTTTCCAGCTTTTCCATATCGCGGCGTAACCAAGCGGAGTTCATAGTATCACCCTTTTCAAGCTTAAAATCATCTATGACTTCGGCCTTATCTAAAACGATATAATTAGGGCACTCGATATCTACCGAGCTTACTTTATATCGCTCGCCCTCGCTGATATAGTAGGTAAGATCGGCGGTGTAGTTATTCATATCCGCATTAAGCAGCGGCTCGGATACTTGGGCGTCCAAATAGCCCTTTTTATAATATTCCTCTTGAATTCTATTGGCGTCGTTAGGAAGCTCGGCGGTTTTTACCTTGCCGTCGTTAAAGCCCCACATCCAGCCTAAAATTTCACGCTCTTTATTGGCGACGGATGGCTCTATATCGCCATAGTCGAGCTTGTCCGCACCTACCAAATTTACCTTGTCGATTATGATATTTTCGCCGCGATTTACCTCGATCGTCAGCAAGATGACCGATTTATCGTCGTTTATCGGCTTTGGATAAAATTCCACCACGGTGTCGAAAAAGCCCTTAACCTCGTAGTACTGTTTGATGCGCGTCTCCGCCTTCTTAACCGCCACCTCGTCGTAAACCTGCCCCGGACGCAGACCGATGAGCTCATTGATCTTGTCGCGGTCGTTGGTGACTACGTTTTTGATCTCGACCTTAGCGATAGTCGGCTTCTCGGTTACGTTGATCGTTACGTCTCCGCCCTGCTCACTGATATAAACGTCGCTAAAATAGCCCTGCGCGAATAAATTTGAAATCGCGGCGTTGGTATTTTCGCCGGTGATTTGATCGCCTACTTTAAGCCCCGAAATTTGCTGTGCGACCTGCGGAGAGAGGTGTCTAAGTCCTTCAAATTTAATGGATTTGATCTGCGTGGCGCATGCTACGGAGAGCCCGCCTACTAAGAGTAAAAAAACGCTTTTTTTCATAAAATTTTACCTAAAACTGAAAATAATTTGCGTATAATACCACATTAAAATTAAAACTTGCATATATCAAAAGGGAATTTTATGAAGATAGGAATCATCGGTCTAGGTCTCATAGGCGGCTCACTCGGGCTGTGTCTAAAGAGCACCAAAATCATCAGCGCCGTCTACGGCTGCGACATCAGCCGCGAAAATGAAAAAGAAGCTCTGCGACTCGGGCTCGTACATGAAATTTTAAGCCTAAAGCAGATGAAGCAAATCTGCGACGCGATATTTCTCGCGATCCCCGTAGAGGCGATCTTGCAGACGCTTCAAGATCTAAGCGACTGCAGAAGCGAGACGACGATCATCGATCTGGGAAGCACTAAATTTAAAATTTTACAAAACTGCCCGCCGCAGATTAGACGAAATTTCATCGCGGCTCACCCGATGGCGGGAACCGAAGATTCCGGTCCGCAAGCGGCATTTAAAGAGCTTTTAAACGGCGCGGTAGTCGTCATCTGCGACGATCACGGCGCGGACGAAACACACGTCAAGCGCGCGGTCGAAATTTTTTCGTTTGCGGGGATGAAGATCGTATTTATGGACGCAAAAAGCCACGATCACCACGTGGCGCTCATCTCGCATCTGCCCCACGCGATCAGCTACTCGCTCGTAAACAGCGTTTTAAAAGAGGAAAATCGCCGCAACATCATAAATTTAGCCGGCGGCAGCTTCTCGGGCATGAGCCGTATCGCCAAGAGCTCGCCGCAGATGTGGGTCGATATTTTTAAGCAAAACCGCACGAACCTACTGGGCGCGATCGATGCTTTTAAAAACGAACTGGATCTTTGCGTGGGGATGATTCGTGACGAGCGCTGGGATGAGCTTGAGGCGTGGATGTATGAAGCGCGTAAGCTAAGGGATATTATTTAAAATTTCACGCGATCTGGCTGCGCGACGGACGCTTTAAGAACGCACCTTTAAATCCTAAAATTTCGTCTTCAGACAGCCCGCTTAAATTTAAATTTTAATCCGCGCTATCCCGATACAAACTCAAAAATCTATGCACTCCTGCGTGAAAATTCTCTTTGAGGGAAACTCCAGCGCGCAAAGCCTCGCCTTCTCGCCCCAGTGCTTTTTATAAACGCAGCCCAGATCGATATTTGCGCTAAATTCCGTAATGACGGGCTTTTTTACCGGCGTGTGCCCGTAGACATTAAAAATTCCATCATTCGCGCTATCATCTCCGCGCCCGCTTAGCACATGAGCGGCGAAGCTTTTCGCACGCTCTGCATCGTGTCTAATCCCCCACGCGCGACCCACTGCGGAGTGCGATACGACGAGAGCGCGACCGCTTTCATCACGCAAATCATACTCTAGGTAAATCGGCAGCCGCGAGACAAACCGCAGATGCTCCTTGCATTGCTTCACGCCTCCGTGACGATAATACGACGCTAGCGTCGCTTCACCACCATTATTAAACAGCCAGCTTTCATCCAGGCTAAAAAATGCGTAGAGGTCATTTAAGCTCGTAAATTTGCCCGTTTTTGCGCATCGCAGGGCGGTTTTTGCATTACGCACGAAGCTTCTTTCGTGATTACCCATCACTGCGTCATATCTTCCTGCGCGCACAAATTCAACCACATCCGCGCTCGCAGGGCCTCGGTCGATCAGATCGCCAACGAAGCAAATTTTACTATCAAATTTATGCGGCAGCTGCTCTATTAACGCCAAAAGCGATCTGTAGCAGCCGTGCACGTCGCCGATGATGTAGATATTTTGCATAATTTCTCCTTAAATTTTAACGCCCTCGCCTTTTAACGCGCGGGCTGTGATTGTAAGCGGTAGATAAAAGCTCTGCGCTAAATTTTAAAATTTCGCGCGCTAGGACTTGGGCGGATAAATCTGCTTTAAGACCCTATTTACGACTAGCAGAGCAAGGATATAAGCTGCGAAAATACTGATTACCAAATCGCCTCCGCACCACCCTAATACCGTGGCAATCGCTATCCCGACAAGGGGCGATACAATTAAAACCGCTACGGTAGGCAAAAATAGATTGACGAAAAAATCCGCAAGCTTACCAAAATCCTTTAACTTTGCGGCAAGTATCGCACATGTCCAGCAGAAAAATATCCAAAAAAATAGGAAATATGCGAATTTTTTCTGTAGCCATTCTATAGGATCGTCAAACTGGGCGCTAGATGTGTAAAAAAACGGTTCTATCATAAAACCAGCCAAACTCGAAACGCACATAAAGCAAAAACTCATCGAAAATGCGCAGGCTATAATTTTTAAAATAATCATCAAAGCTCCTAAAATTCTAACTTTAGGCGAAAAATTCCTCGATCAGCCGCGCCATCTCGCTCTCGGCGGCGACGTGGTTGATCTGCTCGCGAAAGCTTGCGGCGTTTTCGCGCCCCTTGGAGTATTCGTGCAGATGCTTGCGAAATATCGCCACGCCGTGGCTACCGTAATGACTTAGCATTTGAGAGAAATGATAGAGCACGACCTCCCTTTTTAGCGCGTCGCTTGCGCGTTCGCCCG
>NZ_CALHIK010000135.1 GCF_938030785.1 uncultured Campylobacter sp.
GCGAGTTTAGCGGCACGAAAATACCGCCTGCGCCTTCGATCAGCGTGATTTCGCACTGCGCCGAATGAGCGTCGATAAATTTTAAAATTTCATCCGTCTTGATCTCTCGGCGCTCCAAACTCGCGCTGTAGTGCGGCGAAGCGGGAAATTTAAACGCATAAATCGGCGCAATGTCGCTATCTGCGCTTACTTTAGCATATTCGCTCACATCCGGCGCGACAAGCCTGCCGCCGCTAATCTCGCATCCCGTCTGCACGGGCTTTAGCGCGATTGCGGTGCGACCGCTTTGCAAAAACGCCCGCAGAAGCGAAGTCGTAACGAATGTCTTTCCTACCTCCGTATTCACGGCGGTTACAAAAAATTTCAATCTCGCTCCTTTAAAGCCCATCATAACTGAAATCAAATAGCGGCGTTGAAAAGAGGTATCGCACTAAACCCAAGCGAATGTCAATCGCAAGTAAAGTAGGGCGGTCGACAAAAAGGACAAAAACATATAAAAGAAGAGATTCCCGCAAAGTAAGGCATGGCGCAGGAAGCGCAAATTTGGACGCATTATAAAATTTTAGCCTTTGCGGTTACGGATTTTATTTTGAGTTCATAAATTTTCGTGCGCTTTAATGATGCTCTGGAGGCAAACTCCACGCGCGACATGTAGTTTGGGGTGTATTTTTCGCATAGTATCCGCAGGGCGTAAATTTTACGCTCGTCATCTTCTACTTCGCTTGCTTCGCAAACGGCGATTGCGCTGCGGTACTCCGTCGTATAAACTTTCGATCCTAGAGCTTCCGCGTCATCCGCGATAGATCGATATTCTTCATCGCTTGGGGTAGGAACGCGGTTGTAGCTAACAAAAACAGCCGTTACCGCGCGTCCGTTTTGAAAGAGTTGCGCCTTTGTGCCGGCAGGCGCGCCGTGGATGTAAATGGCGTCTGCATCGCGTACGGGCGAGATAGGCACGCTAAAAATTTCGCCGCTCTCGTCTATGCAGCTAAGCGTAGCGTATTCGCTCTCGTCGATGATTTTTAACGCCTCATCTTCGCTTAGCTGCCTATCTCGTCTGCGCATTTAGTCCATCTGGTTGCGTAGGAATGCGGGCTCGTCGAGCTCGTCGTAGGTTTCGTCCCCGTTAAAATCGCCGCTACTTACCTTTTGCCTAGAAAAGATAGAATTTCGACCCATGCTCTCTAAAAGCGCCTTTCTGCGATCCGCTACGTTATCGCTGGCGACCTGCTTTTTTTCCTCGATGCTCCTTTCAAAGCCGGTGGCTATGAGAGTAACTTCGACGCGGTTGTTTTCCATCTTAGGATCTGTGGTGGTGCCCCAAGTAACGTCGGCATCCTTATCTACGGTATCTTCGATGATATTCATCGCAGATTCGATCTCAAGCAAGGAGCAATCAGGCGACATCTTGAAATGTACTAACACGCCCATAGCGCCGTGGATGGAGGTATTATCCAAAAGCGGAGATTGGATCGCACTTTTTAGCGCTTCTTCCGCCGCGCCGTCGCCCTCGCTAACGCCAATACCCATCAATGCCAAACCGCGGTGAGTCATTACCTTTTTAACGTCGGCATAATCGACGTTGATATCGCTATCACCGGATTCTAAGATCACGGAGATCATGCCGTTTACGGCTTGGAATAGGACATTATCTACGATCTTAAAGGCGTCTTTTAGACCGGTTTTTTTATCGATGATCTTCAATAAATTTTGATTTGGGATAACGATTATGGAATCGCACTCTTTTTTAAGCTCTTCAAGACCCTCCTGCGCTAGTCGCATGCGCTTCTTGCCCTCAAAACCGAAAGGGGTGGTAACGACGCCGATAGTTAGCGCTTTTTTCTCTTTCGCAGCTTTAGCGACTATAGGCGCAGCACCGGTACCGGTACCGCCGCCTAGGCCGGAGCCAACGAAAACGATGTCGGAATAGTCCAAGCGGTCTTTGAGATCGTCGTAGTTCTCCTCCGCAGCCATCTTAGCAAGTGCCGGATCCATACCGCAGCCAAGGCCTTTGGTGGTGCTTTCGCCGAGTAAAATTCTAGTATTTGCGATCGATTTTTCTAAAGCCTGCGCATCGGTGTTAGCCACCATTAGTTCGACGTCTGTTTTAGTAAAACCCTCGCGAATCATATGATTGATCATATTGCATCCGCCGCCGCCGACGCCGATCACCTTCATCTTAGCACCGTAGATGCCCTTTCTTTCTTCCATACTGTATCCTTTCACGAGTATCTCCTTAGCTTAAATTTTAAAACCAATTTTTCATAGACGACCAAATTTTATTGAAAAAATTTGTTCCGTCTTTTTTTGGAAGTTGGATATTCAGATCGTCTTTTTTGGCTGCCGCACCGCCGTCAGCTCTTGAGCCGTCCTTTTCTATCGCCTTGCTAACCTCTTTTTCGTAATAGTCGTTTATATTTCTCTTTGGATTTTTATTTATTATCTCATCTTTATAGCGAAGCTTGCCGTTAGAGTCCATCTCGTAAGGGGTAAATTCACCAAATCCATACATGCAAAGTCCCAATGCGCAAGAATTCCCGATATCTTCGGCGATCTCATGTAGACCGCTTACGGTCTTGGCTCTTGCGATCCTAACGGATGTGTTATCAAAAACTATCGCCGCCAAATCACGCACGTCGTCTAGCTTCGCCATACCGCCGGTGATGACGATACCTGCGCCTATACGATCTTTATAGCCGCTTCTTTCGATCTTATCGGCTATCATATCAAAGGTCTCTTTAACGCGAGCAAGTATTACTTGCGAAATGATCTCAAGGCTTATGATGTGGTTTTCCGACTCGCTATCGCCTAAGACCGGTAGCTCGACCTCGCTATTTCCTTGATTGATCAAGTCATTGTAGGTTATCTTTATATTTTCCGCATACGGAAGCGGCGTGTGTAGCGCTCGGGATAGATCGTTAGTAACGTTATTGGAGCCAAACATCACCACGTCGTTATAACGCAAAGAATTTCCCAGATGTATGACTATATCGCATGTAGCGCCGCCCATATCGATCAGTGCGACGCCGAGCTCCTTTTCGTCTTTACTGAGAGTAGCGATGGATGATGCGTAGCCCGAAAGGACGATATTATCGACCTTTACGCCTGCCATCTCAACTGATTTTTTCAAATTTTTAATTGAGCTTTCAGGGGCGATAACGATATGTGTAGATACCTCTAGGCGAGTTCCGCTCATACCGAGCGGATCTTCGATATGCTCCTGCTCATCAACTCTGAAATCATACGGGAGCACATGCAAAATTACGCTGTCGCTAGGCACGTTAGCCTGTGCTTCGGCAACCTGCATAGCGCGCTTTATTTCATCCAGCCCTATCTCGTTTTCCATAGTTATAACGCCGCGAGATTTAACACTTTTGGCGTATGAACCAGAGATCGATATGATAGCTTTATCATAGCTTCTGCCGGCGCCTTTTACGGCTGCTTTTACCGCCTGTTTTATCGAGCCCGCAGCTTGCTCTATGTTTGTGATAACGCCCTTTTTGATACCCAAGGTATCGGACTGACCGACGCCCAATACGGCAAAAATACCGTCGTTTTTAGCGATTATGGCGCGGATCTTGGTCGAGCCTATATCTAGACCTAAAATATACTCACTCACTGTCTTTACCTTTAAAATATCTTTCGGTTTTATAGCGCTTTTCTAACATTTTGGTTAGATCGCCTTGTAGATTGGAATTTAATAGAGCGGTTATTCTATCGGCGACGATCACTTTTTCTTTATCTATCTCTTCGCTGCTGCCTAGGCTCTGCTGCGAAATTTTATACGCTATGGCTTTGTCATCAAACACCACTATCCCTTCTTTGGCGGGCTTACCAAACATATCGATAAGAAATTTATAAAATTCGTCATCGCTTAGCTTGGTATTGTTTTTGCTGTTAAGAGACAGCGTGCCAAAGTCGGTCCCTTTGAAATCTCCAAGCGCGTCTTGCGCTCTTTTTTCAAGCAGCTCTTTGCGTTTTTTCGCTTCAAATTCTTTGGAAACCAAAGGCTTAGCCTCATCAAAGCTCATCTGTCTAGGTTGCTCAACGCCGTTGAGCTTGGCTATTAAAAATCCGCCCTTATATTCAAAAGGTTTTACCACTTCGCCGGACTTTGCGATCTCTATATCGGCAATCGGGAAATTTTCCGCCGTAGCTACGATGGTTTCGTTGGTATCGATCTTGCCCTTTTTGATATCCAGATAATCTTTTGTGGCAATTTTTTTAGCCTGATCCATTCGGTAGTCTTTTAAAACATCCGGCTTAGCTTCTGCGAAATCCAATAATTTATCATCCAGACTTCTGTACTCGCCTCTATGCTCTTCGTAAAATTTACTGAGCTCGGTTTCGTTTACGTCCGCATTGCTAGGCGCTACGAAATAGGCTCCTAAATTATATTTTTTCTCCGTCATAAAGCGCGATTTCTCGCCTTCCCAGAATTTTTTCAGTTCGTCGTCGCTAAAGGTAACGTTAGCGTCTGCGTAGATGATCTCGGCCGATACTTTATCTTGCATCAGCTGCGATGCGGCAAACGCCTCTATGATCTTGGAATTTGGCGTGATCATTAAAGCCTTGCCGAGCTTTTGTAGAGTTAGCGTTTTTTGTAAATTGCGCTCAAATTCCTTTTTGGTTAGTCCGGAATTTTTTACTACGTTGTCGTAAAGTTCTTTGCTAAATGCGCCGTTTTCTTGAAAATTCGGCGAGCTTACCACAAACTCCGCAACATCCTTTTCGCTAGCCTGGATGCCCAAATCTTTGGCAAAATTTAGAAAATACGCCTCGCCGATTAGCTGATCTACCGCGATCTGATCCAGATGCATATTTTTGGCTTGCTCCTGTGTAAATTGCCCGTCGCTCATAGCGCTTAACTGATTGTATAGTTCGGAGTATTTTGTGTTTAATTCTTGATTTGTTATAGAAATTTGCCCAACTCTGGCGATCGAACCTGCACGATTGGCATTCATATCGTAAGCTCCCCAGCCTACGAAACCGGCACCCACAAAGGCTATGGTGCTTACCCAGATCGTTGGTATAAGCGACTTTTTATGCTTTTGCATCCAATCTATCATTGAAATCCTTAAAATAGCTAACTTAAAGAAATTTTTATGTTAGTAATTATACAGATAAAACCTTATGTAATGCTGAAAAATAGGCATTTTCACACAATTATAACGCGTTAGTAATCAATTTGATATATATTAATTCTTGCTTAACAAAAGTAGCTTCGAGCTATTCTCTAGTATCGATATCTTTTTTGCCAGCTGCTGCGCGCTCCTTGCGTAAGCGAAAACACCGTATCCGCGGATCACCATTACGTCGCTATTTTCGTTCATCATATAGTTACAAATTTCATACGGCGCGCGCTCATGCCAATCGTCGTAATTTTTCGGATCGTAAATTTCAACCCTTTTAAATTTGGTCGCTCCGAAATAATCGCGCGGCAAAATAAAATCATGCTCCAGCGTGTATGCGATGAGATGCGGAGGCATCGCGTAGGTTACGAATTTCGCCTCTTTGATATTTTTGTAGATATTTACGTGGATATCGCTATCGATGCTAGCGTCCTGCCAGCGGTAATCCTTCTTCGAAAACAGAGTTATAAAATCATCCTTGCCGAGACTATCGAAAATCGCGTCTTTTTTGTTGATCAAAAACTGATTTTCCTTGATTTTAACCGAAATCGAGCCGTGAAAGATCCCTAAAAATCGCTCTCTAAACATCGAAAGCGAAATTTTGCGCAAAATTTCATAATAATACTCGTCCATCTCTCGCCTTTGTAAAAAATTTCGCTATTATATAGGATTAGAAATTTCAAAAGGATAAATTCAGGTGCAAGCTCCACATATTCCCGTTCTTTTTTCGCAGACGATCGCAGCATTTTCGCAGCTTGAGAGCGGCTACGTTTTAGACTGCACGCTAGGCTACGGAGGGCACAGCGAGGGCATTTTGATCGCTAATCCACGCCTTAAACTCATCGCCTGCGATAGAGACGCCGAAGCGATAGAATTTTCGCGCGAGCGGCTTAGTAAATTTAATGACCGCGTAGAGATTCATAAGGCTAAATTTAGCGAAATTTTAAAAATTTTGCCCGAGCAAAAACTCCGCGCAGTTCGCGGAATCCTAGCCGATATCGGCGTTTCGTCGCTTCAGTTGGATAAAAACTCTCGCGGCTTTTCCACTAAAAGCGACGCGCTGGATATGCGAATGGATGCGGGCGCGGCGCTGGATGCGGAGTATGTCGTAAACCGCTACTCGCAAGCTGAACTCGCGCGCATTTTTCGCGAATACGCCGAGCTAACAAACGCTAACGCAATTGCCGCCAAAATAGCCGCTGCGCGGGCTAACGCACCGCTAACAAGCGCTAAAGCTTTAGCAAATTTGATCGGAACAAAGCCTGTTAAAGGGCGTAGTATCAGCCTCGCCGCGCTAGCGTTTCAGGCGATCCGCATTGAGGTAAATAACGAGCTTGGCGAGCTAAAAAGCCTGCTTGATCTTATCGAGCAAAAATCGCGCGATTTAATCTTAACTAATGCAAATGTCGCTATAATCTCATTTCATTCGCTTGAAGATCGCATCGTAAAGATGCGCTTTAAGCAGTGGGAGCGCGGCTGTATCTGTCCAAGCGGGGTGATGCGTTGCGAATGCGGCGGAGATCACTCCTTGGGAAAAATTTTAACCAAAAGTCCGCTAACCGCGGATGCGCAGGAGCTCGCGCAAAACTCGCGAGCCGCAAGCGCAAAGCTAAGAATTTTTTGGCTGAGATGATTTTAACGGCGTTTGTAAAATTTTGTGCATTAAATTTCATAAAATTTTCGGTAAGATTCTATGAAATTTGATATTTTTAAAAGATGAAGCGAGACGGAATTCCCATCTCGTAAGCGTTTAAATTTATGGAGAAATTTTAAGATGGATAGATACGAATACCTGGCTCAAACTAGCGTTCCTTCGGGCTTTGCGCAGGATCAAAACGAGCTTTTGCGCAACTACGACGCCGGAAATCAAAAAGAGAAAAATCTTACTTTTTATCAGCTGCTGGTCGTGTATCTGCTGGTGGGATTTGCGTTTTTGCTGACGGTGCCCGCGATCTACATCCGCAACGAAATTTATTACATCAGTCGCGATATCGCCGAGCTTCGCACCAAGCATGAGGTTTTGCTCGAAGAAAATCGCGCCCTAAACAACGATATGGAATTTCTGCGCTACAAAAATGAAATTTTAGATCCTCAAAGCGTGCAAGATGGGCGCTGAGGCGATTTTTTTCGCTGTGTTTGCCGTATTTGCGGCTCTGGTGATCATTTTGCTGGCAGTGCTGTTTTTTCAGACTCGCCGCGCAAGCGATGCAAACGCCGCACTTGCCGCACTTTTGCAAGAGCGACTGAGCGCACAGGATGCAAAATCAAGCGCCGAGTTTTTTAAGCTGAGCCAGGATCTGAAGGACGGCTTTACCGATAAATTTTATTATTTCAATAAGGCTTTAAGCGAGGGATTGCAGCGCCAAAACAGCGCGCTTAGCTCAAATTTAAACTCGCTTCAGCAGGGCTTTAGCGGCGTAGCGCAAAACCTCGCGCGGATGGGCGAGCAAAATAAAGCTTCGCTTCAGGTGCGAGATGAAATTTCGCGATTAAATGCGATCTTGGGCAACGTAAAGCTGCGCGGAAATTTCGGCGAGTACCAGCTGGAGCGGATCCTAACTATGCTTTATGGACAAAACTCCGCATTTTACGAGCTACAAAAGCACCTACCAAACGGCAAGATCGCAGATTGCGCGCTTCACATCGGATCAGATAGGATTCTTTGCATTGATTCGAAATTTCCGCTTAGTAGCTATGAAAGGATCGTAGCTGCCTCTGCCATAAAGGACGCCGCCGCGCTTGCAAGCGCACAAAAGGAGCTCGCAAGCGATATGAAAAAACACATCGCGGACATCGCCGCAAAATACATCGCTCCGCCGCAAACCACGGACTTTGCGGTGCTTTTTCTGCCTAGCGAGGCGGTTTTCGTTTATGCGTGTGAGAAGCTGCCGCAGGTGCTGGAGCTTAGCGCGCAAAGCGGCGTGTTTATGGCCTCTCCGACGACGCTGTTGGCGCTTTTGGGCACGATCCGCGCGTTTTTAAAAGATGAGGCGCTCGCTGCGAACATCAAGTCGGTAAAAGATGAAATTTACGCGCTTAGCAAGGAGTTTGAGACGCACGCCAAACACGCGGCTTTGCTGCAAAGCTACGCGGCGAAATTTAACGAGCAGGCGGAAATTTTAAATAAAAACGCAAGGTCGCTAAAGACCCGCTTCGACAAGCTTAGCGAAATTTAGCGCTCTTCTTTTTGATCTTTTAAATTTTAGGTCTTTGAGCTTTAAATTTAGCCTAAATTTAAGGATTCTAACTTAGATTCTCGGTGCAGATTCGGTTTGCGCCGTGACCTAGTTTTTTAAATTTAAACGGCGCGGTTTAAATTTAGATACGCGCGTAAAACGGATTAAACGAGCGGGCTTAAATTTAAGCGGCGCGGCTCGAGCCCGTCGCGTAGTCGATTATAAAAAAGCGCAAAAATTCCTAGGCGCCGCCTGCAATGAGGATGAGCCGCGAGCCTGCGTAAATTTGGACGCGATCTGCTTTTTAACCTCACTGCGGCGTATTGGCTTGCGGCTTTGGGTTCTAAGCTCGGTGTAGCATACGAGCTCGCGACACTTAAAATTTAAAGATCAGTATGACGCATAAGTTTGCAATGCTTTGAAATTTCAAAACCTAACGCGGTACGGATGTATGGGTACAGCGTTTTAATTCGGGAGCCGACTGCGGCGTAAAATTTTATAATCGAGCGCGGCGGTATGCGCGATTGTAAAATTTAGCATGGATTTAAACCGACCTCCGAGCGCGGAATTTTAATCGGAGCTGTGAGGATAAAATTTAAATTGCAAAGGTGCAGAATTCAAATCATACCCGCAGGTATGGAATTTAAATTAAGGCGGCGAGTATAAATTTAAATTTGAAATTTAGAAACGCGGTGCGGTTTGACTGAAATTTTACCTTAAAGCATCTCGCCGTAGGCTCTTAAAATTTCGGCGTGAGACGCAGACGATAGATCGGAATTTCGGCGCGCGGCGCGGATGGATAAGAATTTTAGCGCGTGGTACGGCAGATCGGAATTTTGTATCACGGCTTTAAATTTCACTGCCCGTAATTATCGCCGTAAATTTCTCTGCGTGTAAATTTGCTAAAATTTACTCGGTATGACTTTTTAAGAAAGATTGCGCGTGCAGATATTTACTTTTCTCAACTTTAAAATTTCGCCTTTCGCAGTAAAATTTCGGCTCACTCAAAGGCGCAGTTCTCAATTCTGCGCGCTCGTAAATTCGCTCAAAATACCTTAAATTTATCGCCTACAAATCTGCAATCACGATGTGTTTCACTCCCCGCTAAGCTCTAAAATCTTAGTCCGCAGCGCTTCGATCTCGCGCTCGTATTCGGCGATCTTTTCTTGCAGGCGAAAGATCACGTCCACGCCCGCGAGATTGACGCCGAGCTCCTTGGTGAGATTTAAAATCGTGCGTATGCGGTCCATATCGTGCGCCGAGTACAGGCGCATCTTGCCCTCGGTGCGCCCCGGCGTCACGAGCCCTTCGCGTTCGTATTGCCGCAGCGTCTGCGGATGGATATCCAAAACCTTCGCCACTATCGATATGAGATAGACCGGCTCGTCGTAATCATGCATTTTGGTGCCTCCTTATAGCTTTTGCAGTACGTCTTTGACGTCCTCGCCCAGCGAATCGACATCGGGCAGGATGACGTTTACCACCGCATATAGATCGCCTAAAATTTTACTCTTGCGGTTCTGTACACCGTAGCCTTTTAGGCGGTATTTCTGGCCGTTTTTAGTGTTTTTGGCGATCTTTATCGTAGCGCTTTTGCCGGGCGTCGAAATTTCTACCTTTCCGCCGAACAGCGCCGTTTTTAAAGGAACGTCGATTTTTTTGAAAAGATCGTCGCCTTGCCGCGTATACTCGGCGCTTGGCGTGATTTTTATCTCCAAGATCAGATCTCCGCTTTGTGCGCCTGATTTTTGCCCCTTGCCTCTGATGCGCAGCTTTTCTCCGGCGTTGATGCCCGCGGGCACTTTAAATTTAACCGTCTCGCCGCCTACGCGCACGCTCATCTCGCCGCCTTGTATAGCGGTCTCAAAGGGAATTTCGATTGAGCTGTGCGTATCTAGGCTCTGCGCTCCGCCAAAACCGCTAAATCCCTCGCCGCCGCCGAAGGTGCTAAAGCTAAACCCGCCGCGTGAGCCCGCGCTTTTTGCGCCGCCGAAGCCGCCGAAAATGCTATTTATGATGTCGTTTAGATCGCCCATATCCGCAGAGCCCTGCGCGAAATCGTGGAAATTCTGTCCGCCGAACATCGCGTCGCCGTGGCGGTCGTACTGCGCGCGCTTTTTCTCGTCGCTTAAAATTTCATACGCGGCGTTGATCTCTTTAAATTTATCCTCCGCGCCCGCTTCTTTATTGATGTCGGGGTGATACTTGCGAGCCAGTCTGCGGTAGGCCTTTTTGATCTCGTCCGCGCTTGCGGATTTATCCACGCCTAAGGTTTCGTATAAACTGCTTGTGCTTGCCATTTTGATCCTCGAAATTTTAAAATTTATGCGGATTATATCATAAAACTTTAGTGAGTGTCAATCAAGTTTGCTAAATTCCATTTATAAATTTTAATTTTGCGTTAAGAATATATTAGCGGACAAAATTTATAATTCCGCCAAAATTTTATTATCACAAAGGATATAAAAATGAAAAAATCGATTATCCTATCGATAGCTTTGGCAGGTGCGCTTTTTGGCGCCAGCATCGACATTAAAGAAGCCCCAAATAGTTACGATCGCGTGAATCCGAGCTTTGATAAAGATGTCGTGCTCTCATATCACAGCTCTGTTGCGGAGGTGAAAAAATCCGTCGTAAATATCGCTACGAAAACCAA
>NZ_CALHIK010000136.1 GCF_938030785.1 uncultured Campylobacter sp.
ACAGCTCTGTTGCGGAGGTGAAAAAATCCGTCGTAAATATCGCTACGAAAACCAAGATTAAAATGACCAATAGCCCTATGTCGCAGATGTTTGACGATCCGTTTTTCAGGCAGTTTTTTGATTTTGACGTTCCGCAATCCAGAGAGCGCGAGGGAAGCTCTTTGGGCTCGGGCGTCATCATCTCCGAAGACGGCTATATCGTGACGAATAACCACGTCGTAGAAAACGCCGACGAGATCGTAGTAACCCTGCTTGATAACGACAAAGAATACAAAGCCAAGGTGATCGGCACCGATCCTAAAACCGATCTGGCTATCATAAAAATCGACGCAAAAAACCTCTCTGCGGTTAAATTCGCCGACTCGTCCAAGGCTATGGAGGGCGACATCGTCTTTGCTATCGGAAATCCGTTCGGCGTGGGCGGCACCATCACTCAGGGCATCATCTCCGCGCTAAATAAGAACAATATCGGGCTAAATCAATACGAAAATTTCATCCAGACCGACGCTTCGATCAATCCCGGCAATTCGGGCGGCGCGTTAGTGGATAGCCGCGGCACGCTTTTGGGGATAAATTCTGCCATTTTAAGTCGCGGCGGCGGGAATAACGGCGTAGGCTTTGCGATCCCATCAAATATGGTAAAAGAGATCGCCGAAAAGCTCATCGTCGACGGCAAGATCGAGCGCGGCTTCATAGGCGTCACGATCTCGGATATGTCGAACGAACAGAAAGAAATTTATTCAAACAAAGAGGGCGCGCTGATCTCTAGCGTCGAAAAAGACATGCCTGCCGATAAAGCGGGTATCAAGCGCGGCGATCTGATCGTTAAAATCGACGGCAAGTCGATCAAAAACGCTAACGAGTTAAAAAATTTGATCGGCTCTATGGCTCCGGGAAGTTCGGTGGAAGTGGAGTTTGAGCGCAACGGCAAAACCCAAACCGCGACTATCAAGCTTGATAGTATGAGCAAATCAAGCGGCGCGGCCGATTCTCGCGGCGCAAGCCAAAGCGCCATAGATGGGCTTAGCGCACGAAATTTAACCGATGATGTCCGCTCGAAATACAACCTCGATAAAGACTTGGAAGGCATCCTCGTAACAAACGTCAAAAACGGTTCTAAGGCCGATGAATACGGCTTTGAAGCAGGCGACATAATAATCCAAGTCGGTCAAAACGACGTTAAAAATTTAGATGATTTCGATCGCTACATCAAAGAATATAAGGGTAAGAAAACCCTAGTTTGGGTGATCCGCGGGGGAATTCCACAAGGACTCGTGATCCGCTAAAGAGTAAAATTTCATAAGTTTCTCGCGGGCGCACTCGCTTACCGGTGCGCCGTGTCCGCGAGCGAAATTTATTTGAATAGGCTTGATTGACTTGCCGGGTTCGCTGCGGCGTTTAGAAGTTCATTCGCGCCGCTTGATTGAATGTTTTTTGGCGGCGCGCTAAAATCAGTTCCCATATCTTGGGCGGCGAAGCGATTAAATTTAATCGCTAGATTTGATCTACGTGTCGATTCTGCGCCGACGCTTAAAGCCCGACTTTTTAAATCCATAAATTTTAAATCTATTCAGCCGCGTAAAGGCGCGAAAAAAGCTAAATTTTATACTTTCGATCCGGCGCCGCGCTTTTATAAAATTTTAAATTTAAAATCGCGCCTCTAAAATTTTTAAAATCAGGTATTTTATGTAACTATAATTTTAAATTTAAGCTTAATGGCTATAAGAGGATAAAATTTTATTTAAATTATCAAAGAGGCGCTATCTCGATACTGATTTTTAGGAACTCTCATTTTTTTATATACAATTTTTCTAAATTTCTTGTAAATTGATATTTTTATTGTATAATGGATAGTTTTTATTTTTTACAAAGGATTATGGATTATGAAAGATATTAAAATACCGATTATTTCCGGTTTGAGTTTGGCGGCGTGCTTAGCCATTGCTCCTTCGCAAGCTTTAGCTGGTAATGGAATCATAACGGTAACTAAAAGCGACGGTACTCCAAGTCAATTATATAAATCATCCGGCGAAAATTACTCGGGCGGCTTTGAAAGTAAAGCAAATGCTCACGGACAAAACGATAATAATATCGTAACAATAAGAGGCGTTGCCTCAGGCGGCGTAAGCACTTGGAATCGTACGATCTATGGTGGAGGTAACGGCGACGGTACTCCTGAAGGATCGGACTTTAAATATAGACAAACTAGCTCGGCAGAAAACAATACGATAAATGTCTCTAGTGGCGCTACTGTAGCGATACTTGTGGGCGGCGAGGGTAAAGGCGCTAAAAATAATACGGTTAACTTGAATAATGCAGAAGTAAATAATGTCGTACTCGGCGGTAATGGCACATGGTTCGGTAGAACAAATGCCAGCGGAGACGCTATCCATAATGTCGTAAACATAAGCGGTGCTACTAAAGTATTCTACGGCGGCTTTCCAAATTTTGAATACACTGCGGTAATGGGCGGTAGAGCTACGGGTACAAGCCAAGCAAATAATAACGAAGTAAATATCAGCGGTACGCCTACCATCGCTGGCAGGATTGCTGGCGCTGGAGTACAAAATGGCGGCGCAGACGGCAATAAAGTAAATATTACCGGTGTTGTAAATTTATCAAACGTAAATGGAGTAATAGCTGCAGAAAATAGCACCGCTATTTTGCAAAACAATGTCGTAACTATAGATAATAACGGCGCTAAAGTCACTGATGTTTTGGTCGCCAACGGTACTGGCGGAGGTATTACCGGAGGCGGCGGTAAGGCAACGGCTAAAAACAACCACGGTTGGTTGAAAAAAGGCGAGGTTGGAAATATCAACGGCGCATATATGGTTAGTAAAACTATCGCCAACCACTCTACGATCGAGGGCGGTCATGTAACTAATTACGTATACGGAAGTTATTATAGAAACGACGCGCATAATCTTGCTTCCAATAGCCAGGGCGATTATGTTACCATCAGCGACGGTACTGTAGATAAAGCGATTTATGGAGCTTTTACATATTACGGCGACATAGATGGAGCTCATGTGAATATGAGCGGCGGCAAGGTTACGGGTGCGAACTCTAGCAACGATGATGGCGTATACGGCGGACTTAGCTACGACGGCAAGGTTAATAATAGCTATTTGGAGCTAACCGGTGGCCAAATAACCGGCGATGCGATCGGCGGTAGAAGTAACAACAAAGATGTTGCAAATAACTACGCAAAAATTAACGGTAATGCAAAAATAGGCGGAAGATTGATCGGCGGAGAGAGCCGCAGCGGGACGGTTACTAATAGCTATTTAGATCTGACCGGCGGCGAGATCGGTCAACAGGCCATAGGCGGCAAGAGCAAAACCGGCGCTTCAAATAATAAAGTAACCTCTACCGGCACGACTTTTAAAAAGAGCGTTATTGGCGGAGAAAGCTCTAACGGCGTCGTAACCGGCAGTAGGGTATTTTTGACTAGCTCCAAAGTCGGCGAGAATATTTACGGCGGTAACGCAGCAGGCGGCAAAGCGGAAGATAACCACGTCAAACTTAGAGGAAATAATGTCGTAACCGGTGAAATTTACGGTGGCACATCCACTACCAACGATGCTTCAAGAAATATCGTAGATATAGAAGACGGCGAAGTAGGCGGTACGATTTTCGGCGGAAGAGGCGTAAACTCATTTAACAATACCGTAAATTTAACCCGCACTCATGCCAAAAATCAAGTCAATGGCGGTGGCGTTAATACGAGCGGCGGTAGTGCCCACGATAATAAAGTAACCTTAGACGGCGCTAAAGTGGACGGCATCGTAAGCGGCGGTCAAGCCAATAGTGGAGATGCCGCAAAAAATATCGTAACGGCGCAAAACAACTCAAAAATAAATTCCGTTATCGGCGGTCAGTCTTCAAGCGGATCCGCTAAATCAAATGAGGTGCATTTAAACGATAGCGCCGTGACGAAAGAAATTTACGGCGGATATAGCATAAGCAATAACGCAGAAGAAAATATCGTAAATTTAACAAATACTACCGCGAATGATGAGGTCTACGGCGGATTGAGCTCACAAAAGGCTGCCGATAAAAATACCGTAAAATTAAACGGCGGCGAAGCTAAAAAGAACGTTTGGGGCGGATACGGTCGTACCGGCACCTCACAAAATACCGTGACGATAGAGGGTGGTGCGCAAGTAGCGGGCAGCGCACTGGGCGCAGAGGCGACGGCAGGCAGCGCAACCAATAATACCGTAAATGTCGATAGTGGCCAAGTTACCGGCGACGTAAAAGGTGCAAAAGCTAGCGGCTCTGCAACCAATAACAGCGTAAATTTAAAAGGTACTGCTA
>NZ_CALHIK010000137.1 GCF_938030785.1 uncultured Campylobacter sp.
GAGTTAAATTTCAAAAGAAATTTGGAGTTAAATTTGAAAAGCTGCGAAGCTTGAAGCTTTGTAGCTTGGAATTATGACTAAATTTGAAGCCTGAAAAATCCGGATAAATTTAGCGCGAGGTTAAAAGATTAAGTCGCGGTTTTGTCCGAGGTCTAATTTAACGGGCTAAATTTTAACTGCGCCAAGATCGCTTGAACTCGTGCGGCACAGTGTTTTAGCCAAAATAAAATTCCGTAGAATTTTGCGCAAATAAAAAAGCCCCCGCACTTAACGGGGGCTTGAGGGTCTAGTTATTGATCCGCGCAACTATGCAGGCTATATGAGATCACTCCTCGATCTTGCCCGTTTTGATGCGGCGTTCGTAGATCTCTTGCATCTCTCTGATGTCGTTTTTGAGCTCGAATACGCCGTGCCAATGCGAATAATCAGGTCCGCCCATTAGCGCGCCTTGGCGCATTCTGCGACCTTCGTGGTGCCACGAAAGATAATATATCTTTTGGAAAGCATCGCTCCAAGGATCCTCTTTTAGGAGTTTTTTCTCCTTAAGATCGTTTAGCATCTTGGTCGCTTCGTCGTTATAGACATTGTATAAAAGTACCTGTTTATCGCCCATCTCAAAGAAATTATTCGTATGAGTCTTGGCGTGGCACTCTTTGCATACTTGCTTCATCTCGGCACGCGCCGCCTCAGGACCGTTTAGGTTACCTGCCAAAGGATTGCCGACGTTTAGTTTGCCGGTATTTAAAAACTCGCTTACCGCAGTATCGTTACCGCCGGTGCGTAGATTGCTCTTGATCTGCCATAAATTCCACTTCAAGCGTTGAGATACGTTATGAGTGGAGTTTAGATCGCCCACGCCGCCGCTCATATGGCAGGTTGCGCATGTAGGAGCGCGGTAATCAGGAACCGCCCAAGTACCAGGAGCACTGTCGAATTTCCACTCGTTGCCTTCGGCGTTGAAGATATGTCCGTGCATCGAGTTGTTGTAAATTTCGATATCCGGATGATCAGGTCCTAGGTGGCAGGATGCGCATGCAGCAGGTTTGCGAGCTTCCGCGATCGAGAATTTATGACCCGAGTGGCACGATTTGCATCCGCCGACGCCACCGTCAGGGTAAACCGTACCGATGCCATATGTAGGCCAGGTCTCTTTGGTAGGCTTGTTATGCTCATCCATTTTAACGACGCCACCGTGGCATTGAGAGCAACCGGTAATATCAGGCGCGTGTTTAAGATCAGGGATATCACGTCCTTCGTAGTGATACATTAGATCAACCATTCCTTTGTTGGCTTGCATCTGCATAGCGCCTCTTGCGTGACCACTGTTCTCAAACTCTTTAACTTCGTTGCTGTGGCATTTAGCACAGGTTTTTGGGCTAACTAGTACTGAGACGTGGTTGTCGGTGTCTTTCGGATGCGGCTCTTTAGATGCCATAGGGCTATCTGCTGGCTGTGAGTGGCAGTCGGTACAGCTAACGCCTACGTGAGCGTGGCGGCTCATCTTCCAATCCGCAACGACGCCGGGAGTTTTTTCGGCATGGCACTCGACGCAGCGTCTAGCTAGCGGCGTAAGCTGCCTATTTACCTTTAAATTTCCCGTCAAATTAATATTTACGGCGTTGCTTAAATTTGCATCCATGGCCGCTTTCGCGCCGTGCTCGGCGCTCGGGGCTTGGGCAAATGCAAATGTTGCGATACAGGCTATTAAAATAGCGACTTTTTTTAGCATTGCTTCTCCTTTATTTGGTTTTGTTATTTTCTCTGTTGTATTTATCCCAATATTTGGTGATTTCGATGCCTAAATTTTTATGACCGACGTTTTCGTGGCACTGCACGCAGGTTTTGCCGGTAGTGCCCGCGAAATAATCCCTATGCGCGAGCCAGGCTTTATCTACTTGGTTGTTTTGCTCTTTTAAATTTCGATGGCAGCTTAGACAGCCGCTTTCATAAACGAAATGGTTGCGCTCCTTGCGCTTTTCCTGCCAGTCGATCTTATCGGCATCGGTAAAGACCGTCTTATAGACGTCGTTTGCGGAGGTCAGAGCCTTGGTCCAAAGATACATAAAGGTATTTTCGTGGGAGACGTGACAGGCGACGCAGTCGGCTTTGAAGCCTTGCGGGTTGTTGCCGCCGTGAACGTCGTTGTGAAAAGCGTTTGCCATCGGCTGCATCGTATGACAGGATACGCAGAATTTATCGGTGCCCGTAAGATGAACCATCTCGGCGATCCCAAGAGATAGCAGCATTCCTATTAGCACGCCTGCGCCCAGCAGAAGCACAAGAAATTTCTTTTTCATAGAGTTCCTTAAAAATTAAGATTCTTTTTCAAAACTGTAATTATTTGATAATTTAAAACTCGAAATTGTATTATAAAAAGATTAAAAACCGCTTATTTTTAGGGTTTTTGCTAAATTTATTAAATACAGATAAAAATTTAAACTTAGTTTTTAGCTTAACGGAATGTAATCTGTTAAAATTTCAATATGAGGAGAGATCATGAAAACGATCCAAGCGGATGAAATTGCCAAAGTAGTCAGCGAGCTTTGCAAAAAAGCCTGTTATCACGTTACGCCCGACATGCGCGC
>NZ_CALHIK010000138.1 GCF_938030785.1 uncultured Campylobacter sp.
AAGGCGGTAATTTTTAAAATTCTTTTAAAATTTTTCATATCCAAATTTTACCTCGTTGCAGTCAAAAAGCATAAAATTTCGCTTTAAATTTTAAATCCCCGCGTATTATCCTCGCGCCTCGTCTACCGCTTTATTAAGGCTTTTTAGCGGCTCGCCTTTCTTTTGCCTCTTAGCAAGATGACTTCGTAGTCCACAGGCTCGCACCGCTTGTCGTATCCGTCTAAAAATAAATTTTTTCAATGTTATCAATGTTTATGTCGTGTAAATTTAAAAAATATTCTTTAACTTCTTCGTATTTGCTACGATTATAAATTATTAACGAATAATATTGTGGCGGAGTAAGATTGCCGCCGCCATACGACATCATATATGGTGATGCTACTGCTATTCTCGGGAATATAGTAAAAAATCTATCGCCATTTTTGCCGACAATTATACAAAGAATAAAATTTGCTAGTAATAATCCCAAAAAACCAAATATCCAAAACCCAATAAAAAACAAAAAAGACATAGCAACTATCATGGCAAAACTAAATATTAAGATGCAAACTAGAATCGCTTTTGTACCTTTTTTCTTAGAATAACCAAAAAGCGGTTTGCATATGGTTTCATTTAAATTTGTTAATTCTACCATTCTTCTTAATTTCAACTCGTTAGAATTTATTTCATAAAATTCAACAATAGAGTTTTTGATTAAAATTTTACTTTTCTTTGGATTGCCAAAAATTAAAAAGACGATAATCGTAAACGCAACTATACCGAATGCCAAAATATTTCCTAAAACTATATCCGATAATACTCCATTATCGAACAAAGCTTTTATGCTAAGCGGTATAGCCAGGGCGCATAAAAGCGGTATGGCGGTAATACAACTGTCATAAAAAACTTCATAATCGTACAAAGTAATCGGATCTTTGTCATAATCCCTTAGATTTCTATTTTCATTAAAAATAACGTTTTTCAAATTTAATCTTCTTATAAAATTTCATAGCAAATTTATAGATCAATATAGCAAAAGCTTCTTTGAAAGTTTTGCCCATCTTGAGCCTAAATTTAAACTAAAACGTAAACGTCCTGTCGCACTCGCAAACCCAGGTCGCAAGTATATCCATGCTGCCTTTTATTTCGTCGCTAAAGTAGGGCTCTCCTGCGTGCAAGCCGCATCTGCTTTGACAGCTGCCGCATACTTTTAGCGCCACGCCGCCGCCGTATAGCTCCTTTAGTTTGGCGAGCAGATCGATGTCGTAATCCCCGGGTTTTTCGGTGCTATCTCTTGCGAGATCGACCGCGTCATTCATAAGGAAAATTCTTACCTCCTCGCCTTTTTTATGCAGGTTTTCCGCTAACCTCAATGCGTTGTAGGTATTGTCCGAGCCGTTGTACGGCTGATTTGCCAGGATCAGTAGGATTTTCATTTTGCGCTCCTATGTTTAAAATTTTATTGAAAAGAATTCTATATCAAAGCGGGTTTGCATTGCCTTAAATTTAAGCTCGGAGATCGGAATGCCTAAATTTAGCCTTTATAAATTTAATTTTTCTCGCGATGAGCCAAATTTATAGCATCGATTAGGCTTTTTAGCAGCTCGTCTTTGTCGTTTGAAGTGCCAGATTCGGCGCCCTTTGCGCAGTCTTGCACGAAATACCACCAAAAGTACCCGCCCACGTAGTTTTGCACATAACGCGGCATCGTATAATACCGCCTCATCATCGCCTTTTTGCTCGCCTGCGTAGCGTCCGACGCCGTGTTTCCGCACTCGCCGATGCCAAGCTTCGAAGCGGGAAAGGCGCTTTGCAGATCGGTAAAAATTTCGCTCCAATCAGGCGCAAAGCCCTCATTGTCGTCCTCGTAGTAGCTTACGAAAAGATAATCCAGCCCATCTTTCATATCCTGCGGCACGAATTTTTGCAGCCACTCGCGCATTTCTATTTTTTGTACTCCGCTCGGCGTATAATACGCCGTAAGCGCCGTTTTAGCGCCTTTCTTGTGGATGAACTCGAATGCCGCGATCATCTTAGCGGCGATGAAATTCGCATCGTCCCCGAGCCAGCCCTCGCCGTTTATTTCGTTGCCGATCTCCCAGATCGCGACGTAGGGCGCAAGTGCGGCGTAGGCGTCCGCAAATCTCTTTTCGTAGCTTTTCACGCTTTTGTACGAGCTCATCTCATAGGAGTCCACGGGGCAGGCCATCACGTACGAAACCTCGCTAAGCCGCCTAAAAAGGGGCTCATACTCGCGCGGACTAATTTCTTTTGACATCACGACGCGCACGGTGGGCTTTGCGGGTAGGGCTTGCAGGGCGCGTACGATGCTTTGCAGCTTCGCGCCCGAGGCGTCTTGCGCGTCCTCGTACCAGCCGTCGTCGATCGTAACGCCCCAGATGAAGTCAGATTTAAAATTTTGCTTTGAAATTTTGCCGGGATCTGCGCTTACGCGCGCGTTTGCTTGCGCAGATGCGTTTAAATTTACGTCTGCGGAATCTGCTTTTGAAATTTTACTCGGGCTGTTGGACGCAAAGTTTGCGCCGCCAGCGCTGTATGGCGCGCCGCAAAAGAGCATAGCGCAGAAGATAACGCAGCAAAAATTTCTAAATTTAACCACGACTCGCCCCTTTAAATTTTAAAATTTAGATTTAAATTTATCCGCGCAGAGGGTCTACGGCGATGAAATTTTAAAATTTTATCTTTAAATTTCATCGCGGGTTCGCTTCTTTCGTATCGGCGCCTTTTTTGCGTCTTAAAATTTGCCGCGCAGTCCGTAGTCGCGGTAGGAGTGGGCGAAATTTGTCACGCTAAACATCGCGTAGGCGTTGAGCACCAGAGCGGCTAGATTTATCAAGGCCGCGGCGGGCACGGAAAATCGCGCCAAAAAGGCGGTGGCAAGCGCGGAAAGTACGAGCGAAACGAAGCAGTAGAAAAACAACGAAACGGCGCTGCTGTCGCCAAGCTCTTGGTAAAATCTGAAGAAAAATGCAAACGACGCAATAATTCCAAGCGCAAGCAAGATATGAGCTATAATGCCGCCCGCTAAAAATATGAATAATAAAACGCCCGCGAATATCGCTGCAAAGCCGATTATGGCGTTGCGAAAGAGGCTTTTACTCGCGCAGAGCCCTGCGGCGTTGTACACGCTAAAGATAAAAAGCACGAGCGCCGCGGTGCTTAGCAGCACGCCCAAGCCGCCGTAGGTGCCCATCGCGAGCAGCGCTAGCTCTGCGAGCGCTTTAAGCGCGCAGGCTGCGATGAAAGTGTATTTGATGAGCGCGATCTCTTTTTCTTGCGGGTTTACGGGCTGCTGATCTCTGGTGTGCAGGTAGTCGTTTAAATCCATATTCGCTCCTTGAAATTTATGCAGAAGTATATCTAAAAAACTAATAGGTAAAAATAAATTTCAAAATTTAGCGGCGCGTGGGAGTCTTGCAAAGCGGACGCCGCACGGAGGCGCGTAAATTTAAAAGGTAAATTTTAAAATTTAGAGCAGAATTTAGCCTTAGCAGAGTGGGTAAAATTTTAAGCGGGCTGTAAATTTAAAAAGATGTGAGATAAAATTTCGCGCAGATCTGCAAATTTAAAATTTACAAATCCGCGCAAATCGCTACAAGCGTGACTCATAGCGACGTAGCGTGTAAAGACGTTTAAGCATCTTTTTGCGAGCTGAAATTTTTTGCTTTTTGCGGACTTCCGTCATCGGCTCAAAAAATCGTCTCGCGCGAACCTCGGTAACGACTAGGTTACGATCGGTCTGCTTCTTAAAGCGTCTGTAAGCTTCGTCAAATGATTCGTTCGGATATACCTTTACTCCAGGCACTTTCCTCACCGCCTTTCAAAAAAATGAATCGTGAGTTTAGCGAAAAATTCCTTAAATTTGCTTTTGAAGCGCTTTTTTATACTTCCACACGCTTTTGTTGTTCTGCGTATCGATCAAGAAAAGTTCTAAAAATAGGGCATCGTCTGCTTGCGCCAGGGCTTTTTTGCCCTTTGCGGACGGCGGATTTTGCTCCGAGGCCGGTGAAATTTTGCCGATTAAAATATAATCCGGCTCATAAATCGAGCCCGTTCCTACGGTGTGATCGGTGCGCCTAAAGCCGTCGTTGCTGAAGATCAGCTCGTCCTTGCTCGGAGCGTCGGTTACGACAGCTTTGCCAGAATGCAGCAGCGAAATTCTAATTTTTTTGCTCAAAAACGCCGTATCTACGCCGCCGGTATTTGTGCTATCCAAAGGCTCGATGCCTACGATGCTGAATCTGCCGCTTTTTTTCTTTACGATACGCCTAGAGAGCAGATCGGCGACGCTTTCGCCGGCTATGCGCTCTAAATAGGCGTTTGGATATTTTACGTGATCGATCTCGGAGATAGCCGAATCGTCGGCGCTTTTAGAGCTTTTGAATGCGGTGCAGCCCGCAAAAAAGAAGCCCAGCAAAATCGTCAAAAATATTATTTTAAAATTTCTCATACTTTTTTCCAAATTTTATAAAATAACGTCCGCGATTATAGCGAGATTTAGTTAAATTTCGTTTTTTCTGGACAGAAATTCTGTAATAAACGTTCCACCGCGATTAATTTGTAATTAACTCTTAACGCGATATACTTCCTCTCAATCTATCAAAATTTCTCGGGGTGCTTATGAAAAAAATCATTAAAAGAGACGGAAGTTTTCAAGAATTTCAATCCTACAAAATAAAAGATGCTATCAAAAAAGCCTACAAAAGCGTCGGTACCGAGTTTGATGAAAAAGTCTTCGATAACGTAATGGGCGCGATCGTTTTCAAGGATAAATTAAGCGTAGAAGACATTCAGGATCTCATCGAGAAAAAGCTCTTCGAAGCGGGCGATTTCGACGTTTTGAAAAGCTTTATGATCTATCGCCATACGCACAAGATGCAGCGCGAGCACATTTTGGGGCTTGAAGAGGATACGACCTACATCAACTGCACTCAGACGGTCAATGAATATATCAGCAAGCAGGACTGGCGAATTTTGGCAAATTCCAATACCAGCTACTCAAACGCAGGCCTTATCAACAACACCGCCGGTAAGGTCATCGCAAACTACTGGTTAGATAAAATTTACTCTCGCGAGGAGGGCGCGGCTCACCGAAACGGCGACTATCACATCCACGATCTGGACTGCCTTACGGCGTATTGCGCAGGCTGGAGCTTGCGCGTGCTTCTAAACGAGGGCTTTAACGGCGTGCGCGGCAGAGTCGAGAGCAAGGCGCCGAAGCATTTCCGCGAAGCGCTGTATCAGATGGCCAATTTCCTTGGAATTTTACAGAGCGAATGGGCGGGCGCACAGGCGTTTAGCAGCTTTGACACCTATCTGGCGCCATACGTTTTCCGCGATAAATTAAGTGACGATGAGGTCAAAAAGGCGATTACGAGCTTCGTATTCAACCTAAACGTTCCGGCGCGCTGGGGTCAGAGTCCGTTTACCAACGTCACCATCGATATGACCTGCCCGGATGATCTAAAAACGCAGATCCCTACGCATAACAATGAGCATCTATTTAAAAATTTACGCGACGAGGAGCTTTTGGCAGAGGCTAAAAGGCGCGGCAAGGACTCGCTTGAGGCGATGACTTACGGCGATTTCGAGCCTGAGATGAACCGCATCGTGATCGCGTTTTACGAGGTTTTAACGACAGGTGATAAGTGCGGCCAGCCGTTTACCTTCCCGATTCCTACGGTAAATTTGACGGAGGAGTTTAATTGGGATACTCCTGCAGCCGATGCGGTTTTTGAAAACACCGCCAAGGTAGGCTCGAGCTATTTTCAAAATTTTATCGGCTCGCAATATATCACGAACGAAAAGGGCGAGCGCGTACCCAATCCAAAGGCGTATAAGCCGGGCGCCGTGCGCTCGATGTGCTGCCGCTTGCAGCTTGATCTGCGCGAGCTTCTTAAGCGCGGCGGAGGGCTTTTCGGGAGCGCGGAGATGACGGGAAGCATCGGCGTCGTAACTATAAATTTAGCCCGCCTAGGCTATCTGTATAAAAATAACGAGGAGGCGCTATATGCGAGGCTGGACGAGCTTTTGGAGCTTGCTAAATCGACGCTTGAAAAGAAGCGAAAATTTGTAACCGAGATGTTTGAGCGCGGCTTGTATCCATATACGAAGCGCTATCTGCCGGGCTTTAATAACCATTTCAGCACCATAGGTATCAACGGCGCAAACGAGATGATCCGAAATTTTAGTGGAAATAAAGAGGATATTACGACGGAATTCGGGCGTAAATTTGCCCTTAAGATGGTTGAGTATCTGCGCGAGAAGATCCGCTCGTTTCAGGAGCAGACGGGCAATCTATACAATCTCGAAGCCACGCCTGCCGAGGGCACGACGTATCGCTTCGCCAAAGAGGATAAGAAGCGCTACGCAGATATCATCCAAGCAGGATTTGATAAAAACATATACTACACCAATTCGACGCAGCTTCCGGCAAATTTCGGAAGCGATCCGTTCGAGGCGCTGGCGATGCAAGATGAGCTGCAAAGCTCCTACACCGGCGGTACGGTGCTGCATCTGTATATGAAGGAGCGCATCAGCTCGGCTCAGGCGTGCAAACAGCTCGTAAAAAGCGTAGTGCAAAACTACAAGCTTCCTTATATCACGATCACGCCGATTTTTAGCGTCTGTCATAAGCACGGCTACATCAGCGGCGAGCATGAATACTGCCCGAAATGCGATGAGGAGCTGCTCGCGGAATACAAAGCCAAGCAGAGCAAAGGCGCCTAAATAACGATTTAAATTTTAATCTTAATGAAAGGATGGAGAATGGAATTTCCAAAAGAGTTAGAAGCAAAACGCACAAAATGCGTCGTTTACACGAGAGTAATGGGCTATTTACGCCCAGTAGAGAGCTTTAATATCGGAAAGAAGGGCGAGCACAAAGAGCGCGTCTTTTTTGAAGAAAAAAAAGACAAAAAGCAGATCGCCTAGTCGCCGCTACCGGCCAAATGCAACAAACGCATACGAAGCCGCCGCAAGCCTTAAACCTGCGTAATGCGCAGATTTACGAGATCACGCCGTTTACGATGCTTGATTTTGCCGATCACATCGCCGCGATCGCGTGGTTTTGCGGCTGCAATATGCGCTGCAATTACTGCTACAACCCACAAATCGTTACTTCACGGGGTAAAATTTCAAACGAAGAGTTTCTGCGCTTTTTGGATGCGCGCGCGGGCAAGCTTCAGGGCATCGTATTTAGCGGCGGCGAATGCACCTGTGCGAGCGATTTTATCCCGCTGGCGCACGAAGTTAAGCGGCGCGGCTTTTTGCTCAAAGTAGACACCAACGGCTCGAATCCGCAAAAGATCGAAGAGGCGCTAAACTTAGGGCTGATCGATTATATCGCGCTTGATTTTAAGGCGCCGCGGCAGGATTTTGAGCTCATTAC
>NZ_CALHIK010000139.1 GCF_938030785.1 uncultured Campylobacter sp.
AACGCGTGTAAAGTGCAAGCTTTCGAGGGTTCAAATCCCTTCCCATCTGCCATTATCTTAAAATTTCATCCCCGAAAAATTTCAAAATTTCGCTTTCCCACTCGGCGTAAATTTTATAAATTTAAAGCCTAAATTTATCGCCGTCGCAAATTTAACGATCAAAGATAAAATTTCCTCTGCCGAAAATCAAACCCGAAAGCCGCCTAAATTCTATCTCTACGCCCGCCGTTTACCGATATTGCGCTAAAATTCCTTTTAAATTTTACTTTAAAGGAGAGAAAAATGAGTGAAGAAAAAAGTTGCGCCTGTGCGCATGTCAAATCCCAAAACGTAACCGACGCGCCCGGCAACAACACCGTGTTTATGATCTGGCACTTTAACGCAGACAAAACCGCCTGCAAAAAGGCTTTCGAGGGCCTTTGCGCTCTGGTGATAAATTTAAACAAAACCGCCGTTACGAGATTCGGCGCGGCTAGCGAAACAAGCTGCGTGCTAGGCGTGGGCTTTGAGGCGTGGAAAATGCTCGGCTTGCCGAAGCCTTTGCCGAAGGAGCTAAAAAATTTCGAAGAGATTAGGGGCGATAAACATACCGCGCCCGCTACCGGAGGTGATATCCATATCCACATCAGAGCGGGGAATCAAGCCGTTTGCTACGATATGGCAAGCGAGATCAGAGCCGTGCTAAAGGACGTTGCGACGTGCGAGGAGGAGATCTGCGGCTTTAAATACTACGACGGGCGCGCTATCATCGGCTTTGTGGACGGCACCGAAAACCCCCAGGGCGCAGATCGCGACTTTTTTGCCAAGGTAGGCGACGAGGATGCCGCATACAAGGGCGGCAGCTATCTTTTCGTGCAAAAATATATCCACGATATGAGCGCGTGGAACGCCGCGGGCATCGCCGAGCAGGAGCGCGTTATCGGCAGATCCAAGCAAAACGATATCGAAATGAGCGAGGAGATAAAGCCCAGCAACTCACACTCCGCCGCCGCCAACGTCGGCGACGATAAAAAGGTCGTGCGCGGCAATATGCCGTTTATGCAGGGCGGCGAGACGGGGACCTACTTCATCGCCTACGCAAGCACCTTCAGCACGCTAGAGCTAATGCTTGAGAGTATGTTTATCGGCCGCCCGCGAGGCAACTACGACCGCCTACTGGATTTCAGCACCGCAAAGACGGGCGCGCTCTTTTTCGCTCCGACCTTCGATATGCTCGAGGCTTATAGCGCGGAGTAAATTTGAGCTTTAAGCTTAGAAGTACGAAATGTTTTGCGATCTAAGCCCGTATCAAAGCAGGCGTTGTAAAGAGATCATAGAAAATAGAGCCGAAAACAGCGAAAATATCAGCGGCTTACTGGAGTTTATAAGTGCTAAATTTAAGGTTCGTCCTATCAGCGCGTTTTACGGCGCGGGCAAGAACTCGGCGTGGCTTAAGATCGTGCTTCGCTTCGATAAAGACGCCGCAAAAATCACCGATAAAAAGTGCATCGAGCGCTACCTCGCCCGCACGCCGCTTTACGCGAAGCTAAACGAGCTAAGGAATTTTTATATCTCGGTCGAGTCCTTCGAGTCGCAGATCCGCACCGATCTGATCCAAGGCGCCGTAGAGGAGCTGCTGCGAAACCGAAGCGAGCTTTTAGCGCCGCTTAAAATTTGGTATATCGCGGCGGTGTCCGACGCGCCCGTAGTTTTTTATTTCACGAGGCAGGACGCGGCGCGCCGCGAAGGGGGCGGAAAGATAGAACGGCTGATAAGAAATTTTATAGAGAAAGCGCAGGACGCCAAATATCTGAGCCACATGGAATTTAAGCTGTTTTTTGACAGCAAGGAGTCCGTGGATCTTGAGTACGGCGGAAATTTGTTCTATTATTTCAAATGAAATTTAGCTAAGGAGCGAAAATGGATGCGAAGCTTTACAGAAGGTAACGCAGATCTCGCGGGGGCTTGAAGAGAGCGGCGTGCAGAGCCTAAAAGCGGCACTTGAGGGCGAAGGCGACGAGGTTAGCAAGACGCGAGCTCGCGTGATCTTGGGCGAATACTACGTAATGAAGGGCGAACCCGCGCAGGCTAGAAAGTATTTAGAGCCCGTGGCGCAAGACGCCGAGCGACTGCGAGATCAATACGACGATCTGCTGGACGATGAAATTTGCAGAGCCGATATGCTTTTGGATATGATCGAGCGCTTCGGGTTTTTGGCGGAGTAAAACCGCTCGCGATATGCGGCGGCACAGTAAGCGTCGCGGCGGCGATAAAATTTTAAGATCGGAGCGAAATGTCGAAATACTCATTTGAAACCATAGAGCGGATGCTGTTAAAATGCGTCCTTGAGGGCGGCGAGCCCGAGCTTAGCTTTCGTCTGCGCGGCGCAGAGTATATGATCATCGCCTACGCCGATCGCTGCTCATTTCAAAGATGCGCGGATGAGGCGGGCGCAAATGCAAGCGGCGAGCGGTATTTCGCCACGCTGCGGGAACTCTACGCCGCGCCGCAAATAGACGGGCTCTCGTTAAAAGAGCTCTGGAGCGAAGCGGATGATTTTTACTGCTTTGATTTCGAGCTGTGAGATTGCAAGATTTTGTGCGGCGACACGGTAAGCGTACGCGGTACCGATACGCGGCGCGGACAAATTTTAACGAAATAAAATTTTGAAAGGATGCAAGCGCGCCTACTTGGGATAGCGTCGCTAAAGTGTGCGGCGCGAACGACAAATTTAGCGCTACAAAATACTCGAGCTGTTCGCGATAAAATTTTAAAACGAGAGCAAAAAATTTAATGAAAAATTTTAACGACGAGCCGCAGAGGTCACAGCAGCCTGAACAAAATGGCGCCGAGCGCCAAAACCTACCGCAATTTGACAATAAACCCCTCATCGTCAAAGACTACAACATCGTGGTATTCTTTATTTATAATCTGATCTTCGCCCCTTTGGCGGCACTGGTGTTTCTATATATAGGGGATATTTTCCCATACTATACGCCGTTTGTTTTCGTAGCATTCGCCGTCATATCGTATCTAAACAGCGTCCATACGCGCTTTGTTCATTTGACTAATAGGAGTATCAACTACGTAAACAAGGGTAAAATCACGAAATCTATAAAATTTGATGAAATATCGCTCATAAAGCTCACCGCCACGCCGCTATTCGGACATATCGTGCCCGCTAGAAATTCCGCAGGTATTGTGTTTTCGTTCATCGTGATAGCCGTCGCGTTTGCCGGATTTTTACAAAGCCTTAGGGGATTTATAATTTTTATTATGAGCCTGACGGCATTGGTTTTGCCGTTTTTCATCGCCAAACTGATTTTTTCAAAGATCACGGAGGGGAAATTTAGCTTTCGTGCGATCGATACTTTGATCATCTATGACGGCAAGGGCGAATTTATCAGTTTTATGATGAGCGGGAAGGACTTTGAAAGGGTTTGCCGCTACATGCTGAAAGAGCGGCAGATCAGCCCGTCAAAATTTCAAAAGCAGTTCGTGATATTTCAATGAAAGAGCCTATTAAGCGATATCGGCGTTAAAATTTAAAAAGCCGTTTCGGCTCCTTAAATTGGTTGCAACTTAAATTTGGGCGTAAATTTTATAATTTCGCGTGCATTAAAATTTTGCGGCACATATGTTAAATCATACGATGCGCACGCTAAAATTTTACAGCGCGCGATGCGGAATTTTAAGGAGCGCGGCGTGAAATTTGAAATTTCGCGAAATGCCGTAAATTTCAAAAAATTTCACGAAATTTTGCGGAGCCGCGAAATTTTAAAAGCTCCGCAAATTTAGCTTACGCTACCACCGAATGCCCGCTTCCAGCCAAAACTGCCTGCCCGCCTCATAGACTAGATCGAGCGAGGTGTCGCTGCTAAGCCTTGCTTTGTTGCGCTTATTTAGGACATTGTAGATGTCTAAATTCGTAAAAAATTCCACCTCGCCCGCCATCTTCTTAGCGTATCCGATGCGCGCATCCCAGCTGTAGCTTTTGCCGAGATTGACCTTTTCGTATTTGTCGTATCTGGCAGGATACTTGCCCGCAGGCGTCTTGCCCGTGCGGGCGATCGCTTCTTGCGAGCCTTTAAACGATAGGAAGTTATTTACGCTGATACCGTAGCTTGGGATTTTCGTGATGATGTTTAGGCTCGCCGTCCAAGGTCTCGCATAGTCCTGCGCCGGGAGCTCCGATAGCCTCATTAGCCTACCGTCGTATTCGACGATCTTTTCATCTTCAAGCGTTTCTCTATCAAGCTTCTCATCGTAGATAGTGTTATTGGTCTTCATCCTGATATGCTCAAAGCCCAGCTCGAAGCCGTTTAGCGTGCCGAAAGCCTCGTAATCATCGATCGTTTTAACGCCGAAGGTTAAAATTTTATTCTCGCTTCTGCCGTCGTTGGTGAAGGTTTGATAGTTGTTTTGGTAGTTCGGATCCGGTGCCAGGCCTAGATCTCTTCGCGTAGATTTGATGATCTGATCCCTGCCCTTGCGGCTTACGTATTTGCCGAAAAACTCGAAATTCCCAAGTTTTTGCTTTGCCCCGAATACCAGCTCATCCTCATAAGGCACCCTTAGCTCGTTAAATTTAGTTAGAGATGGATCTTTGGGCAACTGTGTCCAGTTTTGCGTATAGGCATTGCGTGGGCGCGTGTAGGTAGTGGCGAGACCCTCTCGACCCTCTCTTAATTTGTAGGTAAAGAGATTGCGCCCGTAGTAGCGGTTTGCACCGAAGCTAAGAATCGAATCGCCGTCGCCAAAAATATCGTAGTAGCTATTAAATCTCGGCGCTACAGTCGTTTGTTTCATATAATCGTCCCTACTTAATCTTACGCCCGGTCGCAAGGTAAGATCATTGATTTTTATCTCATCCTCCAGATAAACAGCCAAGCTCTTCATATCCACCTTGGTATTGCCCTTGTAATAGCTTTTTTGCGTAAAAAACTGACCGCTTCTACCGAACCTCGCAAAAGAATCGTCTATAGAGCAGAGCTCGTCATCCGGATCGCAAGCATTTACGCCCGCAGGTAGCGGTGCTATTCCGCTGGCGGTCATAAACTCCTTTTTTACGTTAAATTTAGCCTCTTGCTTTTTAAACTCAAAGCCCGTGATAAATCTATGCTTGCTGCCGCCAAGATCAAATTCGTTAAACTCTAGATCTGCGTTGTATGAAAAGCTCTTTTGCGTCTGATCGAGATCCCCAAAGCCGCCCTCTATCGCCGCAGCAGATAAAAATTTACCGCCCCAATTCTTTACGTTTGAGTATTGCCAAGCCCTGTAATATTCATTCTCCGCATCGCGAGAGCTCTCGAGCTTGCTGTAAGATAAAATTTGATTAAACCTAGCGAAATCGCCATCGTAGTCGGTTTTAAGCGCTAAATTTAAACCGCCTGATTTCATATCGGCGTATGAGTCTTTGATGTGGTCGTTAAACATCTTATTTCGCTCGGGCGCGTAGGTTACGCTAGGCGTGATAGTTAGGCGGTCGGTCGCATACCAGAGCGCCTTTAGGAAGTAGTTGTCTATATTTCGCCTCTGAACTCGCTCGGTGATGGTCGTATCGGCGTTGTATCTTCTGTCGTAGGCCTTGAGCGGAATTTTACTTCTAGTGTTGGTGTAGCCGAACATCAAGCCCAGATCCTCGGTAACGGTGCCCTCTAAATTTAATCTCGTGATCCACTTATCGAATCTCGGCTGATTTAGAGGCGTAGCGGAGTTTTCAAAGTTTTGCTCATCGCCGTAGATATGGTATCTAGTCCAGCTATCCTCGGTGTGCTGCATCGAAAACTTGCCGTGAAAGCCTGCGCGCGGATCTCGCGTCTTAGCCTCCACTACGCCGCCGGTAAATCCGCCGTATTTTGCCGAGACGCCGCTATCGTGCACCTCTACGCTTCGTAAAAAATCGCTATCGATCGCCATACCTTGCGAGACGGAATTCATCGTATCAAACGCCGAAAAGCGCGTAGGGTTGCCGCCGGGGTTTCTAGCGGGATCGAGATCGTTATTCATATTCACGCCGTCAAGCATAAAGTTGTTTTGCCAATACTTCGCGCCGTTGATGCTTATGTTTGCGGGGCTGATCTCGCCCAGCGTCGTGCTTTGGCGGTTCGTGGAACTAAATTGCACGTTTGGATTGGTGCGCAAAAGCTGCACGAAGTCGCCGTTGCCGCTAGGCATCGACTCGATCATCGTCCTGCTTATCTTTTGCGTACCGCCGTAGCTATCGCCGACGCTCGTAAGGCTCGAGTCGATGTTGCCGACGACGACTATTTCGGGAAATTTATAACTATTTATCGCCGCAGCGGAGCTCTGCGCGCCTGGGTTTTCTTTGGTAGAAGCGCTTCTGGTTGCGTTATTTTCAGACGAATCCTGCGCGATACTTAGACTGCAAAGGCACGCCGCGACTATTAAGGAGCGTGCAAGCCCCCCCCCGCAGCGATTTTGAGTGGATTTCTCGCCTTTTACGGAAGCGGAATAATTGCGGCCTGCGCCGCTTTTATATGGCTTACAGGCCCAAAAACCGACAATCATCTTTTCTCCTTTTTTGAAAATAAAAATTAAGACTGAGGAAATTTAGCCAATAATATTTTAAATTTCAATTAAAGTGATAACAATTATACGACTTATGCAATCAATAGAAAAAATGTAACAAAATAGCGATATATCGGCGAGATAAATCTATTCCAAAATAAAATTTATCTAAAATATATGCACGGCACAGATAGATTTAATTGAGCTTTATTCTTGAGTTCGTTTTTAAGCCGCAAAATTTACGAAGCCGAAATTTGCCGTGCAAGCGCCGTTAAATTTAAACACGTCTAGTAAATTTAACGAGCAAATTTAGATGCGCCTAGCCTACTAAAATTTCGGCGCATTTATCCTCACGGTTTCATCGGTATCAAAAATATAGGTCTGCGCTGCCTCCGCGATATCCTTCGGCGAGATGGAATTTACGATCGTTTCAAAGGTCTTAAAATCGGCGATATCCTCATTCCAAAGCGCGTATTTTACGAGCACGTCGTTCCAAAACTCGGGGCTTTCGCGAGCGGTGCGAGCCGTGATAATCTGAGATTTTTTAAAATTTTCAAGATGCCGCGCTACGTCCGATCGGCCGCCTGCGATCTCTGCAAAAATTTCTCTGATTGCGGATAAAATTTGATCCGTATTTTGCGGCGCGCAGGAAAACGAAATATGAAGGCTCGAGTGCTCGTACGGGATGCGGCTTAGGCTCGAAGCGACCGAAAAACCGTAAGTGCGCCCTTCATCCTCTCTGATGCGCTCTCTAAGGGCCTCCTGAAGTACCGAAGATAGGGCTGAAATTTTAATTGCGTTTTCAAGCGAGTGCGGAGCGGATCTGTTTATCGCGGTAAGCGCGACGTCGCTTCTAGGGGAGTTTTGATAGTTGCGCATAAAAACGTGCCGTCCGCTTAAGCTGCGAATTCCGTCGTCTTTAAAATCCTCGCGTTCGCCACGAGCAGGCAGGTTTGCCAGATACTTTTTTATGAGGGCTTCGGCGTCTTTTAACTCAAAATCGCCGCTAAGCACGAAAGTGTAGGACGCGGCGTTGCTAAATTTATCATAGACGATCTTTTTTAGCTCCTCCGCGTTAAGCGCTTTGATCTGCGCGGCGCTTAGAGGGCGCATTCGCGCATTGCCGCCGTAGAAAAACTCGCTAAATTCCCTGCTAAATTTATACCCGGGCAGCTTCTCGTTCCGCGCAAGCTCGTCGAGCGATTTTATCTTTAAATTTTGCAGCGCCTTCTCGTCCGTGCGCGGAGAGCTAAGCTCCAAGTTTATCGCTTCCAGCAGCCATTTGAGATCCTGCGAGCCGCAGTTTCCGTAAAATCCGTGCGAGAATGCGGAGATATTTTTGCGGTAATTTACCTGCCGCCCGCTTAAAATTTGCGAAATTTCATAATTATTAAACTCCCCGGCGCCGCTTTCGTTTGCAAGCATCGCTGCAAAACTGCCGAGCCCGGGGTGCGCCAGATTGGACATTCCGCCTCTGCTTACCGCAGCGAAAGAGATGAAATCCTTGCGCGTCTTAAGCGGCTTTAAGATCACGGTCGCGTTATTTTCAAGCAGGTAGGTATAAAATTTAAATCGCGGCTCAAAGCTTTTGCTTAAAATTTTCCCCTCAGGCAGGTTTTTAGAAACCAAACTATCCGGTAGCTTTTTATACGCGGCATGCGTATTTATCGCCTTAGCACCGCTTTGCAGCTTTTTAAATTTAGCCTCATTAAGATTATATCCGGAGCCGCTAAAGACGCTTGCGTGCACCTCGCCCAGATCCGTCAAGCGCCTAAATTCTAAATTTAGCTCCTCTAGGCTGATCTCGCGCAACAGCTTTATTTCCAAATCACGCTGTTTTGCGGCGCTAGGCAGGATGGCTCCTGATTTTACGGCGTGAAGAATCTCTCTTGCAAAAAACGCAGAATTTGCGCTTTTTCTGCGCTCGAAGGCGCTCTGTCGCGAGCTAATCAAAGCATCCTTTGCAAGGGCGAAATCGCGCTCATCAAAGCCGCTATCTCGCAAGCCTTTGATCAGCCCGAGCGCCTGCGAGATCGCGCCGTCAAAATCTCCGCCCAAAACGGCGACGTCGAAGTTATAGATCGTTTTTTGAAACTGCAAATTCGACCTGGAAAAATTAACGCGCAATAGCGCGCCTTCGCTAGCCTTCGCTCGCTCATAAATCGTAGAGATGAGGCTTGAGATGAGCTCGCTTTTTAAAATTTTTCTTGCATTCGCCTCGCTGCTTGGGGGCGCAAATTCCTCCCAAAACGAAATTTTGACGGAATTTAGCGATGTTTCGTTCGTATCGTAATTGTAAATTTTCAAACCCTGCCTAGACGAAATGGCCATATCCGGGCGGGCGTAGGAGTTTGTATTTTTAAGAGGCGAAAAATTTTGCTTTAGCAGTTTTAAAATTTTATCCCTTTTGAAATCGCCCACGGCTATAAATTTCATAGATCTGGGCTGGTAAATTTTTTGATAAAGCTCCTTGATTCGCTGCGCGCTTACGGATTTTACGACCGCCATATCGCCGATCGGCGCGCGATCAAAATACGCGCTGCCGCCGTAAAGCTCCTCATCCATCCGCTCGTAAAGCCTTGCGATCGGCGTATCGCGACTACGCGCCTCCTCGATTATGACGCCTCTTTCTTTTACGAGCTCGAGCGGATTAAACTCCACTCCGTCCGCAATCGAAGCAAAAATTTTAAAAACGTCCTTTAAATTTTCTTCGCTAACGGCGATGTTAAGCGTGTAAATCGTGCTGTCGTAGCCCGTCTGCGCATTTACGTCGGCGCCGAATTTCACGCCCAGGCTCTGTAGCTTTTTGATAAGCTCGTTTTTACTAAAATCGCGGCTTCCGTTAAAGGACATATGCTCTATGAAATGCGCAAGCCCGCGCTCATTAGAGCCCTCATCGATTGAGCCCGCATCCACGATGAGATAAAAAACGGCGGAATTTTTAGGCACGGAATTTTCTAAAATATAGTATCTAAGCCCGTTTGGCAGCGATCCTCGCAGGACGGCTTCGTTCCACTCAAGCGCAAAAGCCCCTGCACAAAGCAGCAAAAATAGTAAAATTTTTCGCATTTAAGCCCTTTATTTTCTAGTAAAATTCGCTCGCAGCCTTTCGGCAGGCTCTTCTCTTTCGGCTTATCAATCTGCCCGCCTACGCCATTTTTTTGGGTTTGCTCGCTTAGACCCGTTAGCTCGCGATATCTCTTAGGTACGCCCACTTTTAACCCGCCTGCTCGCTGCGTAGTTCTGCTCTGTTTCGCGAGCGCATCGGTTCTAGGCTTGCACTACGCGGCTTCCCTCGTTCATTTTATCGCTCAGAGGTACGCAGGCGCATTTGATCTTTATCTGCGCGGCGGCACGGTAGTACGGCGGCGCGCTCGCGCAAGATAAATTTTGAAATTTACTTGGACTCCGGCTAAATTTAAAAGCGCAGGCCGGTAAATTTTAAAATTTTACGCCGAGCGCGGCGGACTACTAGGCTTTGAAATTCCATAGTTAAATTCCGAGGCTAGCTTTCACGACCGCTTTTATATCCAGACGGACGAGCATCTAAATTTAGCATCGCCTTTGCTCTTACTGCGCGCTGTTTTAGCACGGATTGATCAAAAAACTTCCGATGTTTCATCCAAAATACAGCTACAATGCACTCGAGTTTAACACGAACCGACTAAAAGCTCCTCGGCATATTTTGACTCCTACCGCCGTATAACATTTTGGCACTCCATCTTGGTGCGCGCACGAGCTGCCGCCTACGCCGCCTGCTACGAAATAAAATTTTAGCCTAAAGAGCATTAAATGAAAATTAGTATAGATAAAATGTGAAATTTTGAAGTTAAAATGGAATTTCGGATTAGATTAAAATGGCCGGGAGATAGGGATTCGAACCCCAGGAGGCTTTCACCTCAACGGTTTTCAAGACCGCCGCTTTCGACCGCTCAGCCATCTCCCGATTAAGGGCGGGTAGACCCCGCCGAAAGTTCGCGCAGATCAAAACCTGCGCGTAAAATTTATTCGGTTTTTTCTCCGACCCACTCGGCGCCGTTGTGAACCTTTTCTTTGGTCCATTGAGCCGCATTGTGCGAATCCTCTTTTACGCCGTGCCAAGTATTAGAGCACCCGCTAAAAACCATCAATGCCAAAAGAGCCGCTAGTATGTATCTCATAATAACTCCTTTTTAGGATCTGGAGGCGACACCCGGATTCGAACCGGGGATCAAAGCTTTGCAGGCTCATGCCTTACCACTTGGCTATGTCGCCACGCCGGCTTATTAGGTGGTGCCCGGAGCCGGACTTGAACCGGCACGGAAAAAATTCCGAGGGATTTTAAGTCCCTTGCGTCTACCGATTCCGCCATCCGGGCACGTTTAATACAAAAACAGAATGTAAAATGGAGCGGGAAACGAGAGTCGAACTCGCGACATCAACCATGGCAAGGTTGCGCTCTACCACTGAGCTATTCCCGCGCAAAGAAATGAAATATTACCCAATGCAAGCTTAAAATTTCATTTTATAGCGGCCTTTGCGGAGAAAATTTTGGCGTAGCGCCGGAATTTAAAAATTTTGTAAGTAAAATAATGTAAAATTACAAAATCTTTATTGGGGTTATAGCTCAGCTGGGAGAGCGCTTGAATGGCATTCAAGAGGTCGGCGGTTCGATCCCGCTTAACTCCACCATTTAAGCTATTTTTAGGTTTCAATCACTTCTTTTAGATTCTTTTTACTTCACTTTAAATGCCGATATTTAGGGCTTTTAGTAATTTTTGATTTTTTTTGTTTCTTTTTGTGTTATACTTATTTTCGAATAATTCAGTTAGTTATTGGTTTAGTTAAAACCTATTAGGTAAGTTTCACGTAAAGGTCGATAAAATGGCAAATGTAGCAAAACAAACCCTATAAGACAAAGATATACGAAATCTTGAAATAAAATCAAAGCAATACATAAAAGCCGTCAGCAATCCAAAAGGGCAATATTTATCCCTTGATGATTTTACGGATATTGCAAATATCGAAGCTGAAATTATTAAGCTAATAAGTGATGATTTAAACGATTATGCGCTTTATGAGCAGTTTGAAAATTCAGAAATTACAAAAAGAGAGGTTTCGACAGCCGGATATTATTGCCATTTCGAGTGTAAAAAAATATTAGAAAAAAGCAAAAACAACGGTTTTGTCGGCAATGTAAATTTAATGCTTTCTGATGAAAACATTGGAGGAGCAATGGTTCTTTTGGAAAATGGAATTTTAAAAATGTTAGAATGCTACTTTTGGGAAGAGAATAATTTTTTTGAGAACACGGTAAATAATAACTAAAAACAAAGTCCCTGAAAATCCGTCAAATAAAGCAAACTATGCTCAATCTGTAAAATCATAGTTTTTGTGCTTGCGCTCTCTTTGAGCAAAACTACTTTGAAAGTTTTAACTTATCTCAAATCAAAATAAATTGATTTCATTCTTTGTGCTTTTGCTTTTATAATAATACTTTTATAATTTTTGTATTACAATACCACAAATTTTTTCAAGGAACGATGATGAAGAATTTTTTTAAAATTTTAATCTTGGGTTTGCTTTTTTTAAGCACCGCTTTTGGAGCTAAAATCCCGCAAGATACGATTATCGTGGGGATCGAGGCCGAGACCCCGCGCATAAACCCGCTTTATGACGAGGATCACGATCCGACGCTTTCGCTTGTGTTTTCCGGTCTTACGAACCACGATGAAAACTCAAATTTAGTCCCGGAGCTTGCGACCTCGTGGAAGGTTAGCGAGGACGGCAAAGTTTATGAATTCGTGCTTAGAGAGGATGTTTTGTGGCATGATGGGGTAAAATTTGGCCCGGAAGATGTTAAATTTACGATCGAGGCGGCAAAAGACGGGAAGCTAAACGCTCCTGCAATATCAAACTATGAGATGGTAAAAAGCGTTGAAGTAACGAGCCCAAATAGCGTAAAGATCACGCTAAGCGAGCCGTTTCCTCCGTTTTTGGATACGCTTAGTTTCGGTATGCTGCCGAAGCATATCTTAGAGGGCAAAGACATCAACAGCGACGAGTTTAACAACAAGCCGGTAGGAACTGGGGCCTATAAGGTTACCGAGTGGAAAAAGGGAGAGTATATAAAATTCGTCGCCAACGATAAATTTTATAAAGGCGCTCCGAAAACCAAAAATATCTTCCTAAAAGTCCTAGCCGATGCGAATATCAGACTGCTTCAGCTAAAAAGCGGCGAAATCGATGCTGCACTAATCGATCCAAGCGGCGTAAAATCGGTAGAAAAAAGCAAAACTCTCAAAGTTCTTCGTTTTGCGAGCGCCGATTACAGGGCGTTGATGTTTAATATGAACGACGAGCTTTTCAAAGATAAAAATATAAGAAAAGCGATAAATTACGCCGTAGATAAGTTAAGCTTCGTCAATGTTTTGCTTCACGGATACGGTTTTGAGGCGCACAACCCGATCCAAACGAGCTGGGCAAACAGCGACGATAAAGAGCTTATGTTCGCATACGATCCGAAAAAGGCGGATGAGCTTTTAAAGCAGAGCGGCTGGAGTAAAAACAAAAAAGGCTTTTATGAAAAAGGCGGCAAAACCCTCGGTTTTGAAATTTTAGCTTTTAACACCGATCCGTTTAGAGTATCGCTAGCAAAGGCTCTTAGTAGCGAGCTGGTAAAATTTGGAATCGACGCCAAAGCATACGGCAAGCCTAAAACCGCTTTTGAAATTTCTAAAGTGCAAAGTTTTGTGATCGGCTGGGGCAGCCCTTTTGACCCTGATTTTCATACGTATAGAATTTTTGGAGGCTTTGCCGACGTAGATAAAAATGAAAATGGCTGGAACTACAGCCATTATAGCGACGAAGCCGTCGATAAGGCTCTAAAAAGCGCAAGAAGCACTCAAAATATGGACGAGAGAAAGAAATTCTACAAAGAATTTCTAAAAGCGATCCACGATAATCCTCCTTTTGTTTTTATGGCTTATCTTGATTTTCCGCTTGTTTATAACAACGAAATTTCGGGCATAAAAACAAGAAATTTGGGGCATCACGGCGCCGGATTTTTGTGGAATATACACGAATGGCAAAAGCAAGTTAAATAGTTGAAAAATTTAATCTTTAAAAGAGTCGCGTCGAGTTTGGCGCTGCTCTTTTTTCTATCTTTGATCGTTTTTTTGCTGATTTTTATCCTGCCCGGAAGCGTTACGGACGCTATGTTTGCGCGCCCGGAGGCGGTGAGTGAGAGCGTAAAAAGACAGATCGAGATAAATTTGGGCCTGGATAAAAATGTATTTTTACAATACTTCTCGTGGATCTTTGCATTTTTGCAGGGAGATTTCGGGCTATCTTTGATAAGCGGCGAAAGCATTTCCGAGATTATCGCAAAAAGGCTTCCCAATACTATCGCCCTGTCGCTTGCATCGTTTTTTTTCATAAGTCTGTTTTCGCTTATCCTGGGCTTTATTTGCGCTATTTATAAGAATAAATTTATAGATATTTTTATAAATGTCACAACTTTTCTGCTTGCCTGTTTGCCGCATTTTTGGGTTGGGCTTGCTTTTATTCTTGTTTTTAGCCTGATTTTAGGACTTTTTCCCAGCTCGGGAGTAAATGAGATCAGCCAAAGCGGGATTTCGCTCAAACACCTATTTTTGCCGCTTTTAAGCGTAGTTTTGCCACATCTTGGGCTTAATATTAAATTTATCAAGGACACCTTTTTAGAAAGCCTAAGCAAGGATTTTATCCAAGCGTCTTACGCAAGAGGGCTTGAAAAAAGCAGAATTTATCTTCTTGCCTTTCAGGACGCGCTGCCCGTTATAGTGCAGTATCTTGGAACTCTAATGGGAGGTATTTTTGCAGGATCCTACGTAGTCGAGAGCGTATTTTCATACCCGGGCATCGGCGAGCTTGCGATAAGCTCGGTCGTTTCAAAAGACTATCCAGTGGTTATTAGCGTGGTGCTGCTTAGCGCCGTTTTTGTTATATTGTCAAATTTAGTAGCGCAGATCATCGCGATCATGCTCGATAAGAGGAATTTATGAAAATTTATAAATTTTTCTTAGCGGTTTTTGTATTTTTTGTTATTTTGGCGGTTTTTGCTCCGTTTTTTGCGCCGTTTGATCCAAATTTTAGCGATTTTCAAAACGTAAATTTAGCCCCGAACCAAACTCATATTTTCGGAACGGATTTTATGGGCAGAGACCTTCTAAGTCGCGTATTTTATGCTCTTAGAACATCGCTTATCGTAGGGGTTGGAGCAAGTTTCATAACCACCCTCATAGCCTCTTTTTACGCCTACATCGCAACGCTTAATTCAAATTTTATAAAAGAGCTTTTCGACAGGCTGATAGATGCGTTTTTGTCCCTGCCCAGCATTATATTTATTATGATTTTTTCATCGATTTCCGGCGGCAGGCTACTTACGATTATCCTTATAATCGGGCTTTGCTCATGGATGCAAAGCGCAAAGGTTATTTTGGGCGCTCTTAAAACGATGCTTAAAAGCGATTTTATAGCTCAAGCTAAAATAAACGGAGCGACGCATTTTAAACTTATATTTTTTGAAGCGCTTCCAAATTTAAAGGCTCTGCTTTTTACCCTTTTCGGTATCAACGCCGCGCACGCAATCGCCATGGAAGCGACGCTTAGCTTTTTCGGAGTAGGAAGCGACCTGTCCGCGATCAGTCTCGGGCTTATGCTCAACGAAAGCACGCAAGCGCTATTTATGGGCTCTTGGTGGGTCGTGCTTTTCCCGGGAGTTGTGCTATTTTTACTCATACTCTCTTTTGCGATTTTAAGCACGAGTTCAAACGGCAAGGGTATAAAAATATGATCGAGATAGAAAATTTAAATCTAAATTTTAAAAATAGGCCGATTTTATCAAATCTTGATTTCACCCTCGCTCAAAACGAATGCGTCGCGATCACCGGAAATAGCGGCTGCGGAAAGTCGATGTTTGCAAAGGCGATGATAAGGCTTTTTGATGACGATTTTAGCCTTAGTGCCGATAAATTTAAAATTTGCGGCAGAGATATTTTGGCTCTTAATCAAGACGAGCTTAGAGAGCATAGGCGAAATGTCTGCGCTCTGATCTTTCAAAACAGCCACGGCTCCTTTCATCCCATGCTAAACGTGGGCGATCATTTCAATCTCTATCTTAAAAAAACTATGGAAATAGGCCTTATTAAAAAAACGGCTTTTGAATATTTTGCAAAATTCGGCTTTGACGACGCGAACACGCTTTGGCATAAATTTTCTTATGAGCTAAGCGGCGGGGAGGCGAGCAGAGTTCAGATAGTTTTGGCGCTTTGCCTGAAGCCTAAAATTTTAATATGCGATGAGATAACAAGCTCGCTCGATACTCTGAATAAAAGAAATATTATAAATATGCTAAATTCTCTCAAGCGCGAGATCGGCATTATATTTATCACGCATGAGCTCGGGCTTATTTCGCATCTGACGAGTAGAATTTTAAACCTTAAAAACGGAAAATTTCAATGATATTAGAGGTTAAAAACATATCGAAAAATTTTGAATTTAGAGAGCATTTCGGGCATAAGCAGATCTGCTTGGAGGTGCTAAACGGCATTGGCTTTAATCTCGAAAGCGGCGAGAATTTATCCATTTTAGGAACAAGCGGAAGCGGCAAAAGCACTCTGGCTAAAATTTTAGCTCTAGTTATAAAACAGAGCGGAGGCGAGATATTTTTTGAGGGCAAAAATCTATCAAATTTAAACCAAAACGAGGTTTTACGATGCAGAAGCCGGATCCGCCTCGTGATGCAAAATCAAAAACTATGTCTAAATCCGGCTCTTAAAATCAAAACTCAGATTAAAAACATAAAGAATTATCTTAAACTAAATTTTGACGATGAGCTTGTGAACTCGCTTTTAAAAACGCTAAATTTGCCCGCGGAAATTCTAGCTAAGCTCCCGCATCAAATCAGCGGCGGCGAGGCCGAGCGAGCGGGAATGCTAACAGCTATGCTCTCAAACCCAAAACTCCTAATCCTCGATGAGATAACGAGCGGGCTTGATTTTGAGGCGAAAGAGAGGCTTTTAGATATGCTTTTGACGCTTAATAAAAGCATAAATATCATATTTATAACTCACGATCTGATGAGCGCAAGAAGAGTTGCGGACAAGGTTTTGCTGCTCGAAAAAGGAAAGCAAATTTTCTTCGGCGACTTTGAAAACATTAAGGAGTGTCCTAAATTTCTGGAGCTTTCAGAGGCTTTGGGTTATTAAGCGCTGTGCGCAATGTTCGTGCGCAAAGAGCGGGCGCCTTACTCCCGATACGCCGCAAATTTTAATGCATTGCGGCAAGAAATTCTAAAAGCGATCCTTTTTACTCTCTTTTAACTCCTACGCGCGGGCACCCGCCTTGGATTTTGATTATTTTCCTTCCTTTTATATTCGTTTTGATATAATTTTTCCGAAAAATAGGTCTCAAACGGCACCAAAACCGTTAGTCACAGATTTTTAGACCCAACGTGAAATAAAGGAGAGATTATGTTAGTTGAAGAAGGTATTATGTCATTTATAGATGAAGATTACGTAAATATCGTGCCGCAGGATCTGCTGGAGCGCGGTATACGCCTAAGAGAGGAGCTCGGATTTTATGATATCGCTTGGAGATTCGACGATGTAATGGAGGTGCTTAAAATCGCAAAAAGCAAAGATATGGTTATCGTCGGAGGAGAGGTATATCGCCTAAGCGGTAATAAGCCCATTATCACATACGATAGCTGGAGCATTAAAGAGGGAGATGACGGTGACGATGCATTCGAACTAGCGGTTCGATACATCACTAATTATCGCGCCAGAAACGGAGATGACTTTGCATACTGCCCGACTATTTGTCCATATACCATCCTACAGGAGCCAAATGAACAAACAGAAAAATGATCAATTTTTTATAAACAAGAGTTTACCGCCTAACGTAGAAAGATGGCTTAACATAATGCTTCGATATAAATTTAAAGGCAGAGATGAGTTAATATCTCATCTCAGACTTATAAAGATCGATAGCGTAATAAAGGAAGTAGGTTATATGCTAATAAAATTTAAAGAGCCTAAAGGTACGGAAAAGCTATCGTTAGAAAATTTCCCGATGAACACTACAGTAATAGATATTATGGTATTCACAAAAGGAGAATATGAAACCAACTTCTTACTCTACAATAACGATTATGTAAGTAGGCTAGAGATTTATAATGTTGCAAGCGAAGCATATCTTGAATTAGAAAATTTTGAGAATATTCAATTTTATAATTTTGATGAAAATAAATATGAATAAGTGCTTGAAATTAATAGTAGCCCTATTTTGTGTCAATATAATAGCTGCGAGCTTATTAAAAGCAAATAACCTCGTAAGCTACAAGGGCTCAAAGCTTTCAAGCATAAACGCTAACTACTCCAGATCCAAATCAAGCACTATGGTAAAACAGACCGTGCTATCTAGCATAATCGCTAAAGAGTTAAATATAGATGTAGGAGCTAATACCGATCTAAAAGGTTCACTAATAGCTGCAGGCTACTATGATGAGAGCGGAAATTTCATAGATAACGGCAAGCTTAGATTAAAAACAGATACCCTAACTTTTTCAAATTTAAGCAACACCAGATACGACAAATCAAATTCTTTAAGCATAGGAACCAATTATGCTTTTAAGGATCCGCAACAGGGAGGAGAAAGCAAAGAGAACGGTAGCCAAGCTAAGAATAGCCAAAACGCTCAATCTAAAGAGAGCAATACTGATCCTAAGTCTAAAATTTCATCGATTAACTACTCTAATAATAGAAACCTATCCTACTCTATAAGTAAAAGCTTAGCTACTATAGGAAAAGGAGAGCTTATAGTAGGAGATAAAGATATAAGCTCTTTAAGTAAAGATGAGCTTGCTTCTTTACAATCTGATCCCAACAATAAGGCTCTATATAACTCAGACGATCTTACGAGATTAAACAGAGACAGTTCCAAGCTAAATAAAGAGCTATACTCTACTAAGCTAAGCTCTAACGTTGATGCAAGCGTAGATATGAGGTTGTTTAGCGAAGGGGGAAGGAATAAGATAAAGGATGAGCTTAATAGGGGGAGTGCGATAGACGAAGCGATAAATTTAATAGCCACTACCGAGAATGCAAAAGTCTCTAAAATATTTGACTATATCGGAGGCTTTGCTAGCGGATACGATAAAGACAGTATGTCGCTTGCGGCAAATCTTGACGTACTAAACGATCCTAGCGCCGATATATTTAAAAAGCAACGAGCCGCACAGGATATAGCAAATCAAATGGGGGGTAAAGGTTAAATTTGCTAATTTAAATAGAGGAAGCGGAGGAAAATTTAACTCCGACGATCCGAATTCCATATATATCAATACGAAGCACATTAGCAATGCGAAAGAATTTATGACATCTTTGAGACACGAGCTTATTCATCGCAGCGATAATAAACGAGGTACTTTCATACCTAAAGATCCCGCGCAAAATCAATTCGCTACCAACTATGCCCTAGGCATGCTAAGTATGTCGGAAAAGGTTTTAAGATTAAACGGTAGAAGCCTTAACGACTATTCGCCCAAAGTAAATCCTAACGACAAAGCCGTCGTAGCCGATACCAGATACTTTTACTCACTGGATCAGAGGAAGAGTGATGATGTTATAAATTATATGCTTCGGGATGAAGATGGTTCATGGGTATCTATTGCGCAGGCACAAGGAGAATTAGTAGAATTTGTTAGTCGCGGAAGAACTTTATTTATAATAGCACATGGTGGAGCAGTTACTAGCGATGGATCAAAAAATATTATTGGAAGCCGTAGTACCGTTATTAGTAAAACAGCCGATGAAGTATATGGAGATATTATCAATGATAAAACTTGGCAATCCGGAAATGTAGAAGAGATTTAACTAGGTGTATGTTATTCTGCAAGACCTATTACATCTTCAGGTAAATCTTTTGCTGAGGAGTTGCACGATGTTATTAAAACCAATACGGGCAAATCCGTCAAAGTTAAAGGGTTTAGGGGATCGTATTACTATCATCCGTACGGTAACGGTCCAGAGAATAGAGATGATACTGTAGTTATAGGAGATAAGGAGAAGTGAAATGAAAAGAATACAAAAGCAAAATATTACTAAATTGAGACGATGTCTCTATGTGATAGTATTGGGCTCAATTCCAATACTATTAATAAGATGGTATATCTTATATCAGCAGAATTTGCCTTGCTCAATCGAGAATATTCATAGTATGAAATTAGAAAAATTTATAATATGCATAGACCATGCATCAAGCTACTCAAAAATGCACATAAGAAATGCATTAAGACGCTTCCCGCACATATCGGATGAGCTACAAACATTAGATGATAATCAAACAAAAATACTTAATGAAGGATTGAGAATACTCAATGATGATGATATGGAGAAAACTATAAGGGGCATGATGATTAATTCAAAGAAATAATAGTATGTATCTTTAAAGTATAAACGCGACGGGCGAATTATATAAGCCCAATAAACTATATAAATTTATGAGGAGCATAAATGACTACTATGTATGTTGCTTTTTATGCATCGTCGGATAAATATAACTTTGATTTTTCGGACTTGATCCTAGACAAGAAGACCAATGAATATAAAATTAGTTATATAAAAAAATATAAAATCGGCGATATAGATGAAAGGCGCGGTAAGGTTAGAAATAGTTGTAGATGGCTATGTTATACCGCCAAGAAAGAGCACGTATACACGGACGATGCGTTAAAAGATCTGTATGAAATTTTAAAAGCAAACTTTGGCGATATTAAAAAGAGGATATCGGCATTAAATTTAAACGTTAACATCGATATAATGATAGACGCGGCGGAGAAGGACGATGTATATTCTATCGACTTTAGTAAAGAAATGCTAAAAATGTGTGCCGAACTAAATGCTGATGTATGCGTAGATGGGATATATTATTAATTTGTATAGGAATAAAGATGGCGTGGAAAATGAATTTTTAATAGGCGATTGAAAGAGCAGAAGCGATGAAATTTACAAGACAGCTTTCTTTCTTTCCCCTTGTTCTTTTAACCGCCGCCCTCATCTCCCAAGGATCTGCCGCATCCTCTAGCTGGGTTACCTGGGGCTTTAGCGTCGGAGCCTCCGCAGAGCTTAGTGGAACCACTTCCAAAGATAGTTCCAAATCAAGTAGATCCGTAGCCTCTAATCTTAGCGGCAAGAATATTAAAATTTTAACTGATAGCAATAAAGATACCGCTATAAATATCAAAGGCTCAAATTTATATGCCAGTAACGATATATACCTAAACACCCATAATCTATTTATGGAAGCTTCGCAAGATAGCTATGAAGCTAAGCAAAGTTCTAAAACCGTAAGCGGAAGAGTATCCGCTACCATGTATGGAGGCGGAGGAGGAAGCGCAGGGCTTGATTACTCTAAAAGCAATATGAAAGAGGAAAGCCTTAGCCACAATAACGCTAAAGTTTATGCAGGACATAATATATATGCCTTAGCTAGTAACGATGCTTTAATAAAAGGGGCTAACCTTAGAGCGGATAACGCTTTAGCTTTAAAGGTAGGACATGATCTAAGCCTTCATAGCTTAAGAGATAGCTATAATTACGATAGCAAATCAAGCTCTATAGGGGCAGGTATAGGCATAAGCGGCAGTAAAACACAAAGATTAAGGTTTTTATCCACAAAATATGAAAATTCTAAATAAGGCAATAAGATGAAATTTTTAAAACGATACAAAAATATTATCCTATTACCATTTTTGCTGATTATTTCGTTTTTTGTTTTTCGTATGATTTATATGGAAATAATTAGTGAGTGCGCCCCAATAGGGCTTTTTTCAAAAAATTCTCTAAGTAATAGTGATTATGTTGAGTTAAAAGCAAAATGTATAAAAAAAGCTTTGGAAAATAACGATAACCACCTTATTATGCAGTATTTTAAAAGAGAAACGAGCGAGTGCCTCAAAATTATTGATGAACCATCAAAAATCCCACATAATTTGATTAGAGTTAATAGCTTTGAAGAATGGAAAAAATTAAGGATTGCAGATACTGACAATATAATTTGCCCTATCGGTAATCCTAAAAAGAGCGATATTAGCAATGAAAGCAAATAAATTTACAAATTTATTTTTCGCTATAGTGTTTGTATTTTCCATAATATGCCAAGCAAATTCAAAAATAACAGGTGTAAATTATTCAAATTTACGAAGCCAAGGCTACTCATCAAGCAAAATATTAGCCGCAATTTAAAGTGTAAATTTTAAAATTTACTATCTTGCGCCGCGTGTTTTTTGCGGCCATATATCCGATAAATTTAGAACAGCGCCGCAAAAGGCGCCGTCAAAAAAGCGAAATTTAACGCGAAATTTTATATAATCCTACGATTTAATGCGAGGAGATAGGATGAATAAAAAGGCGTATTTCGGGAGTTTCGGCGGGCAATTCGTGCCCGAAACAGCGATGTTTGCGCTCGAGGAGCTGGAGGATGCGTACAACACCATAGCGCAGACGAAGGAATTTAAAGACGAGCTGGGTTACTTGCTGCGCGAATACGCGGGGCGTCCGACGCCGCTATATCACGCCGCGCGCCTTAGCGAGCACTACGGGCATGAAATTTATCTAAAGCGCGAGGATCTCAACCATACGGGCGCTCATAAAATCAACAATGCCCTTGCGCAGGCACTACTCGCTAAAAAGATGGGCAAAAAAAAGATCATCGCAGAAACCGGCGCAGGTCAGCACGGCGTGGCGACGGCGACGGCAGCGGCGCTATTTGGGCTTGAGTGCGACGTGTATATGGGCGAGACCGATGCCGCGCGCCAGCAGCTCAACGCCTTTAGGATGCAGCTTTTGGGCGCAAATTTAATCAAAATCGGCACCGGTTTAAAAACGCTCAAAGAGGCGACCACCGCGGCGATTCAGGCGTGGGTGAACGAGATTGAGAGCGTATTTTACGTCATCGGCTCGGCGGTCGGGCCGCATCCGTATCCGAAGATGGTTAGGGATTTTCAAAGCGTCATCGGCGCCGAGACCAGATCGCAACTTGCGAGCAAGGGGATTAAAGCCGATTACGTCCTAGCCTGCGTGGGCGGCGGAAGCAATGCGATAGGAATTTTTAGCGCGTTCGTGGATGATCCGTCCGTGCAACTCATCGGCGTCGAAGCGGGCGGCTTGGGCGCACAAACCCCTTATCACGCGGCGACTATCACTAATGGGCGCGCGGGCATCATCCATGGTATGAAAACGATCGTACTGCAGGATAAATTCGGCATGATCGAGCCTGTTCACAGCATCTCGGCGGGGCTTGATTATCCCGGCGTAGGTCCGGAGCACGCGCATCTGCACGAGATAAGTCGCGCAAAATACGAAGCGGTAACCGACGATGAGTGCATCACGGTGCTTAAACTGCTCTGCAGGCTCGAAGGCATCATCCCTGCGATCGAAAGCGCGCACGCGTTAGCGTATTTAGAAAAGCTCTGTCCGCAGCTAAAGGGCAAAAAAACGATCGTCGTAAACGTAAGCGGCAGGGGCGATAAGGATATGGATACCGTGATGAATTACAAAAAAGGAACGATTTATGGATAAGATCAAAGCGGCCTTTGCGGGCAAAAAGGCGAACATCGGCTACATCGTGGCGGGATATCCGAGCCCAGCGCATACGAAGGAGTTTTTGTCAAATTTAGACGAAAGCGCGATCGATCTGCTTGAGATCGGCATCCCGTATTCCGACCCGCTCGCAGACGGCCCGGAAATTTTTAAGGCGAGCTTTTCCGCGGTGCAAAACGGCGTAAACGCGGAGAAGGTATTTGAAATTTTAAAAGAGGTGCAGACGCGCAAGCCGCTCGTGTTTTTGGTCTATTACAACGTGATCTTTGCCTACGGCGCGCGCGAGTTTGTAGCGCAGGCGGCGCGCTACGGCATCAGCGGGCTAATAATCCCCGATCTGCCGTATGAAGAAAACGAAGAAATTTTCGCGCTTTGCGAGGAGTTCGGTATCGCGCTCATCCCGCTTATTAGCGTTACGAGCGAGCACCGCGCCGCGCGAGTTTTGGGCCGCGCACGAGGCTTCATCTACGGCGTGGGCGCTATCGGCGTGACCGGAAGCAAGCAAACTCCGATCTCGCGCCTTAAAAATATGGTCGCAGATCTTAAAAAAATGAGCGATCTGCCCGTAGCGATCGGCTTTGGTATCCGCAACTCTAGCGATGTTCGCGCTACTAAAGAATACGCAGACGGCGCTATCATCGGCACTGCGATCGTAAATTTATGCGCGAACTACGGTGGGCACGAGCTGCAAGACAAGATCGCCGAACTTTTTAATTAACGGAAAGAGTATGAAAAAGATATTTTTGATTTTAATCGCAAATTTTTGCCTCGGCGCCAATCTGATGCAATATGATCTTTTCAACCACGACGATAGCGTGGATATCGTCTTGGCGTTTGACTCCGCATACAAGCCCGACATCGTGCGCAGCGTCGATGGGCAGTCGATGAGCCTTATTTTAAAGGGGCTCGGCGGCGATGAGAAATTTAACGAAATGCGCACCAATCAAAAGGTGCTCAAAAGTTTTACGATCGCGCCCAAGGGCAAGGATATCGAGATCAACTTCCCAACGGGAGCCAATCTTTTGGTTGACGCTCTTACCCAAGACGGAAATTTAAAACTCGTTTTGCGCGTAAAAAACCCCGCTTTCGATCAGAGTAGAATGAGCGTCAAAAGCGAGGGGGGCGAGGCGGCGAGCAGCAAAAGCAGCAGCCTGGGCTGGATCATGCCGCTGCTTGTCGCGATCCTTTTCATCGTCGCGGCGGTCGTTTTCGTGCGCAAGGTCCTAGCGCGCAAATCGCATAAAAGTATCGATGAGACGTGGAGGGTTTTCGACGACGACGCAGAGCAGGCCTCGGAACCTAGCGGAGCGGAGAACTCTAAAAATTCTAACGACATAGATCTTTGGGACGAGGAAAATGGCGCTAAATTTGCAGGCGAGAGCTCCAAGAGCGCCTATGATGATTTTTACGACGAAATTTCACAAACCGAGATCAAAGAGGAAAGCTCTAAATTTAAAAGCGAGCCTTCGGATAGGAGCTCTGATGAAATTTCTCAGGATAGCTTTGACGTCAAAGACGAGGATCTAAATTTTAAGGAGCCAAGCTCCGAGCGCGAGACTTTGAGCGATGAGAGCGGCGCTTTCGGCGATGAAATTTCGCGCGATACGGATCAAAATGGCGCCGCCGATACGAGCGTCAAAAAAGCCGAAATGCAGGGATTTTCAAGCGAGCTAAAGGAGAAATTGGGCGCTAAAGAGGCGGGAACTTTGACGTTTAAAAAGGTTTTACAAGATGAAATTTTAGGCGCGCCTGCCCTGCCGTCTAGCGACGTCGAGGTGGATTTCGTCGGCAGCATCGATGAGGAAAACACCGCCGTGGTGCTAAGTTTCGGCGGCAAAAAACATCTCGTCGTACTTAAAGATTCAAATGTCATCGAATGAAGCCGCGCTACGAGCGCCTGCCGAGTGCTTTAAAGCGGGCGGCTTGATCGTCGTTTGAGGGCGACGCTATCGCTCAATCGCTCATGCAAGAAGCGAACCGCTCGGAAGAGGATTGTCGAAGATGCGAGACATTGCCGATGCGAGCACGGTTTAAAGCGGCTTATTTTCAGCGCGAGCTTTTGGGGTTTGTTTTTGTGATACGAGCTTTGTCGCTTCGCAAAAGGATATGAAATTAACCGCTAAATTTTAAAAACAGAGGAGCTATGCGTAAAATTTTATCCGCACTGGCCGCGATTTTCGTCTTATGCCTTTGTGCCGCGGCGATTGAAAATAGCACGAATGAAAAACGTGCAGGCGAAGCAAAATCCGCGATAGACTACCGCGAGGAGATGCGCCGCTTCGTCATCGCTATCTCGCAATACGGCAAGAAATTTGATAAAAATTTCATCGTCATCCCGCAAAACGGGCTTGAGCTCATTACCGAGGACGGCTCAGCTAGCGGCGAGCTGCAGCAGGGCTACCTACGCGAGGTCTCGGCCGTGGGCGCCGAGTCGCTCTTTTACGGATACTCAGATGACGATGAGCCCACTTCCGCCGACGTAAGCGAATATGCGCTTAGACTCTGCCGCCTCTACGCGCAAAACGGCGTGCGGGTGCTAGTTACAGACTATTGTTCCGCCGCGAGCGATGTAGACGCCTCGTATCGGCGCAGCAAAGAAAACGACTTTCTTTCTTTTGCTGCGGATAAACGAGCTCTGACCGCCGTTCCGAAGTATCCAAACATTCCGCACAACGCAAACGGCAAAGATATAAACACGGTTGCAGACGCCGAAAACTTTTTGTATCTGATCAATAGCGAAAAATTTTCTACAAAACGGCAGTTCATCGATGCGCTCAAAAATACGGATTACGATATCATAATAATGGATCTGTTTCACTTCGAAAAAGCCTACACTGCGTCCGAAATACGGGAGCTCAAAACAAAACGCAACGGCGGAAAGCGGCTTGTGATCTGCTATATGAGCATAGGGGAGGCGGAGGATTACCGGTATTATTGGAATGGCGGCTGGAAAACGGGGAAGCCCGCCTGGCTTGCAGAGGAAAATCCGCACTGGAAAGGAAATTACGTCGTTAAATACTGGGATGCGGATTGGCAAAAAATAATTACGGGCAACGACGGCTCGTATCAAAAAAAGATCTTGGACGCGGGCTTTGACGGCGTTTATCTTGACATAATCGATGCGTTTGAGTATTTCGAGAACCAGTCGGATAGGTAATTAAAATTTTACTCGTGCCGCTTATAACTAAAGGCGGTAATTTTTAAAATTCTTTTAAAATTTTTCATATCCAAATTTTACCTCG